>JAVBNJ010000137.1:0-10063 GCA_031551625.1 Bacteroidales bacterium | reverse complement strand
TTACAATGGAAATCATAATCAAGCCGTTAGTAACCGAAAAAATGACGATTCAGGGCGAAAAGTTGAATCGTTACGGTTTCGTAGTTGACCGCCACGCCAATAAATTGGAAATTAAAAAAGCGGTTGAGGACATGTACGGGGTTACGGTAACCGATGTGAACACCGTTAACTACCATGGTAAACGCAAAAGCCGCTTCACGAAAGCCGGTATATTGACAGGCCGTGCCAATCACTACAAAAAAGCGATTGTTACGCTCGCCGGAGAAGATAAAATTGACTTTTACGCAAATATTTAAGCGCTATGGCAGTACGTAAATTCAAACCGGTAACGCCCGGTACCCGACACAAGATTATCAGCGCATTCGACGATATTACTTGTAATACCCCCGAAAAATCATTGCTCGAACCGAAACGCAAAAGCGGTGGCCGCAATGCCCAAGGGAAAATGACCATGCGCTATATTGGCGGCGGACACAAGCAAATGTACCGTGTAATTGACTTTATGCGTAATAAAGACAAAGTGGCCGCTACGGTAAAAACCATTGAGTATGACCCGAACCGCAGTGCGCGCATCGCATTGGTAGTATATGCCGATGGTGAAAAACGCTACATTGTGGCTCCCCACGGACTGAAGGTAGGACAAAAAATCCAATCGGGCGCCGGTGTGGCACCCGAAGTAGGAAACACATTGTTCCTCTCTGAAGTTCCTTTGGGAACATTGATTCACAACATTGAACTACATCCGGGACAAGGTGCCGCCATGGCTCGCAGTGCTGGTGCTTATGCACAGCTGACTGCCCGTGAAGGCAGCCACGCCGTGTTGAAATTGCCTTCGGGCGAAACACGCATGGTGTTGGTAACATGCCGTGCTACGGTAGGTACTGTGTCGAACCCCGACCACAACTTGGAAGAATACGGAAAGGCAGGTCGCAGCCGCTGGTTTGGCCGCCGCCCGCGCAACCGTGGTGTGGTTATGAACCCTGTAGACCACCCGATGGGTGGTGGTGAAGGACGTGCTTCCGGTGGACACCCACGTTCACGCAAAGGCATTCCTGCTAAGGGCTACAAGACACGTAACCCGAAAAAGACTTCGAAGAAGTTTATTATCGAAAGACGTAAAAAATAACCGGATAAAATAAGGAAAACACTATGAGTCGTTCAGTAAAAAAAGGCCCGTACATCGAACCCAGCCTCGAAAAAAAGGTGTTGGACATGATGGAAGGCAAAAAGAAAAAAGAGGTAGTCAAAACCTGGTCACGCGCCAGTATGATTTCGCCTGACTTTGTAGGCCTCACGTTTGCCGTGCACAATGGCAATAAATTTATTCCGGTATACGTTACCGAAAATATGGTAGGCCATAAGCTTGGCGAGTTTGCTCCCACCCGTACCTTCAAAGGCCATTCGGGTAACAGGTAATTTAATGTTGAATGAATAAAGTACCAAGATAATGGGAAAACGAAAAAAAGAGATGGCCGATAGGCTGAAAGAAATAAGGAAGCAGACAGCTGTTGCCAAGCTGAATGATGTTCCTACCTCGCCCCGCAAAATGCGCCTGGTCGCAGACTTAGTACGTGGCGTGGAAGTAAACCGGGCTTTGGATATGTTGAAATATACCAAGAAAGAAGCCTCAGTGCGTTTGGAAAAACTGTTGAAATCGGCTATTGCCAACTGGGAAAGCAAGAACGAAGCCGACCGCAAAGAACTCGAAGCCGGTAATGTGGTAGTAAAATCTATCATGGTGGGCCAAGGCACTTCGCTCAAACGCATCCGTACCGCGCCGCAAGGCCGTGCAGCACGCATCCGTAAACGTTCGAACCACGTTACGATTGTGTTGGGTACGAAACAAGCAAAAGAAGTAGAACAAGTAGTAACAGAAGCTTAATCACTATGGGACAAAAAACAAACCCTATCAGTAATCGTTTAGGTATCATTCGTGGTTGGGATTCCAACTGGTATGGCGGCACCAATTATGCCGAAAAGATTTTGGAAGATTCGAAAATCCGCCAATACCTGAATGCTCGCCTGGCTAAGGCCAGCTTGTCAAAAATTGTGATTGAGCGTACGCTGAAACTCATCACTGTTACTATTCACACGGCACGCCCCGGTATCATTATCGGCAAAGGTGGCCAGGAAGTAGACAAACTCAAAGAAGAGTTGAAGAAAATTACCAGCAAAGAAATCCAAATCAATATCTACGAAGTAAAACGCCCTGAAATTGATGCGGCTATTGTTGCCAACAACATTGCCCGTCAGGTAGAAGGCCGCGTGTCGTATCGCCGTGCTATCCGCATGGCAATGGCATCGACCATGCGTGTAGGCGCCGAAGGTATTAAAGTGCTTATCAGCGGCCGCTTGGGTGGCGCCGAAATGGCCCGCCGCGAAATGCTGAAAGAAGGCCGGACGCCGCTTCAGACATTCCGTGCCGATATTGACTATGCTTTGGCCGAAGCACATACGAAAGTAGGCGTGTTAGGTATCAAGGTATGGATTTGCAACGGCGAAGTATATGGCAAACGCGATTTGTCGCCCAACGTAGGTAGTGCTGCTGTAAGCGGCGGTGCTGGCGCGGGCAGCGAGCGTGGCGAACGCCGTGGCGGTGGTGAACGTGGAGAACGTCGCGGTGGTGGTGACCGTCGTGGCGGTGACCGTGGTGGCCGTGGCGGAGATCGCCGCAATAGCGGTGGCCGCGGTGGCGAACGCCGTGAGCGCAAAGCAGAATAATTTGATCTTTTATAGCAAAAAGAAGCCGAAGGTACGGAAAATACCTTCGGCTTCTTTTTGCTATGTAAAAAAGCGTTTTACCGCACGCAACGGGCATAGCCGCTATATACATATTCACTACTCTGACAGCTCAAACAAACCTTTTGGTTGGATAGATATGAGATAGGGGTAATTGAAGTTAGTCTTTGCCCATAAGCCCCATATCCCAAACAATCGGAAACAACAAAAGAAATGTAGCCTGATTGGCAAATAGAGGAAGTCCACGATGTCCAGCATGTTTCGCCGGTAATTTTAAAAATTTTTGACAGGTATTGATTCCAACTATTAATTGTAAGTTCAAATTCTGTCTGGTTGGGTAATCGCCAACCCGAAGGGCAAAGAGTGGAATAAGTAGAAGCTAATGCATGCCGCCAATATTCTGTACCATTAGGGTCGGCGTTGCTACCACACAATTCACTAACTGCTGCGGAATGTCCTTTGTAATTTAAGTAATCATCCATTGTCCACAAGCCGTTGGATAATTGCACGATTCGGTAGAGTTTTCCATCCCGCGAGTCTTTTATCCACGCTTCCCAATTTTTTGCTCCACCTGGCCGGTGTCCGCACAAATGTGTTGCATCGCGATATAAGTCACTTCCTGTATAAGGACAAAACATGCTCGGAGCATTGGTGGCATCGGTCAATGCTACGGCTTCTATTTGTAAATTAGCCGCAGGTAATGTTTCGCTGTGGACGATTTGCGTTTCTCCGTTAGCTGCGGTCAACACAAATGGAGCAGTACCCTGCAAACGATAAGTGCCATTATCGGCTATCACATACGCTGGAAGATCTGTTGCAAAGGCACACCAATTAAATGAACTGGCGGCATTGCTTAATTTTACTGTGACAGTTGCCGATTGACCGTTGACACCGGTTACATAGAAACCTGTTGTGTTGCCGATAGAATAAGTACCGTTGGTTACAGATGGCGCTTCGCTGATGATGGCGCGTTGCCAGGTGCCGCCATTACCAGCGGCATCCACCGGTTGGAAGTCGATGAAGCACCAAGCTTTATTCAAGTGGTCAATTCCATTGCAAGCATTCCAAGTTAGCTTGAAGGTGACGGTTTGGTTTTTGTAGTCAGCAGCGACTTGTGTAGCCGATACGCAATTTGCCGCAAAACTATAATGCATACCAAGCATTACAAATAATAAGAAGTAGATTTTTTTCATAATCATCATATTTTAATAAATTTAACTAATTTTTTAGTTTATATTGTTGTAGCGAGGGGAATCGGATTTTCTTAACAAACACAAACGATAAACCCAATTTCCCTGCTACGTTGACGCTTTATTCGTTATTGAATTGTTGCATGCTTTGCACCATTGTCGATTTTCCACAAATCTCCCTTGCGGCGATTTATTGTTCGCTGCCTGTATTCTCGTTTTGTGTTATTCAATAAGTTGTAGCCTAAAACGAAAATGTGAGTTTTACTTTTGCAATCTGAGGTCTTGGAATACCTGTCGTAACAACAAATAAAACTCACGTTGTTGTGAGTATAAATTTATTCCTGTTACGACATGAAAATTTCCAAGTTTCAGATTGTCGAATAAAAGCTTATACTAAAAGAACGTTGAATATTGCAAAGAAAGCAAATTATTTTTTGCTGTGCAAATTTATTTTTCACCAAATAGGTTCAACTCAGGAAATATTGTAAAATTGAGAACTGAAAATTTAGTAAAAAAGTATACATAAGAAAAACCCCGCTTTGAAAAATTATTACAAAGCGGGGTTATTCGTATTTCTTAATTTTGAATTACTAATTCGTAATTACCTTCTGCGTCCACCACTACGTTGCGGTACGCTACGTTGTTGCGAAAATCCGCTACGATTTTCGAAATTCGTAGTGCGTTGTTCGCCGCGGCTACGCATTTGTTGAGTATTCGATAAATCGCGACTTTCGTTTTGGCGAGCCGGTTTCCAGTTGTTATTCTCGCGTTGTTGCCATTGCCCGTTTTCGCCACGCTGGTACAAATTGCCGTCGCGCCCTACTTGCATGTTATTCTCGCGACGGGTTGCACCACCTAAATTGTTGACTCTGTCGGCAGGTGGATTCACGCGCGTAACGCCACTAAGGTTGCGCGGGTTAGTCGTCACACCCGTCCGCTGGTTATATACATTGCGGTTGACGTGATTTACGTTAATATGATTGTAATTATTTATGACAATGTTGTTGTGCGGCGCTACCACCACAGGGCGCACAGGTCCGTAGAAGTGGCTATAGGGATAGTGATAGGGTGGGAAAAATACCGGAGGTCCGAACCATCCACCTGCAAAACCGTATCCATAACTGAAATTATAGCCAAAACCAAAGTGGAAGCAACCTACATTTACGCCAATACCCATACTCCAACCTGTCCACGGATTGTAATGCATGCTGAAACCCCATGTCACCGGCCGCGGATAGTACACTGTACCATACCACGGAGCATAGTAAAACCCCGTGCCATAGACTACCACGCCACCATATACATAACAACCCATATAGCCCGGCGTGTAACCCATCCACACATAGTCGGGCGTTACGTCGTACACATACACATATTTCACATTGTAGGTCGGATTGTCGGCAGGGATTTTATCAACATCGGCAGGGCGCTCCGTAGCTACTTTCCAAGGCCCTTCGGCCGATGTAGAAGTAAACCACACACCATTGTCCACCACATAATAATCTTTACCATCTTTCAGCACCGTCGAGCTGGTATTGACGGCATATTCCAGATCTGTTCCCGCAATTTTTTTGAACTGCGGTTTGCCGTCGTAGACAACAGTAGTGGTAGCCGTTTTGCGGTCGACCTTGGCGGTTTGCGGCATCTGTGCATCGGTTACAGCCTCGCGTGCCGCTTCGGTACCGGGCACATTAGCCAGCACAATATCTTTGGGCGACCCTTCGGGAATCTTTGCAAAATCGGCAGGAAGTTTATCGCCCGGTACGTATGTCCATTCGTTGGAAGTGAGCGAAACCGACTTGTACCAACGGCCCGAGAGCAACACATAATAATGCTGGTCGGTAATATTCATGAAAATATTATCTTCGGTGTTCGATACATACAGTAACGATGTTCCCGTAATAGCTTTCATATCGGCTTTTCCATTGCTTTGTATCAACTCGGCCGGAACTGTCGAAACAACAATTTCAGGTAATACATCGGAAGCTGCTTTGGTTGTATCGCCTGCATTTTTATCGGCATCGGCAATTTTTTGCGTAATGGCTGCCACGTCTTTCGGCGGGTTCTGCGTGTAGCTCCAGTCGGTAGCAGTAGCCGCTGTGGCGCCAAACCATTTATCCGACACATACAAGTAATACTTCTTGTCGGCGCCTACTACCATTACAAACGGCGTGTTCACCACGCGTTGCAATCCAAGGTTTTTATCGGTTTGCTCTTTCGGGTCGCCATCTATCAACACCAGCAAGGTAGGTGTTGTTTCATAAATAATTTTCGGCGGCTTGTTGCTCAGGCTTGTGCTGCTGTTCGGCTGTTGGTCGGCCAACGAAGCTGTAATACGGTCCATAGACACGGTAATGCCCGATTTCAAAATTTGTTCTTGCAGCAGTTTTTTTAGCTCGTTAATTTTGCTGCTATCTTTCACATCGGGAAATTTTACGCTCGTAATTGTAAATTCCTCAATAGTGGCCGTGCGGTGGTCGCGGTCAATATCCAGCGTAGCATTACTCCATACGGCGCCAAACACAGGGTCTTTACCGTTAGTGGTAACCGATATAGCCATCACACTGCTCAGCTTATTGCCATTCAGCGCTTCGGGTTGCGGTTGATAGAGGGCAATTTTCCCATTATCGAAATTAATGGTCTTCGGCCACCCACCATCGGTAGCCCACAAGTTGTGCGCCATTGCAAGGCACAACAACAAAGTTATAGTTTTGCAAATTGTTTTCATTGTGGATGTATTTTTAGTTTGTAATACAATAATTTTATACAGTAGCAAATATAGGAATTTTTTTAAAAATAAATTTGCACAGTTGCAACATCTTAATGACATTGCCCTGTTTAACCATACAAAATTATTGTGCTTTTCGGTAGTATAAACAGCAATGCCCATTCTGCTTATATGTTCCTTCAACTTGTTTTTCTTTATGAAAATTAACAAATATCTACTAAATTAGCAATGCCTTTTTGAAAATTTGAATAATTTTAAAAAAAAGTGCTAATTTTGCGGCTGTAATCTTCATTTTGTAATAAAATTCTCAAAAAATGAGTCATTTTCGTCAAAAAGCCCTCGAAGAAATGGGGGGTAGAGTAAAAGAAATTACTTTTTTGGAACCCAAGCAGGCTTCAAATTATTTCGGGATAAATGTATTCGACCGTAAAGCTATGCGTCAATACTTATCGCCCGAAGCCTATAGTGCAGTAGTCAACGCGGTGGACGAAGGTAAAAAAATAGACCGCCGTATTGCTGACCAGATTGCGCTGGGGATGAAAACATGGGCAATGGAACGCGGTGCTACGCATTACACGCATTGGTTCCATCCCTTTACCGATGCCACCGCTGAGAAACACGACAGCTTCCTCGACCGCGCGAAAGACGGCAGCGTGTTCGAAAATTTCAGCGGCAACTCGCTGGTACAACAAGAGCCCGATGCATCAAGCTTTCCGCATGGCGGCCTTCGCAACACATTTGAGGCGCGCGGCTACACCGCTTGGGATCCGTCGTCGCCGGCATTTGTGTTCGACCAGACGTTGTGTATACCTACTATATTTGTGTCGTACAACGGCGAAGCGCTCGATCAGAAAACACCGCTGCTGCGTTCGCTGCAGGCGTTAGACCGTGCGGCTTCCAATGTATGCCAGTATTTTGATAAGGATGTGCGGCGAGTAAACAGCGTGTTGGGCATCGAACAGGAATATTTTGCTGTAGATGAAGCATTGTTTCATGCGCGCCCCGATTTGCAAATCACGGGACGTACGTTGCTGGGGCACATTGCCGCCAAGGACCAGCAACTCGAAGACCACTACTTCGGCGCGATTCCCGTACGGATTATGAACTTTATGAAAGAGTTCGAAACCGAGGCCTACAAGCTGGGCATACTTCTGAAAACACGCCACAACGAAGCGGCGCCGGGGCAGTTCGAGTGTGCACCGCTGCACGAAGAAGCGAATTTGGCCATTGATCACAATTTGCTGCTGATGACATTGATGCATCGTGTATCTGGTAAGCATAATCTGAAAATATTATTCCACGAAAAACCATTTTCAGGAGTAAATGGTTCGGGCAAACATTGCAACTGGTCGCTGATAACGGATACAGGGGTGAACTTGTTGTCGCCGGGTAAGACACCACGCAGCAACCTGCAATTTCTTACGTTCTTTGTGTGTGCCATACGTGCGGTATTCGAGCATCACTACCTGCTGATGAGCAGCATCATGTCGTTGAACAATATGCAACGTCTCGGTGCAGGCGAAGCGCCACCGCCCATCATGTCTATTTTCTTGGGCGCTACACTTACGGAAACGCTGGATTCATTAGTTTCACGCGTGACCAACAAAAAAATGACACCCGACGAAAAAACGGAATTGAAGTTGGATGTCGTGGGGAAAATACCGGAAATATTACCGGACAATACCGATCGTAACCGCACGTCGACATTTGCGTTCACGGGTAACCGCTTTGAATTTCGCGCTGTGGGCTCGTCGAGTAATTGTGCGTTGCCGATGATGGTACTCAACAGTGCAGTAACTGAGCAACTCGAGCATTTTAAAAAAGAAACCGATGCATTGATTGCAAAAGAAATAAAGAAAGATGAAGCAATCTTTCAAGTGTTGCGTAAATTCATTGACGAGTCGAAAGCCATACGCTTCGAGGGCAATGGTTACAGTGCCGAATGGATTGTTGAAGCCAAGCAACGCGGATTGCGTGCTGTGAAAGATGCACCTGAAGCATTCAAGGCATTCTTGGAACCCGCGTCGGTCAAATTGTTCAATACTTATAATGTACTTACCGAGAACGAAGTAAAAGGCCGTTATGAAATCTTTAACGAAATTTATGTTAAGAAAATTCAAATTGAAGCGCGCGTGGTGGGCGATTTGGCCATCAATCATATTATCCCGACGGCCATCCGCTACCAAAATAGCTTGATTGAGAATGTACGCGGACTAAAAGAACTTCTGACGAAAGAAGAGTACAATGAATTAGCGACACCGCAACTGCAATCCATCAAAAAGATCGGCGGGTATATCAAAAACATTCGCGAGCTGGTAAGCGCAATGGTGGCCGGGCGCAAGAAGGCAAACGAGATTGAAGATTTTCCAAAACGTGCTAAAGCGTATACTGAAAAAGTATTACCATACATGAAAGAAATACGTGTCAACGCTGACAAGCTGGAGCGTATTATTGACGATGAAATGTGGCCGCTGCCAAAGTATCGTGAGTTGATGTTTATACGCTAATAGCAATAACAAAGGGACAAAACAATTTGCGCCCTTTGTTATTTTTTGTATTATCATAGAAAACCATCAGTGGTTTTCGGAAATAATAAAACATTTTTCTACTATATTAACACTTTTCCCGTCATTTCCTTCGGTTGCGGAATATTCATCAACTTCAAAATAGTGGGAGCAATATCGGCCAGCACACCGTTATGCACGGTTTTAATATCGTTGTCCACCACAATGAACGGCACCGGGTTCAACGAGTGTGCCGTGTTCGGCGAGCCATCATGGTTTTCCACATGATCGGCATTACCGTGGTCGGCAGTAATGAGCACCGTATAACCATTAGCCTGCGCCACTTTCACCAATTCGCCGGCGCATTCGTCCACTGTTTTCACGGCTTTGCACACGGCATCAAATATGCCGGTATGCCCAACCATGTCGCCATTGGCAAAGTTTAGCACCACCAAGTCGAATGTTTGTTTATTCAATTCTTTTTCCAATGCTTCTTTCACTTCCACCGCACTCATTTCGGGCTTCAGGTCGTAGGTAGCCACTTTCGGCGAGGCAATCAGGATACGTTCTTCGCCGGGGAACGTTTCTTCGCGGCCTCCCGAGAAGAAGAATGTAACGTGCGCATATTTTTCCGTTTCGGCAATGCGCAATTGCTTGCAACCTGCGGCCGACACTACTTCTCCTAAAGTTTTAGTTACATTTTCTTTGTCGAACAAAATGTGGATGCCGGTAAATTTATCGTCGTACGGTGTCATGCAACAGTAATATAGCGGCATGGTTTTCATTCCAGCGATAGCTGTTTTTGCTTCGGGGCTCAGGGTACTATCGGCTTTCTGGGCATCGGTCTGTGCAGCTTGCAGCAGCGCGGGTTGTGTAAGTACAATGGTCAATTCCTTGGCACG
>JAVBNJ010000048.1:0-7036 GCA_031551625.1 Bacteroidales bacterium | reverse complement strand
AGCATTCATCATCCTTTCGGCCGGTTTCCACGAAGAAAACGAAGAAGGCGCACGCCTCGAAGCCGAAATTGTAAAAACCATCAACGAAACGGGCGGTTGCCTCATTGGCCCCAACTGTATCGGTGTGATGAACAAAAATTATGCAGGCGTATTTACCCGCCCCATTCCTAAGTTTGAAGATAAAGGCGTGGATTTCATTACCGCATCGGGCGCCACGGCTGTGTTTATCCTCGAAACAGGCGTGACCAAAGGCTTGACATTCTCCAGCGTGTACTCAGTAGGGAACAGCGCACAAATGGGCGTGGAAGATGTGTTGAAATACATGGACGAAAGCTATGTGCCGGGCAAGAGCTCGCCGGTGAAACTGCTGTACATGGAAAGCATTGCCAAACCCGAGATGTTGTTGAAACACGCTTCGTCGCTTATCCGCAAAGGTTGCCGCATTGCGGCTATCAAATCCGGATGCTCCGAAGCCGGCAGCCGTGCCGCCTCGTCGCACACCGGTGCGCTGGCCAGCCCCGATGTGGCAGTCGATGCGTTGTTCCGTAAAGCCGGTATCGTGCGCTGCTATGGCCGCGAAGAATTGGTTACCGTGGCTTCTATATTCATGCACCCGATTCCGAAGGGACGCAATATTGCTGTGATTACCCATGCCGGCGGCCCTGCTGTAATGTTGACCGACGCCTTGTCGAACAACGGCCTGCAAGTGCCCCATATCGAAGGGCCGAAAGCAAAAGCATTGCTCGAAAAATTATTCGGTGGTTCGTCGGTGTCCAATCCTATTGACTTTTTGGCAACAGGTACCGCCGAGCAGTTAGGCTATATTATTGATGCTTGCGAAAACGACTTCGACAATATCGATGCGATGGCTGTGATTTTCGGCAGCCCGGGCTTGTTCCCCGTATACGATGTGTACGACTTGCTCGACGAAAAGATGAAAGTGTGCAAGAAACCGATTTACCCTGTGCTGACCTCAATTGTTAATGTGAAGGACGAGATAGCACACTTCATAGCCAAAGGCCGTATCAACTTCCCCGACGAGGTGATTTTCGGTACCGCCTTGGCAAAAATAATGAATACGCCTGCTCCGGCAGTCGAAACATTCGAAAAGCCGAAAGTGGATACCAAAGCCATCCGCGCCATTATCGACAACGCCGGAAACGGCTACCTGAGCCCCGATAAGGTACAGGAATTGCTGGATGCCGCAGGTGTTCCGCGTGCCGGCGAAGCAGTGGTTACCTCGGCTGAAGAGGCCGTGAAAGCCGCTCACAAACTGGGCATGCCGGTAGTAATGAAAGTGGTGGGCCCCGTACATAAATCGGACGTAGGCGGTGTCGTACTCAACGTGAAAGACGACGAAACCGTGCGTCGCGAGTTTGATCGCATGATCAAGATCAAAGACACCACAGCCATCATGCTACAACCGATGTTGACCGGTACGCAACTGTTCGTGGGCGCCAAGCGCGACGAATCGTTCGGCCACATGGTATTGTGCGGACTGGGAGGTATCTTCATCGAAGTATTGCACGACGTAAACACCGGCATTGTACCTATCTCGAAACCCGAAGCCGAAAGCATGATCAAACGCCTGCATAGCTACAAAATTATTGAAGGGGTGCGCGGTCAGGAGCCGGTGAACGAAGCCATATTTACCGATGTGGTAATGCGTGTGTCGGCCTTGTGCGAAGCTGCTCCCGAAATTTTTGAAATGGACTTGAACCCGTTGTTGGGCACTGCCGAAAAAGTAGTAGCCGTAGATGCGCGGATACGGATTGAAAAATAGATAAACGCACGAATGCGCAAAAGTATGAAGGGTGAAAGGTTTTTCTTTCACCCTTTGTTATTTCAAGTAGGAGATAATTTATTCTCTACTTGAAATTTTATATCTTTGTGCATATATCTTTTTCAAATTATGAGTGACATAAAAAAAATCAGAACTACCTGGGACGAAAAAGAAGAGAAATGGTACTTTTCTGTTCAGGATGTGGTAGAAATATTGACGGATACCGTCGATGCCAAAGACTACATCAAGAAAATGAAAAAACGCGACCCGCAGTTAAATTTCAACTGGGGGACAATTTGTCCCCCAGTTGAAATGGTAGCGGCCGATGGTAAAAAGCATAAGGTGCAAGTGGCTAATGCACGAAAAGCACTCGAACAGGAAACAGGGGAGAGTGTGGTGTCCGGAGATAATTATTTACCGGAGAAACAAAAAAGCCAGCAATTAAAGAAAAAGGTAAAAGATAATAAATCCTAACAGAATGCACCCTGTGTTAAGGATAGTGAAAAATGTGAAAATATGAAACGGAATTTAATTTTATTGTTTGCAATGCTGCTGTGCGCTAGTCCAGCCATTTATGCCCAGAGAAAATCGCTAAAGGAACAGGCGGTAGCCGCATTCAAGGCGGAACAGTATGACAAAGCCATCGAACTGTTGAAAAAAGCAGAAAAAGCTACGCCAAAAGATCCTGAAGTGTATTACCTGTTGGGCTTTTATACGCACTACAATGCTTACGACAGCCGCCCATTGGAAGGCTACAACAAACAGTATTCCGATAAAGTGTTCCAATACCTCGAAAAAGCCTTGGAGTTAAAACCGGACTACGGCGATGCTAAATACTTTTATGGGGCGGAATGCAGTGCCAATGCATTTCGCTACATGCAGCATTACGAGGCCGATAGCCTGCGTCTGATTTATAAAAAAGCCTACGACAAAGGCGCTTATCCGGCCTGGCTGCTGGAATATGGGCGCAATTTACTAACATCGTGCGAGCAGCATGCTATTTTCTTTGCCGGTGGTAATCCGGATTTCGATGTGTGCATGTACTTGCAATTGCACGAAAACCTGCGGAAAGATATCACCGTTATACCCATTGGAAATATCGACCGGCCATGGTATGTGTCGTTCTTGAAAAAGGGCTTGCACTCTGCGGTGCGGGAGGTTAAGATAGGCCTGACCGAAGAACAGGTTGAAGATATACATCCGTACAAATGGGATACAACAACCGTGACGATTCCAATATCTGCACCGTTGAAAAAACAATTGAAGCTGTCTAAAAAGGCGGCAATGGAGTGGACAGTAGAACCGGATTTGGTAACCACCCGCATGAAGCAGGAAAACCGCGTGGAAAAGCGTACTTTCTTGAGTCCGCAGCGGGCTGTGTTGTTACACATTGTGGAAACGAATGCATGGGAGCGCCCTGTTTATTTCTCGAATGGTGCGGTTACCGAGTTGCTTGGCGGATTGAATGAATATACGCAGGATTGTGGGCTGGTGTCGAAATTACTACCCGTGAAAACAAAGGATACAAAGCACGACCGGAACGTAGTGCAATTAAAAAAATTGATTGAAAATCCAGCTAATTTTAAAGACTATAAAACCATTGTAGATAATGATATCCCGCGTATATCCGCCATGACATCATTTTACTTGCGGTCGGCTTTCCTATTGGCGCAGGAATACAGCCGGACAAAAAATAAAAAAGGGTTGGAAGAAATTAAAAAGATTTATGAAAACACGCTGCGAACGGGCGTTTATAAAGCGTGGGAAGAGTATTACTGGGAAGATATAAAAGTGATGAAGTAGCCTTTCTATATTCCAGTCAGAATAGGGCTTATAACCATTTTATTTATCACGAAACATGATAAAAACTTTTGTATCTTTGTAAAAATGTTTTATCGCTATGTCTATTACCGAATCTATATCTGTACTGAAGAGCTATAAGCAGCAAAATGCCGGTAAGTACGGTATTTTGGCTATTGGCATTTTTGGGTCGGTTGCTCGTAACGAAGACGCTCCAGGCAGCGATGTGGATATTGTAATTAAACTCGTGCAACCTGATTTGTTTACTATGGCAGGCATAAAAATGGATTTGGAAGAGTTGTACCATAAGCATGTCGATGTAATTAATTACAGCGATACAATGAATGCATTTCTAAAACATCAAATCGATAAGGAGGTGGTGTATGCCTGACCAATTACTGGCGATAGAAATTGTGTCGCAAATAGAAGAAGCTGTAGGGAAAATAGTAATCCGGTTTGAAGAAATACGTACCGTTGATGATTTTAATCATAATCCGAGCGGTATTTTAATAATGGATTCCATCTGTATGCAATTGATTGTAACAGGGGAATTATTGAAGAAGTTAGATAAAACAACCGCCGGTGAATTATTGGGGAAATACCCGCAAGTGGAATGGAAGAAAGTAATGGCAATGCGGGATATTATTACACATCACTATACAGGTGTTGATGCGAATGTAATCTATAATACTTGTAAAAATAAAATACCGGAATTATTAGATACAATAAGGTTAATTAAGCGTACATTAAACAACTAAAAATTTTTTTTCCATCTACGGTAATAGGCTGAAGGGAGAACGGAATTTGTCTTCCTTTTTTCGTATCTTTGCATTCCTGAAAAAAATACATCATTGGAAGCACAAAACTATATCCACATAAAAGGTGCACGGATGCACAACCTCAAAAACATTGAGGTGAAAATTCCACGCAATAAGTTAGTTGTTATCACAGGGCTTTCGGGTTCCGGCAAATCGACGTTGGCATTTGATACGCTGTTTGCCGAAGGGCAACGCCGTTACGTTGAAAGCCTGTCGGCTTATGCACGGCAGTTTTTGGGGCGTGTTAATAAACCCGATGTCGATTTTATTACCGGTATTCCACCGGCTATTGCTATTGAGCAAAAAGTGAACACGCGCAACCCGCGTTCCACCGTGGGCACCTCGACCGAGGTATATGATTATCTGAAATTATTGTATGCCCGTATAGGGCGTACGTTTTCGCCGGTTACCGGCAATGAGGTAAAACGGCACACGGTAACCGATGTGGTGAATTTTATTGCGCTACAACCAAAAGGTATTAAGTTGTATATTTTGTCGCCATTGGTATTACCGGGGAAAATGGGACTGGTCGAAAAACTTACGCTTTTGCAAAACGAAGGTTTTACAAGGGTGGAAGTAGAGGGCGAAGTATTGCGCGTAGAAGAGATATTGCCGAAAATTGAAAAATATGCCAAGAAAAAAATCCGTTTGCTGATAGACCGTATGGCTGTTACCGGCGATACGGAAATGTTGAGCCGTGTGGCCGACAGTGTGCAAACCGCTTTTGCCGAAGGCGATGGATTTTGCTATGTGGAATCGCCCAAAGGCGACGGAAAAGTAAAAGTAGAATTTTCATCGCGTTTTGAAGCCGATGGTATTACATTCGAAGAGCCTACGGAGCATTTGTTCAGCTTCAATAATCCGTTGGGCGCTTGTCCGCGCTGCGAAGGTTATGGAAAAACTATTGGTATAGACGAGGAACTGGTTATTCCCGACCGGTCGCTCTCCGTATTCAACGATGCGATTGCCTGCTGGCGTGGCGATACAATGAAAGAGTTCAAGCTGAAACTTATTGAGAAGGCGGCAAAATTCAAATTCCCGATACACAAACCGTACCACGAACTGACCGATGAACAACGGGCGCTGTTGTGGTCGGGTAATAACTATTTCACGGGATTGAACGATTTCTTTGCCATGCTGGAATCGAACAAGTATAAAATCCAATACCGTATTATGCTCAGCCGCTACATGGGTAAAACCACGTGCCCCGACTGTAAAGGCGCGCGATTGCGCAAGGAAGCAAGCTATGTACGGATGGGAGGGAAGACTATTTCCGAATTGGTATTGCTGTCCGTCGAAAAGTTACACCGCTTTTTCGAAGATTTGGAATTGGCGGAGTATGAACAAAAAGTGGCCGGCCGCGCCTTGATTGAAATACGCAACCGGTTGCAATTTCTTTTGGATGTCGGCTTGGGGTATTTAACACTCAACCGGCTGTCGAACACATTGAGCGGCGGCGAAAGCCAGCGTATCAACTTGGCGACATCGCTCGGCAGTAGCCTGGTTGGCTCGCTGTATATTCTTGACGAGCCGTCGATAGGCCTGCACCCGCGCGATACGCAACGGTTGGTGAAAGTACTGAAACAGCTGCGCGATGTGGGTAATACGGTAGTGGTGGTAGAGCACGAAGAAGATATAATCCGTGCCGCCGATGAGATTATTGACATAGGCCCGTTAGCCGGGCGTCACGGCGGCAAAATAGTCTATCAAGGAGCCCCCCCTCAGTCCCCCCAAGGGTGGGAGGCCGAATCGGGTCAACCCATTCTCCAAGGGGTGTCATACCCGTTTCAAACGGCACGGAATTCGGATTATGGAATGTTGAAAGAACTGGCAACGAAAAATCGAAAACAGGAAACACAAGCAGAGTCTGTTTTGTGGGAGCACATTCGGAAGCAAAAGGTCGGCGGTTTCAAATTTCAACGGCAACACATTATTGATCGATTTATTGTTGATTTTATTTGTTTAGAAAAAAAGTTGGTAATTGAAGTTGATGGCGGTTACCATAATGATCCAACTGTTGCTGAAAGAGACGAGCAACGAACGTTGTTTTTGAAAGAACAGGGTTATACCGTTGTTCGTTTTACCAACGAAGAAGTATTGGGAAATATTGAAAGTGTTTTAACGCAAATAGAAAATTACTTGCACTCCCTTCCCTCGGGAAGGGGTGGAGCTTCTCTCCCCCTTGGGGGAGCCGGAGGGGGGCTTACATGGGCTTATCTTACAGGTGATGAAGTGATCGGCACGCCGGCTTCGCGCCGCCACCTGAACCATTACATAGAAGTGGTAGGTGCACGCGAACACAATTTGAAAAATATCACGGTACGCTTCCCGCTCAATGGATTTGTGGCGGTGACGGGGGTGAGCGGCAGCGGTAAATCATCGCTCGTTAAGAATATTTTATATCCTGCATTGGCACGGCTTACCGAACAATATACCGGCGGCAAACCCGGTTTGCACGATTCGCTGCAAGGCGATGTGAAGCATTTCAAATCAATCGAAATGATTGACCAGAACCCGATAGGCCGCTCGTCGCGCTCGAACCCGATTACCTATATAAAAGCATACGACGAAATACGCAAGTTGTTTTCTGAACAACCCTACGCCAAAGCCAATGGTTATGGGCATTCGCACTTTT
>JAVBNJ010000106.1:0-17821 GCA_031551625.1 Bacteroidales bacterium | reverse complement strand
GATTTCTACCACAACCTCCGTATCGTTCAAGTATTTTTTAACGTCGATTTTCTTTACCTCGGCGGCTTTCGGAGAAGCCACCGGTTCTTTTTTCATCACGCCTTCGCGCACCGTTGCCATCTGCGGGCGACACTCGGGGTTGATAATCGTAGCTATGATGTTACCGCCGAAAGCCGGACGGATTTGGTACAACAGATTTTTATAACTGTTGCCTTTCGTATCCGTGTGGTCGCCAATTTCGAGGCTCGTGCAGTCGGCCGTCAAGCCGCTTTTCAGTGCGCTCGATACGCGCGGCGCCAAGTCGCGCCCTACACTGGTAGCGCCGAACAGTGCAATTTGCGGTTTCTCTTCTTTGAACAAACCAATGGTAATAGCAGCGTGCGGCAACGTACGGAACGGAGCCAAACGTGCATCATCGGCCACATGCACCACATCGGCGCCATAATGTGCCAGTTCTTTTTCGATGCCTGCCAGATTATGGCCAATAGCAAGCGCTTCGACTTTACAGCCCAGTTGTGCTGCCAGTCCGCGACCTTTGGTGAGCAATTCCACACTCACATCGGCCACTTTGCCGCTTTCAATTTCGCAATAAACAAAAATATTATTCATACAATTTAAAGATTTAAAAGTTTAAAGATTTAAAGATTTCGTATTCAATCATTGAATTTTTGAATGATTAAATCTTTAAATTAACCTATTGTGTGGCTTGCCATCAATTCCTGTATCAAACTATTGATATCGGCATCGGAAGCAGTAAGTTTTTTCGATTCCTTGGCTTGGAACACAATGTTCTCTATCTTTTTCACCTTGGTAGGCGAGCCCGACAGGCCGAATTGAATTTCGTCGCCCCCCACATCGGCAACACCCCACTCGGTAATGCGTAAGTAGTCGGCATTATGCAGCTCGGCAGCGTAGTCGCTAACTGCTTCCTGCAACTCGGTCATGGTTTTGGCATGTTTATATTTCATCAATTGCTTGGCATGGCGTGGACGGCATTCGGGCGCCGAACCATGCACGGTAACCACCAACGGCAACGTAGCCGATACGGTTTCCACCCCATGCTCCAAACGGCGTTTGATGGTTAACTTTTTGCCATCATAATTGGTAATATCTTCGGCATAGGTTACCTGCGGCCAGTTCAGCTTCTCGGCCACTTGCGGCCCCACTTGCGCCGTATCGCCGTCAATAGCCTGGCGGCCTGCAATAATCACATCGGGGTTCATCTTGCGAATGGCTTGCGACAAAGCATACGAAGTAGCCAGCGTATCGGCGCCTGCAAACTTACGATCGGTGAGCAACACGCCGCCATCGGCACCACGGAACAAACCTTCGCGGATAATGTCGGCCGCGCGGCCCGGGCCCATGGTCAGCAATTGAATAGTTGAACCGGGAATCCGGTCTTTCAAACGCAGCGCCTGTTCCAGCGCATTCAGATCTTCGGGGTTGAAAATAGCGGGAAGCGCCGCGCGGTTCACCGTGCCGTCTTCTTTCATCGCATTTTTACCCACATTGCGTGTGTCCGGCACTTGCTTGGCCAGCACTACAATCTTCAAGGGTTTAGTCATAAGTTATATATTTGGTAATTTTGTGACTGATGTGTTAATTGAGAATTATTTTCATTCTCCATTTTCAATTCTCCATTCTCCATTTAAATTAGGCTTGCGCCGTGGTGCTTCCAAACGACATAGGCAATGCCATGGTATTTTCATTTAGCTTGATTTTACCATGACTGGCTTCGTATTTCTGCACGTTGTCCTGCAAGGCGCCCAGCAAACGTTTGGCATGTTCGGGCGTAAGGATAATGCGGCTCTTCACTTGCGCCTTTGGCATTCCCGGAAGGATGCACACAAAGTCCAGCACAAACTCGCTTTGCGAATGCGATATTACCGCAAAGTTAGCATACGAACCCTCGGCCACCTCGGGCGTCAGTTCGATATTCAATTCTTTTTGTTGTTCCATAAAAGTTACATTTTAACCTTCAAAGATACAAAAAAAATTACAGATTGATTGATTTACAATTTACAGATTTATCCCAAAGCTCAACCTACAAAATACGTAACGCAATAGCAGCGCAGGCCTCGGCATCGGCAAGGGCGTGATGGTGGTTTTGCAAATTAAAGCCACAGTGCGCTGCTACGGTTTGTAGCCGGTGATTAGGTAACGTTTTTCCGAACACTGCACGCGAGGTGCGACAAGTGCAATAGAATTTGTATTTCGGATACGGCATACCGTAAGCCGCATGTGTGGCTCTCAAGCAACCCTCGTCGAACGGGCTGTTGTGTGCCACCAGCGGAAAGCCTTGCAACTTTGGGGCAATAGCGCTCCACACATCGGGGAACTCTTCGGCCACATCGGTATCGTTGCGTGTGAGGCCATGCACACGGGTATTCCAATAGGTATAAAAATTCGGCTGCGGGCGAATGAGGCGGTAAAAACGCTCGACTACCTGCCCGCCCAACACGATAACCACCCCTACGCTACATACGCTGCTCGGGTGCTGGTTGGCCGTTTCAAAATCTATGGCAGCAAAATTCAGCATTGTCTTTAATAAATCTACGCCGGTGCATTTAATTGCATCCGGCGTAGAACTTTGAATCTTGAGTACTATTATTAATTCAAGAATACAAGTACTTGGTCTTTTACCACATCTTCGCCTTGTTTCGCTTCAATTTGCACCACTTTGCCGTCGGTAAGGGCTACTACAGGCTCAATACCATAGTACGATTGCACGTAGCACACGGTTTGACCCTTCTTAAATTCGGTGCCTACCACCGGCGCTGTCGATTTATCATCAATGTCGTATTGCCAAATTACTTTACCTTTCACGGGCGCTTGCACAGGTTGTGCCGACGGATACATCTCTTTCACTTTGGCTACATCGAATTTCGGCACTTCCACTACCGGGCGCGACACCACAATAGGAGCTCCGGCTTTGGCTTTCGCTTGTTCGAGTTCAGTGTTGAAACGTTCCTTGGCAATACCCGAGCGGTAGTCGCGGTATTGACGGTCGTGCATGGCCAGTTCAAACAATTCTTCGTCGTCTTTTCCGAAGTCCCAATTGTTTTCTTTCATTTCTTTCTTGAATGCATCCAACGCATCGGGGTACGGCGTTTGCGGGTCGCCGGTATAGAATTCCAAATTATTTTTCTTCGCAATTTCCACAATTTCGGGTGCCAGTGTGCCGGGAAGTTTACCCATTTTACCCAGTATCATATTCCAGCTATCCTTGTCGACCGTAGAGAAACGCGGTTCGCCTTTGGCCATTGCAAGAATATTCATCAACGCAATATTTTTCACATATTGGCTGAACGGCGTTACCAGCGGCGGGTAACCAAGTTTAGGCCATACATATTCTACTTCCTGGAACAGTTGTACCACCAGGTCGTTGAACGCCACTTCGGGTTTGCCTTTCGTGCGCAACGCCATATTAATTGCGTTGTGCATCCCCTTCAAGTCGGCCATCATCGAGCCCATCATACCGCCTGGGAGGCCGCAGCCAACAAGCAATGATGTCATTACCTTATTGCCCGGATCGATAAAGTAACCGAGGAAATCGTCGATAAACGTCTGTGTCAAGCGGCGTGCTTCCATGTATGCATTCATATTGATATCGGCTACTTTGAAACCCGCGTCTTTCAACATGGCTTGAATGGTAATCACGTCGGGGTGCACCATGCCCCACGACAGCGGTTCCATCGCCACGTCAATCACATCTACACCGTTCTTCGCTGCTTCGAGCATTGAAGCTACCGAGAAGCCCGGGCCGCTGTGTCCGTGGTAATCCACAATAATATTGGGTGCCATTTCTTTAATGCCCTTCACAATTTGGCCAACGCTGTGCGGACGGCCGATACCGGCCATATCTTTCAAGCAGATTTCTTGTGCACCGGCTTCTATCAATTGTTTAGCCATGTTCACATAGTACTCTACCGTATGAATGGGCGAATAGGTAATACACAACGAAGCTTGTGCCGTCATGCCGCCTTCTTTCGCATATTTAATAGACGGAATAATGTTGCGCACATCGTTCAATCCGTCGAAAATACGAGTGATATTCACTCCTTGCGCATTTTTTACTTTGTACATTAATTTACGCACATCGGCAGGCACCGGATTCATACGCAAGCCATTCAGCCCGCGGTCGAGCATGTGCGTCAATATTCCTGCCTGATTAAAAGGTTTGGTAAACTCACGAACAGCAACGTTCGGGTTTTCACCGTAGAGCAGGTTCACTTGTTCAAAAGCGCCACCATTGGTTTCTACACGTGCAAAACAGCCCATATCAATAATAACAGGGGCAATTTGCTTAAGTTGGTCTACGCGCGGTTGGTACTTACCGGACGATTGCCACATGTCACGGTACAGGAGGCTAAATTTAATTTCTCTTGCCATATTTTTATATTTTTTTAAAATTTTCTTCTAAATAAAAGACACTACGAAGTTAGTAACATTTTTTAGAAAAAACAAGTAAAAAAGTAAAAAATTGTTATAAAAATACCAGTAAATGCGAAAAACTGTAATTAACAATTAGTTTACACTAAAAAACACTACCTTTGTAACTTAAATCCATAAATACATTTTATTATGAAAAAGATATTTTTTGCTCTTTGCATCATTACCTACGTGGCTTTCTCGGCAAGCTGTGGCGGCAATGGAAGCCCCACTGCCGACAATGCTATTGTTTTCGATTCGATACGTACCGATACCGTGTGCCACCTGTTCAACGACACAGCCAAGCCATCGTGTAAATTTACATTGGGTTTCACCTACCCGCTCGACTATACAGACAAGGCGGTGCTGCAAACCATGCAAGCTATCTTCGTAAGCAAATCGTTCGGCGAAAAATATGCCACACTGCCTGTTTTCGAAGCCTATTCGGCATTTGAGAGTGATTACCTAAACGGCTACAAGGCGTTGGAAACCGACTACAAAAAAATAGTAGATTCGTTGAAAACAAAAGATTTCCCATACTCGTTGTTTGCCTCCGAAAAAATTGTACGCACTGCTATCGATTTCAACAAAGGCGGCTTGTTGGCATTCACTGTTATCAGTTACGACTATACAGGCGGCGCCCATGGTATGGAGTTACTCAATGGCTACGTGATTAACGTGAAAGACGGGCAATTGCTCGGCTACAACGATATTTTTACCGCCGAGGCAAAAGATTCGCTCACTAATTTATTAGTTAAAGAAGTGATGGTTGCACAAAAGATAAGCACCGCAAGCGAATTGGAAGCACAGAGTTTCGAAATCAAAAATATCGTGCCTAACAATAACTTCCTGGTAACTGCCGAAGGCGTTACGTTTATTTATAACCGTTACGAGATTGCACCGTATGCGTACGGCGAATTCAAAGTAGTCCTCCCCTATGCCGATTTGCGAGGTTTGATAAAGAAAGACAGCCCGGTGGCTAAATTCATATAGATTAGCTAACCCTTGAAGAGTTCAGATCCCTTCAAGGGTTTTTCTTTTTCGGAGTAGTTACCACAAAATCCTTGAGGTAGAACGGTTCGAAATAGGCAGTATCTACAAATTGTTTTTGCGTGAATGCCGCTGTCGCCGGCACCAACATACCAGCCGCCGATGCGGTGATTGTTGCAAAGTGCGCATTGGGGTGTTGCAACAGCGGGCGGCACTTGCCGGCACCATCGCCGATGAAAAGGACAGGCTGTGTAGCCAACACGCCGGCAAAACTTGTTTCGTCAATGATCTTGGCTTCTACCGTAGCTACTTGTGAGCCTTGCGCATCGTACAAAGCCGTATACACTTCCATGCGGCGTGCATCAATCATAGGTGCAATAAGGCAATCATCCGACGGCAATATCCGCTTTTCGATAGCAAGATAGGCCAACGACAACAGTGAATTAACAGCTATCAGCGGTTTGTTTGCTCCATAGCAAATTCCTTTGGCAGTAGACACTCCTACACGCAAACCCGTATACGAACCGGGACCTTCGCTCACAGCAACGGCGTCTAAATCCACTGTTGTGAGATTGTGTTCCCGCAGTATTTCATTGATAAATGGAGCTAAGAGCTGGGCATGTGCCCGTCCGTCATTGTTTTCCTTGACAGCCATTAATTTTCCATCGCGCACAAGCGCCACAGAACACACGGCCGTACCTGTTTCGATTAAAAGTAGAGTCACCTATTGAATAACTAATTTTTTAGGGTTGCTTACTGTTTACTGCTATCTGTAATTTTAACTTTTGTACCGTTCTTCAGTCTCTTGGAAATCATATTGTACGGGCCGGTTACTACTTTCAGGCTATCGGATAAGCCGGTCACTATTTCGATGTGCGTATTATCCTGAATTCCTGTTTTCACGGCCACGGCTTTCACCGTCTCATCGGGCTGCACGACAAAAACACGTTCCACAAAATCGGCATTTGTTTTTTCGGTTTTTGCAGCAGGTGTTACCGTTTCCTGCTTGGCCGTACTGTCTGTTGCAGTACTATCTGTTTTGGTTTTCTCGGCCAGATCGGTACGCGTAGTCACACATTGAATAGGCACCACCAATGCATTTGCATGTGTTACCGTTTGAATATATACAGCAGCCGACATACCCGGACGAAACGGATTCATGTTAGGCTGAGTCGCTAAATCGTTGTAAGACTCGGGAAGGATAAAAATTTTCACTTCAAAGTTCGTCACCTGGTCGGTTGACGTGGTAACGCTTTTCGATGAATTAGCAATCTGTGTTACCACTCCTTTAAACTTGCGCGCCGGGTAAGCATCCACTTCAATCATCGCCGTATCGTTTTGTTTTACGCGCACAATATCGTTTTCATTCACGTCTACCAACACCTCCATCTCGCTAAGGTTGGCAATACGCAACATTTCGGTTCCCGCCATCTGCGATGTACCTACCACCCGTTCGCCTCGCTCTACACTGAGTTTCGAAACAATACCGTCCATCGGTGCATAGATGGTTGTTTTGATTAAGTTTTCTTCTGCTTCTTTCAGAGCGGCTTCGGCGCTTTTCACATTGTAACGCGCGGCTTCTACCTGCCGTTTGTTGATATCATATTGCGCCTGTGCACTCTCAAAATCTGCTTCCGACACCACATTCTGGTCATGCAATTTTTTATTACGCTCGTAGGATTGCTGCGTTTGCACAAACTGTGCTTCCGACTGCGCCAATTGAGCTTTCATTGAGTTTAACTGGGCAACGGCACGGTCGCGCCCCGATATGTAAAAATCCTGTTTTATTTTCAGCAACAAATCGCCCTTCTTCACATGGTCGCCTTCTTTTACATTCAACTCCACAATCTCGCCGGACACGTCGGGGCTGATTTTCACTTCCACCACCGGCTGTATCTTTCCATTGGCCGGTATTGACTCCGTAATCGTTTTGCGGGTTGGCTGCTCGGCGGTAATTGCCAGCGCTTCTTCTTTATTGTTTTTTCCGATAATAATCAACACACCTATCAGTACCACCGCACCGATAATAATCCACACAAGGCTTTTTTTACTTTTCTTTTTCATAATATCGAAATCTATGATTAGCTAATCTGTGAAATCTGTACTTACAAAGTAATAGGAATTCCTTTATAGAAATCCAAAATTTTCAACTGGAACACATATTGGTATTTGGCTTGCAGCATGTCTGACTGCGCTTTGAACAAGTTGTTTTTGGCTACCGAGAAATCTGTAGCAGTAACCATTCCCACATCAAATTTCTCTTGCGTGTAGCGGAATGATTCTTGCATGGCTTTCACATTTTGTTCGCCTGCGTTATATTTGTTATAGGCAGCCGATGCATCGGTTATTGCTTGTTGTATTTCCTTGTAAAGCGCTTTCTGGCGGTTCTCCACTTCAAGTTCTGCAATACGCAAACTCAATTTGGTATTTTTAGAATTGGTTACATTCGTCCAGTTTTGGAACAACGGAAAACTAAGCCCAAAGCCCAAACCGGGAGATACATTTTTGCTTAACTGGTCCCAGAAATTTTCGGAAGGCAACAAATTGGAATAATAAGCACCCGAGCCATACGATGCCGAGAACGATAGCGTAGGCCAGAAACGGCTGTTAGCCGCTTTATGTGCATAGGTAGCACTTTCCTTACGGAATTCGGCCACCTGGATTTGCGGCAAATCCTGCGCCAATGCATACAGACCGCTTATCGAATCGGCCTGTGGTGCAAGCGCTATGTTAATGGTCGGTGTTACCAAATCAAAAGCCGCACGAGGATCTATGTCGAGTAACTGGCGTAACGTCAGGTAAGCAATATCTACCTGGTTACGGGCCGTTACACATTGTACATTCTCGCTCGCCCATTGCGCTTCAATTTCGAGCAAAGTACTGTAGGGCTTGCTGCCGGCTTCCACCATTTTGCGAGTCTGTTCGCGCTGCTGGTCCACATTGTCGCGACTGGATTCGGCAGTGGTCAGCATTTCCTTGGCCAGCAACACTTGTAGATAGGCACGTGCAATTTGCAACGAAATATCATTACGCAACCGCTCCACTTCCTGCTTTGCCGCATTGTAGTCGGCTTTATTCCGGTTCACATTGTGAAATTTCTGCAACCCCTCAAACAAATTAACGGATGCATAAATGCTGGGCGAAATGTTTTGCGATGTATTATCAACGTAAATAGTAGTTGAAATTCCATTCTCGTCCGTCACACGTGTTTCAGCAAGCCCCCACCCAATGTTATACGAGGCACGAGCGCCCACACTGGGTAAAAATGTTAGCTTGGACTGTTGCAGCGAATTAGCCGCCTGGCCGGTTGTAAGTTCCTGTTGTTTGATGGAAATATTATTGTCCCACGCATAACGGATGCATTGCTCCAGCGACCATGTGGTGCTTTGCGCCCACAGTTCGCTTTGTACGAACAACCCTATCGCAAACATGATAAAAAAACGAATCTGCTTCATCTTCCGGAGTTATTTGAAAATTGTACAAATGTAAGAAAAATTAGCAGATTCAGAAAATTATTCCTGAATGTATCCGAATTCCTTTAACTTACGTGGGTCTTCGCGCCAGTTTGGATTCACTTTAACAAATAATTTCAGATTTACCTTTTTCTCAAAAAATGCTTCCATGTCCTTACGTGCTTGAATGCCTACACGCTTGAGCGATTCGCCCTGCCGCCCGATAATAATTCCTTTTTGCGAATCGCGCACTACATGAATAGTTGCTTCAATGTGGTACAATTCATCCAACTCTTTGAATTGCTCAATCGTAATTTCGGTGCAATAAGGAATTTCCTTGTCGTAGTTCAACAAAATTTTCTCACGGATAATTTCCGAAGCGAAGAAACGCAGGTTACGATCGGTAAACACATCTTTATCGTAGTAGGCCGGGCTTTCGGGAAGCAGCGCCACTACTTGTTTCAAGATGTTATCGATATTAAACTGTTCTTGTGCCGATGCCGGAAAAATGAGCGCACGGGGCAATACGCCCCGCCACGCTTCTACCAATTTTTCCAATTCGGCCGGTGTGGTCAAATCAATTTTGTTGATCACCAAAATAACGGGTTGCTCAATCTTTTGCAAACGCTCGATATATTCCTGATTCTTGTCGGCTTTCTCCACCACATCGGTTACATACAGAATAATGTCGGCATCGCCAATGGCAGTGCGAACAAAAGTCATCATGCTTTCCTGCAGCTTGTAGTGCGGGTTCAAAATGCCCGGCGTGTCGGAAAATACGATTTGAAAATCGTCGCCGTTTACAATACCCATGATGCGGTGCCGTGTGGTCTGCGCCTTTGCAGTGATAATCGATAGTTTCTCGCCCACCAATGCATTCATCAGCGTCGACTTCCCGACATTCGGATTCCCAATAATATTAACAAAACCGGAGCGATGCATAATTCTCAATTCTCCATTTTCAATTCTCAATTACTCGTAGGCTCCCATTTTCAATGCCGAAATTTCCTGCTCGGTGAGAAAACGCCATTGCCCGCGGCGCAAGTTCTTCTTGGTAAGCCCTGCAAAATACACGCGGTCGAGCTTTTCGACACGGTAGCCCAGCGCTTCGAACATGCGACGCACCACGCGGTTGCGGCCTGAATGGATTTCGACACCCACTTCTTTCTTGTCTTCGCCCACAAACTCCACGTGGTCGGCTTGCGCCATTCCATCTTCCAACTCTATGCCTTCAATGAGTTGACGCAGGTCAGCTACTTTGGCTTTGCGGTTAAGGAACACATGGTATATCTTTTTCTTATTATACGAAGGATGAGTCAAGCGTTCGGTCATCTCACCATCGTTGGTCAACAGCAATACGCCGGTGGTGCCTTTATCCAGGCGGCCCACAGGAAAAATACGCTGTGTGCACTTGTCACCAATCAGATCAAGCACTGTTTTGTCGGCATGCGGATCGCCGGTAGTGGTTACATAATCTTTCGGTTTGTTCAAAAGTACATATACCTTAGTTTCACCCTTCATGCGCTCGCCATTGAAACGTACATCATCGCCAGGTTTCACTTTGTAGCCCATTTCGGTGACCACTTGTCCGTTCACCGACACCACGCCTGCGGCAATATAGTCGTCGGCCTCGCGGCGCGAGCAGTTGCCTGAGTTGGCGACAAATTTATTCCAGCGGGTTTCACTTGATTCTTTTTTTGGTGTACGCTTGGTAGCAGTCGACACAAAGCCTTCTAATTCGTTGTCGTCATCGCGGCGACGGCTGTAAGTGCGTTTTGGTTTATCGAATTTGCGATCGCCCGAATCTTTGCGGAAACGCGGCTTTTCGTCGTCGCCATAGCGCGCACGCGGCTTACGGTCGAAGTCGCCATCGCGGCGTGGGCGTGCAGTACGCGGACGATCATCGTCATTGCGTTTGAAGCGTGGTTTATCATCTTCGAAGCGACGGGTACGCGGCTTTTCATCATCCGTACGGCGAAAACGCGGTTTGCTGTCAAAATCGCCATCGCGGCGTGGGCGCGACGTGCGCGGCCGCTCGTCATCGTTACGTTTGAAGCGGGGCTTCTCGTCGTCGAAGCGGCGAGTACGCGGTTTGCTATCTCGTTCATCGTCGCGGCGCGGACGCGCAGCGCGGCGAGGTTTCTCATCATCATTACGTTTGAAGCGAGGCTTCTCATCATCGCCTCGACGGAAGCGAGGCTTGCTGTCAAAGTCGCCATCTCGGCGCGGGCGCGAGGTGCGCGGTTTGTCATCGTCGTTTCTTCTGAAACGCGGTTTGTGGTCTGCATCGTCATCGCGACGGGGCTTGCGGGCAAAAGGTTTGTCGCCACTAGCTTTTTTAGCGTAGCGCGTATCCTTTCCGCCTTCGCTGCGGCGGCTGGCGGGTCGGCCGGCTGCCTTTTTCGGTGTTCTGCTTATCATGTACTTTTTATAATTTGGGCACAAAGATAGCGAAAATACTTGGATTTATCGCACGCAATGAAGTCTCACCTATTATTGCAGCCTGCCTTATACTAATTTCCACTCCGGCAACAACGGATGCTCGCCAACCTTTATCATAGGCGGAATCTGGAGGGCCTTGAAGGCAATACATGATTTTTGGTGTTCGATACGATTGACTAACGCGGCATCGAAGCCTTTGCCGATAAGCACATCGGGCGCAAGACCTTCTTCGGTAAGACCGTGCAGCACAGAGTCGAGTACATCATAGGGCGGCAACGAATCGCTATCCTTTTGTCCGGGACGCAACTCCGCCGACGGTTCCTTAGTTATGGTGTTGAGCGGAATAATTTCGCGCTGACGGTTGATGTAGCGTGCCAATTCATACACTTGCGTTTTGTAAATATCGCCAATCACCATCAGGGCACCCACAAGGTCGCCATACAGTGTGCCGTAACCCATCGAGAGTTCACTTTTATTAGAAGTGTTAAGCACCATATTGCCGAATTTGTTACTCACAGCCATGAGCAGCGTTCCGCGAATACGTGCCTGTAAATTTTCTTCGGTGGTGTCTGTCGTTTTGCGATGCCCGAAAACCGGTACCAATCCTCTGATAAACGAATGGTATATACTTTCAATAGGCACCACGTGATAACGAATTCCGAGATTTTCGGCCAGTTGCACGGCATCAGACACAGAGTGCAGCGTAGAGTGTTGCGAAGGCATCATCACGCCAATTACGTTCTCTTTACCCAGCGCTTCAACGGCCAGCGCAGCCACCACAGCCGAGTCCAACCCTCCCGAAAGACCTATCACCGCAGTGTTCCGCCCGCTCTTCGAGAAGAAACTCCACAAGCCTTTAAGCAATCGTCCATGTATGACTTCCGGTGTCAACATTACATTACAAAATTATCGCTGATTGATTTGTAGTTGTATACTTTTTCTATCACATCGGCCATCAGTTCGGCTACCGACAGCACTTTTATTTTAGATTTATCGACATTCGGATCATTGGTTAAAGGAATGGTGTCACTCACGATTACTTCTTTCAACGCAGAGTTGGCAATACGTTCGTAGGCAGGCCCCGAAAGCACGGGATGCGTAGCCATGGCGCGCACGCTCAACGCTCCTTTTTCCATCAGCATATCAGCGGCTTTAGCCATTGTGCCGGCGGTGTCAATCATATCGTCGAGGATAAGCACGTTGCGGCCTTCTACATCGCCAATGGCTGTCATCGCCCCCACCACATTCGCTTTTTCGCGCGATTTGTGGCAAATAATCATGGGGCATTGCAAAATACGCGAATAGGCATTCACCCGCTTGGCACCACCCATGTCGGGAGCAGCCACCGAAAGATTTTCCAGATTCAAACTTTTGAGGTAGGGTAAAAAAACAGAGCTTGCATATACATGGTCCACGGGAAAGTCAAAAAAGCCTTGAATTTGATCGGCGTGCAGGTCAGTAGTCATCACGCGGTCGCAACCGGCGGCATGCATAAGGTTGGCCACCAGCTTGGCGCCAATCGACACGCGCGGGCGGTCTTTGCGATCTTGCCGGGCCCAACCAAAGTAGGGCATCACGGCTATCACCTGATAGGCTGATGCACGACGCGCAGCATCAATCATCAGCAACAATTCAAATAAATTATCGACCGGCGGAAAAGTCGATTGCACAATGAAAACCGTGCAACCGCGCACGCTTTCGTTGAATGCAGGTTGAAATTCACCGTCGCTGAATTCGGTTACAACCGTCTGTCCCAACTCCAGGCCCATGTGCTTGGCTATGCGTTCGGCCAGATAGCGCGAGTTGCGTCCCGAGAAAATTTTAATTTGATGTGAAGAATGCATGATATGTTTAGGTAATTTATTTTCGTCTAAAATTTTCGTAAAATTACAATTTAAAAGCGAGGTACAAAAAAAAGGTTTTTAACATTTTTATAACAACTTCATTTTTTTTAGTAGTTTTGTAAAAATATCGTAGTCTATGCATCGCCTTTTTTGCATCTGTTTCACTTTATTATGTGTATCTGTGTATGCACAAAATGAAAATGCGGCCAATAAACTGGCGGGCTGGAAAGATGTTTGCTACGACCCGCAAATACACAGCATCCAACTATTCAAAGGTGACAACGAACAAGCATTGCCGGTGATTACCGCAGGTTTAGACGAGTTTCTGACGCTGCGTTTCGACGACTTGAATAGCGAGCGTTCGACCTTGCGCTATACATTGGTACACTGCACCGCGGACTGGGAGCCCGACAATCTGTTCCCCACGGAATATATGAACGGTTTCCCCGAGAACTACCTGAATGAGTATACACACTCATACCGTTCGCGGATTGATTACACGCACTACGAGTTGCAAATCCCGAATGAGAACGTACGGTTGAAAGCATCGGGCAATTATTTATTAAAGGTGTATGAGAGCGATGCGGCGAAACCTGCATTTGTGCGCGGGTTTTCGGTGATTGAGTCGCGGACAACGGCAGCATTACACTTGCGCGGCCCTGCCGTAACAGGCGAGAATTGCCTGCAACAAATAGAACTGGCAGTAAACCACCCCACGCTGGAAGTACGCAACGCTTTCCGCGAACTGAAGGTGCGTGTGGAACAGAACGGCTATCGCTTGCCGGACACTGCCCAACCGACGCCAACATTTGTGGAAACAGGGCGCACCGACTACACGTTGTCCGACCGCAACTGGTACCCGGGCGGCAACGAGTTTCGTTTTTACGATACGCGCAACCTCGATTTCAGCGGGCAGAACGTACAACGCATGTACCGCGATAGTCAAGGCTTTGTGTATGCCATGTTGCAGGCTGACGACGCGCGTGAGAGCCGCTACTTTTTTGTACGCGACATGAATGGCCGCTATTATGTCGATGCCTACCGCACCGGTAACCGCAACACCGAAGCGGAATATGTAACCACTATCTTTACATTACGCGCCAACGAACCGTTCGAAGGTGATGTGTACGTGTTCGGCGAACTGACGAACTTTACGTTGCATCCGGCATTCCACATGCAATACAACGAAGAACAGCAGGCCTACGAGCTGAACACGCTTACCAAGCAAGGGCTCTACAACTACCGTTATGTACTGGTCGATAAAAAAGGACACATCGACTGGAATGCCATTGAAGGCTGTTTTGCAGAAACTGAAAACGCTTACGCCGTGTATGTATACTTCCGCTCGGCCACCGACCGCTACGACCGGCTGGTGGGGCTGTTTAGCATTAGTAGCGGAAAGTAATGCCGAAACTGATTCGACTTTTCATCAAATCTCCGCAATAGCAAAAGATCATTTATCGCAGGGCAGTGGGCTAATAGGTTATCTCTTCTTTTTCCGTCAAATTATCACTGTTTAGTTTCGTACGTCCCATAGCCCGCCACACATAAGCAATGTAGAGCAATACAAAGGGAACCAAAATGGAGACATACGCCATCACTTTCAATGTAAATGCGCTTGACGAGCTATTGTAAAGCGTGAGCGAATATTGCGGATCGACAGTTGAAACAAGATAAGCCGTATTGTTGAACGCCGCACACAACAACACGCTCCACACGGCAAGCACCACACCCGTACCAGTAATCCAGAATGTGGCTTTGGTTAGTTTTGCGTGTACGCATGCCTTAAAAAGTCCTGTCAGTACAAGTACTACGCCAACCAGCAACAATACGCTTATCCACGGCACAGCCAGGAAATTGTGCAGGTATTTGTATGGTTCGACACTAATAACACCACTTACCGGATTCACCGCATAGCCTGTGCGCAGCAGCAGCCACCCCACAAATACCACAAACAGCAACACAAAAACCGGCGCATTGATGCGTACCGATTTTTGCATATGCGCCACCATCGGCACATCGTCGATGCGTGTGGCAAGGAACAGTAAACCCAACGTTCGTGCGGCAAACACCAGCACTAAGCCAAGCAAGATATTGAACGGCTGCACTAATAACTCCAACCCATGCCACGCCGATGCCCATTGCGAAATAACAGGTTGCGCAAGTTGTGTAATATTCCCTTTGTCCATTGTAAACGGTGCGCCGGAAAAGAACATAGCCACGGCCACACCTAATAAAAATGTACCACAAAGACCGTTCAGGAACAGCCACCATTCGTAGGTTTGCTGCCCGAGCCAGTTACCCGCTTTGGTGCGGAATTCGTACGACACGGCTTGTATGACAAAGAAAAACAAAATTGCCATCCACAACCAATAGGCGCCACCGAAACTTGTGGAATAAAATAGCGGAAACGAAGCAAAGGCTGCTCCGCCAAAGGTTACGAGTGTGGTAAATGTCAATTCCCATTTATGTCCCAGCGCGTTCACAATCAATGAACGCTCGCTGTCGTTTTTCGGCAAGCGAAATAAAAACATTTGCCCACCCTGCACAAACAGCATAAGCACCAACAGTGCGCCTAACAGCGACACTACTGCCCACCAATATTGTTGTAAAAAAAACATAATTACTAATTTTAAATTTTTGTGATTCTATGTTAACAGGGAACAAAGGTACAAGTGTTAAGATGCTTACGCCTCAAAACATTTCAACCTTTTACCTTTTCGTCCTCAAACCCTTTTTTGATTTCTTTTGTCATAATCTTGATTTCGGCAATTAGCAACACAGTGAACAGCACAGCAAACAAAATCAGCGTAGTGAGCACCGTTCCCGCTTCGACATGCGAAATAGCAGCCGACACTGGTAGTAGGTCTTGAATAGCCCATGGCTGGCGGCCTACCTCCGACACAATCCAGCCGAGCTGCCCTGCTAAATAGGGTAGCGGAATGCTCCACAGCGCAAGGTATAAGAACCAACGGCGACGTGCTAATGTTTTCCGGTAATGCCACCACCATGCAAGCGCGAAGAACAAAATAAAATAGACACCCAAGATAACCATGAAGTGGAAACTGTAATATAGCAGCGAAACATTGGGCACTGCGTCTTCCGGCGCTTTGAAGTAGCCATAACCGAAGTACGCAAAATTTTCATCGAGGCGTTGACGCGCGGCTTGCGTCAACGTATCATTACCCGCATCCTTTGCGGCCTGATAGTCGGAAAGGGCTGCAATAGCCAGCTTGCCGCGCGCCATCTTTTCACTTACGGATAGCGCTGTTACTTCTGCATCTTCTTCATTCCGGCAAATATAGCCACCGTTCAGCAAATCGTTGATACCGGGAACATACGAATTAAAATCCCTGTTTGCCAAATACGACAAGGCATACGGGATTGGAATATTAACCAAGTAGGTATCCGAATTATCGTTGCATTCTTTACTGGTATTCAATAGCCCTATGGCCGACAGCGGTGCGGCGGTGCGCCCGTCGTACAAGGCTTCTATTGCCGCCAATTTCATAGGTTGTTTTTGCGCCACGTGGTAGCCCGACTTATCGCCCGTAAAAGCCAATGCCACCGCACTGAACAAACCGAATATCGCAGCAATTTTAATACTGCTCAATGCCATTTCCGTATCGCGCTTCTTCAACAGGAACCATGCACTTACACCAATTACAAATACTGCAGCCAGCACAAAGCCTGAAGTAACAGCGTGAAAAAATTTATTGATGGCCACAGGCGAGAAGAGCACAGCCCAAAAATCGACCATCTCGTTGCGCGCCGTGTCGGGGTTGAAGGTCATGCCCACCGGATATTGCATCCATGCATTGGCCACCAGAATCCACAACGCCGAGATACTTGCACCGATAGCCGTGAGCCACGTAGCCGTAAGGTGAAAACCTTTGCTCACACGGTTCCACCCGAAAAACATAACCGCTACGAAAGTGGCTTCCATAAAGAAAGCCAGGATACCTTCGATGGCCAGCGGCGCACCGAAAATGTCGCCGACAAACCATGAGTAATTGCTCCAGTTGGTACCGAACTGGAATTCGAGAATCAGTCCGGTAGCCACGCCCATGGCAAAGTTGATGCCGAAAACAGTCATCCAGAATTTCGCCATGCGTTTCCATTTCTCGTTGCCCGTACGCACATAAATAGTTTCCATCACTGCCTGAATGATACCCAGTCCGAGTGTCAACGGCACAAAAATCCAGTGGTAACCGGCAGTAAGGGCAAACTGTAACCGCGATAAAAATACTACATCATCCATAAAACAAAATGTTAAAGGGTACAAGGATCAAAAAGTGTAAGGGTCAATTATTTCACCCTTTTACTTCTTCACCCTTTCACCTAATTAAATTTTCAATCACCGCCTTGCTTTTCGCTTCTTCCGTATCGTACTTCGCCAATGCGTTAGGAAAGAAAAACACTTTGAGTACGACAAACATTATAAATAATTTCACAAGAATTATCAACCAAAGCGTACGTCCGACCGTCATGCTGCGGAAGCCATCGTAGTAGAACCGAAAGACCCGGTGGAAAAGAGTCGTTTTCAAATATAAAAAAAATAAACAAAAAAGATAAGAAATTTTTTCAAATTATTTTTAAGACCACAATGTATTTGCCGGTCCTTATAAAAACTCAGCCCCGGATAGATAGATCGATATCAAT
>JAVBNJ010000139.1:0-8588 GCA_031551625.1 Bacteroidales bacterium | reverse complement strand
TCAGTTCCGGAGAGTCAGTCGAATAAACAAGCGTATCAACGCCAGCAAAGAGTTTTAACTTTTCTTCGATTTTTTGTTGGCGGTTCGCAAAATGTTCATCGTGCGCCGTACCTATAGTAGTAAATATACCAATGGTTGGTTTGATAATCTTTTCCAACCGTTCCATTTCGCCGGGTTGCGAGATACCGGCTTCGAACACGGCTACCTCGTGGCGGGGTTGCAGTTCCCATACCGAAAGCGGCACACCGATTTGGCTATTGTAACTTTTAGGACTGCTCACCACTTGCCTGTCTTCAGCCATCAGGTAGGCGAGCCATTCTTTCACAATAGTTTTGCCGTTGCTACCGGTAATACCCACCACCGGAATCGTAAAGCGGCTGCGATAGCAAGCGACTAATTGCTGCAATGCATCAAGCGTATTATCGACAACTAAAAAATTAGTTTCGGGAGCATTCTTCAAATTCTCGGGAATGTGTTGCACCACAAAGTGGCGAACGCCTCGGCGATACAAGTCTTCGACGTAACGATGCCCGTCATTGCGCGCGCTTACCAAAGCAAAGAATAAGCACCCACCGGTAGCTGCCAAGTTTCGGCTGTCGGTAAGCAAAGCAGCAATTCCTGCATCATCGGTGCGCGTTGATACCAACTGCGCCTGTATACACGTTGCTATCTCTGAAATATGAAACCGGTATGTTTGCATACTATTTATTTGCGCAAAGATACGCAAAAAAAACAGTGCGCCGCTAATAGCCCAGTATTTTCAACATGGATTTATAGGTTTGCTCCTTGCTGAAAAGTTTAGTGGTATACTCGCCGTTCTCGTCGCGGTCGATGATAATGTGCTTGGGGCCGGGCTGCAAACAGTGTTGCAAGCCGCCATAGCCGCCAATCGAATCCTGATAGGCACCGGTGTGGAAGAAACCGATGTACTGCGGTGTTTCGTCGTTAGCCTCCAGTTGTGGCAAGAACACAGCATTGGCATGCGCTTCGGCATTGTAATAATCCTGGCTGTCGCACGTAAGGCCGCCCAGAATTACACGGTGGTATTCGCGGTTCCAATTATTCACAGGCAACAGGATAAAACGTTGCTTGATAGCCCATGTATCGGGCAGTGTAGTCATAAATGAGCTGTCGATCATATACCAGCGTTCGCGGTCGTTTTGTTGCTTCTGTCCAAGAATCTGGTATATTATAGCCCCACTTTCACCCACTGTAAAGCTGCCGAATTCGCTGAATATATTCGGTTCGGGGACGTCGTTTTGTGTACAAATACTTTTAATCTGTGCCACTACTTCCTCTGCCATGTATTCATAATCGTAGGTAAAATTCATAGAATTTTTAATCGGGAAACCACCGCCAATGTTCAAAGAATCGAGCTCCGGGCATATTTTCTTTAGCTGGCAATATACGCTAACGCACTTGGCCAATTCGTTCCAGTAATACGAATTATCGCGAATACCGGTATTTATAAAGAAGTGAAGCATCTTTAATGAGAATCGCTTATTCTTTGCAATTTTTTCTTTATAAAAAGGTATAATATCACTATAACGGATGCCTAAACGCGACGTATAAAAGTCGAACTTAGGTTCTTCTTCAGCTGCAATGCGAATACCGAGGTGGCATTTTTCGGTAACATGCTTACTCAGCATATCAAATTCATCCATGTTGTCGAGTACGGGAATGGTGTTCTTCCAGCCGCTATTTATGAGGCCGGCAATGTTTTCAACATACAGTTCTTTTTTAAACCCGTTACATACAATATAGCGGTCTTTATCAACCAATCCTTGTTCGTGCAACGCTTCAATCAGGTTGATGTCAAAGGCCGACGAGGTTTCGAGATGAATATCATTACGCAATGCTTCTTCGAGTACAAATAAGAAGTGTGAACTCTTAGTACAGTAGCAATAGTTGTAATCGCCCTGGTAATCGACTTTGGCCATGGCCACATTGAACATGCGTTTGGCACGTTGTATCTGCTTACTAATTTTAGGCAGGTAACTTATTTTTAAAGGTGTTCCATACTGTTCAATAACCTCCATTAACGGCACATCGTTGAAGTATAAATCATTGTCGACCACTTTAAACTCGTCTTGCGGAAATTCAAAACTTTGTTCAACTAAATCAATATATTTATTTTTCATCTCAAGAAGTAATAAAGTTACTTTATAAAAATTTCACGAATGTAAGTCGATTACATTTTAAAATTTCGTACAAAAATACACATTATTTTTAGAAAAACAATACAGCGTGTATGAATCTTTAACAAATTATTAAGAGCCTGTTTAAGTTTTGTTGAAAAACAAAAAAATGTTTCCGTATCCGCAGAAAATTATTTTATTTAAGTGACCAAACATAAATGAAGAATGTATCAAACGGATTTAACGGAAACACAATGGCAATTTATAAAAAAAGTATTACATATCCAAGAGCGACGGAGAAAATATAATTTACGGGAGATATGGAACGCGCTATTTTTTATCGTAAAAACGGGTTGTCAATGGCGGATGCTCCCAAATGATTTCCCCAAGTGGCAATTGGTTTATTATTACTATCGCAAGTGGTGTGATTTGAATGAATCTGAATTATTGCTAAGCAAGTTACGAGAAACGGTTCGCGTAAAGCTGAAACAAAATAAACAGCCAAGTTTAGGGATCGCAGACAGCCAAAGCGTTCGTTGGGGCAATAATCGTTCTCTAAATGGAGTTGACGGCAATAAGAAAGTGAAAGGGATTAAACGCCATATAGTGGTGGATAAGAATGGATTTTTGCTCGCCGTTATGGTAACAATCGCCAATATCCATGATAGTAAGGCCATGTATTTGTTGATGCGGGTTTTGAAAGAACTGAATTCAACGGTAAAAGTAATATTGGCTGATAGTGGTTATCGTGGCGAAGTCATCGGAATAGTCCGTAAAACTTTTGGGTATATCATAGAAGTAGTTACAAGCGGATATAAAGGACAGGGCTTCCGACCCATCCATAAACGTTGGATAGTAGAAAGGACTTTCTCTTGGTTGGATAATGACCGTAGGCTATGTCGCAATTATGAGTTGACTTTTGATTCAGCGGAAGAAATGGTCAAACTATCGGCTATAAAATTATTGGTGAAGAAAATTTAAACAGGCTCTAAATCTGCCGCAATGCGTCTACAATCTGCGTTTTGGCCGATGTTTTATCGTCTTTCATTTTTACTACACGCGCAGGAATACCTGCTACCACGGCATTGGGCTGCACGTCTTCGGTAACAACCGCTCCGGCGGCTACCACCGCGCCTTTGCCCACGCGCACGCCTTCCAAAACGACGGCATTGGCACCCATTACTACATCGTCTTCAATCACCGTCGGGCGACTGCTGGGCGGTTCAATAACCCCGGCTACCACAGCGCCTGCCCCAATGTGACAGTTGGCACCCACTTCGGCACGGCCGCCAAGCACCACGTTCATATCAATCATTGTACCGGCGCCAATGCGCGCACCAATGTTGATTACCGCGCCCATCATCACCACGGCGTTGTCGCCAATGGTTACATGGTCGCGGATAATAGCGCCCGGCTCAATGCGTGCATTGTATTGCGTGAGGTCGGTCAATGGAATGGCCGAATTGCGCGCCGCCACATCAATATGGTAATAGTCGATTTTATCCTTGTGGGCTTCGAGGTAAGGTTTCACTTCGGCGTAATCGCCGACAATAGTTGCCGCGGCACCATCAGTGAACACTTGCAATCCGGCTGAATTCAAGGGTTGCAACGTTCCTTGCACATATACTTTTACCGGCGTTTTTTTCTTCGACGTCCGTATAAATTCAATAATTTGTTCGGCTGTTTCTATCATTCCAACTAATTTTTTAGTCTATAAACTAATTTAGTGCATAATCTTAAATATCAACTCCCGCAACAGTTCTCCGTGGTCGGCAGCGCCGTTGCCAAAACCTTTGCTACGCATGTCGTACTCGCGCAGGAGCGACACCACTTGCATTGCTTTGCCGAGCGGGTAATTGGCCGCTGCCGCTTCGTAGTCTTTCACAAAAAAAGGATTAACGCCCAACTCGGCTGCTATTTCGCCGGGCGCCACATATCCACCCTTGCTTTTGCGTTTTAAAAAATGAAATTTCAATATACGCGAAAATTCCATAAATAACATACTTACCGTCATCACCATTGGGTACTCGCCGGGGTTGTGCGCAAAATGTTGTATAATGCGATTAGCCCTCAGCACATCGCGTTTCGTAATAGCGCTATTCAGTTCAAACGTATTATAATCTTTACTGATCCCGATATTTTTTTCGATATGTTCGGCGGTAATATGCTTACTTCCCTCTGGCAGTAACGTAAATAGCTTATCAAGTTCATTGGTGATTTTACTTAAATCGGAACCCAAAAACTCTGCTAAAATAACGCCCGCCTTGGGGTCAATCGTGCAGCCTTTCTTTTTCAGGTAATCGGTAACCCATGCGGCAATCTCGTTATCGTAGAGTAACGCGGTTTCCAGCACTTCGCCGTTTTTCTCGGCTAACTTGTAAAATGCTTTTCGCTTATCGACGGTTTTTCCTTTATAGCACAAAACTAAAATCGTTGAAGCAGGTGCCTGTTTCACATACGACTCCAGCATTTCGATATTCTTCAGGTTCTGCGCTTCGCGCACAATTACCACCTGTTGGTTGGCCATCATCGGGAAACGGCGCGCCGTGTCAATCAACTGCGGCACGGTAATATCCTTACCATACAGCACCAATTGATTGAAACTGCGTTCGGCTTCGCTCAGCACATTTTGTGCAATGTAGTTGCTGATCTGGTCGATGTAGTACCCTTCCTCGCCCATCAACAAATACACCGGCTTGTAGATTTTTTTCTTCAAGTCGCCGAGTATCCGCTCGTAGTTCGCCGCCGTATCTTTTGACCTAACCTTTGCCATTTGTTTTTAGTTTGCAGTGTTGATGCAGTTGCTTTGTTCCTCAACAATGATGCGAAGCAATCTTGTACACTTGTCAACTGTTTACTGCCTACTGTTTATTGTGCGCTATCTGTAACCAATTTAAGGTTGCGCATGTGATAAACAATCACATTATTTTCATCAAATTGCTTGTATGCAAAGCCCCATTGTGTTTTGCTTTTAGCATCTTTATATACATATAACAGGCAACTCGTTTCTTTTCCCAATTCCTTGTAGGGAGACGGCCTGTGAGTATGAATTCCTCCAAGACTGGAATTAATAGCTTGGACAATTTTATTCTTTTTCTCCAAAGCTCGTGCTTGAGTTGTCAACCCTTCGTTGACTAAGTAGGTTGTATACTTATCAATGACGTCATAAACAGTATCACTTATAATTATCATGCGGGAATTAATCTTTTTATGGATTCTTCCCACATATTACTAAATTGCTCAAGAGTAATACCATTGCATGCTTTTACAGCTTCCTCAAAACTCATTTGTGATCCATACGGAGCTTGCGGTTCACAAGCCATAGTTGGAATATCGGTAAGATATTCCAACTCTTGTGCTGTTATACATATTTCTTCCATAAGTTGGTAAAATTTATCCGGCTATTTTCTTTTCCACTTCGGCCATAATTTCTTTTTCCAGTTGTTCGGCTTTGGTAGCAATAGTTTCGCCGTCTTTCAATATTTTCTCTACAAACGCTTTGTCGTCCAATCCGGCTGCATTGATTTTTACATTGAGGTAGGCGCCGCGCACACCGGCACGAGCCGCCAATGCGCCCACGCCTGCATCGCTCACCGAATTGGGGTTACCGGTTTCGGCCATAGCTTTGGCAATATGCATAGTTTCGTAACATACGTTCATCACACGGAACGGAATTTCAATGGCGTATTTCGTAGCATCTTGAATGGCTTGCTTACGCGCTGCTTTCTCAGCATCGTTGCCTTTGGGCAAGCCGAAAGCATCCATAATTTTATTGAACGAGCGGGTATCTTCGTCCACCAAGAACAGCAATTGATTCATCAGGTTCTTGGCTTTCTCAGCCCAAACGGAAAACTCGTTCCAACGCTCGTCCCAACCGGGCTTGTGCGACGACAGGTTGGCCACCATGCCACCCAATGCCGCACCCATAGCACCCATGTAGGCCGAGATAGAACCGCCGCCGGGAGCCGGGCTTTCGCTCAGCGTTTCTTCGGCAAAGCCGGTCACGGTCATATCCACTAATTTCTTAGCTTTATTGTCTTCCAACAAGTATTCAATAATTTTTTTCTTCGGATCGAAAGGGGCCAATTCATCCAGGCCCATAGTGCGCACGGCAATTTTAATCAATTCCGAATCGGGCACACCCAACGAGCGTTGTTGCTTAGTAAGAAAATACTTTCCGGCATCGGTCAACGCCTGCAACGGTACCAATCCAACAAGCTCCGAACCAGTGACACGTATGCCGCGTGCCTGCGCACGTTCGCACGTGGCATCGAAAGCCACATGCAGCGGGGTAATCGTAGTATCGGTCAAGTTCATCGACACTTGTGCCACACCGTATTCTTCGATAAACCAACCAATGCCTTTTACGGCTTTGAGCAAACCCGGTTGCCATACTTCGTTGCCGTTGGCATCTAATTTTTTCTTCCCTACAAACGGATTTCCTTCGCGCACAGGACGGCCTTTTTCGCGCACGTCGAATGCAATAGCATTGGCGCGGCGGGTCGAAGTGGTATTGAGATTTACGTTATAGGCAATCAGGAAGTTACGCGCCCCCACTGCCGTAGCGCCCACGCGCGGCACAAAAGTAGCCGGACCGAAGTCGGGTTTCCATTCGGGTTTTGCCAATTTATCTTTCAGCCCTTCGTATTCACCGGAGCGACAAACAGCCAGGTTGCGGCGTTTTTCTTCAAGCGCGGCAAATTCGTAACAATAGATAGGATACTGCAATTCTTCGCCAATGCGCTTGGCTAACTTGCGGGCATAACCGGCACACTCTTCCATCGTAACGCCTGCAATGGGAATGAGCGGACACACATCCATGGCGCCGAAGCGCGGATGCTCGCCGTGGTGCTTCGTCATATCAATTACTTCGGTGGCTTTACGGGCGGCACGGAACGCCGCTTCGATCACTGCCTCAGGTTCACCGACAAAAGTCACTACTGTGCGGTTGGTTGCTTTGCCCGGGTCTACATCAAGCAAGCGAACACCTTCAACTTCTTCGATTACATCGGTAATTTGTTTAATCACCTGCATATTGCGGCCTTCGCTGAAATTGGGCACGCATTCTATCAATCTTTTCATTTTTTGTTGATTTGGTTATGTGTTGATTTGGTTATTTGATAATAAATTGTTGATGATAAATTCAAATCAACAACTAAGCAAATAACCTGATGCCCGTTTATTTTACAGCTATCGTTTCAATTTCAACTAAAGCGCCCATCGGCAATTTAGCTACCTGATAGGCCACGCGAGCAGGGAACGGTTCGTTGTAGAATTTGGCATACACTTCATTCATGGCGCCGAAATCGTCCATGTTAGCCAACAACACCGTTGATTTGACAACATTCGCGTATGAATAACCGGCTTCTTCCAAGATATAGCCAATATTTTTGAGGCATTGAGTAGCTTGCTCGGCAGCGCCGCCTTCCACAAATTTTCCGGTAGCCACGTCAATAGGCAACTGGCCGGAGATATACATGGTACCGTTTGTTTCTACTGCTTGGCTGTAAGGTCCTACTGCTTTCGGTGCTTTGGGGGAATTGATAATTTTTTTCATGTATTAAATTTATCTTGTTAATTGATTTATCATTTTGGCAAAGTTACAAAAAATAGTTGTATTTTTGCAGTCAATTTTTCACTGTAAGCAAATGACCATCCTTGGCATAGAAAGTTCTTGCGACGATACGTCGGCAGCAGTCATCCGCAATGGTGTATTGCTTTCCAACATATTGGCCAACCAGGAAGTACACCAAAAATATGGCGGTGTAATTCCCGAGCTGGCTTCGCGGGCGCACCAGCAAAACATTATTCCGGTGGTGCACCAAGCCTTGACAGTGGCGGGTATTGAACCATCTGGTATTGATGCTATTGCGTTTACACGCGGGCCGGGACTGATGGGCTCCCTGCTCGTAGGCACGTCGTTTGCCAAAGGGTTGTCGCTGGCCACGGGCGCGCCATTAGTAGAAGTAAACCACTTGCAAGGACATATACTTTCACACTTTATAGGTGTACCCGAGAAACAATTGCCGCATCCGGCGTTCCCGTTCCTTTGCCTGCTGGTATCGGGCGGGCATTCGCAAATTGTGGTGGTCAAGAATTTTGAGGAATTCGAAATTATCGGCCAAACCATTGACGATGCGGCAGGCGAAGCATTCGACAAATGCGCTAAAGTAATGGGGCTACCCTACCCCGGCGGCCCGGTGATCGACAAGCTGGCGAAAGAAGGCAATCCGCAAGCGTTTAAGTTTGCACGGCCACAAGTACCCGGTCTCGACTACAGTTTCAGCGGGCTGAAAACGTCGTTCCTTTATTTTGTGCAGGAACAACTGGCCGAAAACCCTGATTTTATCGAGCAAAATAAGGCCGACTTGTGCGCTTCGCTGCAATATACGATTATTGAAATTCTGCTTACCAATTTAATAAAAGCCACCAAGCAAACAGGCATCAAAG
>JAVBNJ010000007.1:0-30399 GCA_031551625.1 Bacteroidales bacterium | reverse complement strand
ATTGATGCTATAGACTACGACCATAGTAACGATACCTCGTCGGTAACGATTCGCTCGCTTGGCCGCTCGGTTAACATTGTGAAAGCTATTGATGGCCGCAATGCAGCCAACAACAAAGACACGGTAACATTCCGTCTCACGATTACTAACTTGGCCAATGAACCGAACAACGACTTGCACATTATGGATATGTTAGACAAGAGATTTGAATTGCTCGAAGCATATCTTGAACACGGTGCTGCATATAACCTAACGAAAGACACAGTGACGTTTGCGGCTGTTACGCTTAACAAGAAAGGCGATACAAAAACCGTAGTTGTGAAAGCCCGTGTCAACGGAGGTGATACATTGACCAACATTGGCGAAGTATGGCGCGATAGCATTGTACTCGCTCGCTCATCGGTATTTGTAATTGCAAAAACAGGCGACTTGTCGATATCAGCCGACATTCGTCCCGGCGATTACTTGTACCACACGCCGAGCGGTGATCCTCGTGGCGACTACGACCACTATTCGGTTGATAAGGAATACACCTATCGGATATACGTATCGAATATTGGTGGTGTACCCATTGGAAAATCGACGGTAACGGCTCAGTTCGACCCCAACTCGCAACAGGTAACCTTTGCCAATCACGGAGGACTGGTTTCAAACGATGGAAAAGTGACTTGGGCGCTGGGTGAAATTATCGGACAACAAAGCGCTGCCGAATTGCAAATGCGTGTCATACCGACATTGCCGGGTGCTTCGCACACCAACGTATTTACGGTAAGTACTACGGAACCCGAAGCTGACCCGGCCAATAACGTGGTAACACTTATTATCGACCAGCAAATATGGGTAATCCCGAACGTGGTTACCCCCAATGCCCCGAATGATGTATGGCGCATCCCCGAGCTGGATAATCCGGATAACCATGTAGACTATGCTCAGGTAGTGATTACCAACACATGGGGGAACATGGTATATCGTAGTAACAACTACAAACGATTGTCCGATGAGGAAAAATTCACGGGAGCTAATCTGTCGAAAGGTACGTATTACTATAAACTGACGATATACTTCAACGACGGTCGTCCGCCTGTAATAATGCAAAGCTACATCACGCTGTTGAAATAAATAACAACTTGCTATTGTTGTTTAACCTGCTTAAGAGAGCCGTTCTGATTAAATCCGGAACGGCTTTCTTCATTTTTAACACCCCACTATTTGGTAGTTAAAAATATTGTAGTACATTTGTATTCACTACAAACGTTCTTTTTCGTGCGGTAAAAAGGAAGCAAAAGCTTCCATTCTGTAATGTGAAATCAGGAAAATTTCAAGACAGTGTTAGGAAATTAATCATCACACAAACGTGGATTTGATTTGTTATAACACTGGGTATTCCTGAACCTCACATTACGATAAATTAAGTTCACGTTTCTTTATTTAGTGAGCGAACCTTTAAAACTGAATAATTGAAACAAAAAAGGCAGTAGTTGCGAAAATGTAGCAGGGGTTTTTAATTGACGATTGACAAATGACAATTGGCGCAGTAGAGGCGGGAAAATTTCCGCCCGAATAGAAATTAAAAAATAGAAATGGTTAACGATAGTAGCCTGTAGGGCATTAACAAGAGCGTAGCCGAGGGAACCGGTGAAAAAAGGTTTGTGTTTGTTGAATCACAGATTTCGCAGATGGAGAACGGATTTCACAGATGAATGCGAGAAAGGTGTATAAAAGAACCGGTTCCCGAAGCTACAACATTAAAACTAAAAACTTAGTTAAATAACTATGCAATTAATAAATGAATACGTTACGCCGTCATGTCGACCGGAACGAGCGACAGCGAATGAAGTGGAGACATCTTGCCTCAGGCAGGCACTAAAATAGAACAACAACTAAAAAATAATAATTATGAACCGAACACTATTAAAATCTAAACACAGTTGTGAGTTCAGCGCAGCTAAAAAAATCTACTGTTTATTACTATCCGTACTGATTGCGCAGGCAAGCTATTCCGCAAACTGCGTATCGGTTACAAAAGTGAGCGCCAACTACCAAACGCAGCAGGTCACCTTTAAGCTGACGTGGACAGGCTGCAACGGTACTACACACTTGAATAAAGCCTGGTGCTTTGTTTACTTTCAGCTGGTGGATGCGGCCGGTAACGGCGGCGCCTGGCAACGGGCTACCATTAGCGGAACGCCATTGGTTATTAATGGCACCTACGCAGCCGGAAACAGCAATGGTTTCTGGATAACGGGCGCCAACAGCCAATCGGCGACAGTAACCGTAAAATTGGGTAATGCTTCGGGGCGGTTCAATTGGTGCACCTTTGCTACAGATTATCCGCCGAATACGGTAAGTTATACAAATGGTACTTATACCTTACGTGGGACAAAGCCATTTATAATAAATGGAACTACCGTAAACAGTAAAACATATTCGGCTGGAATAATCAATACTATAACAGATGCAACAGGCTGCCCCGGCTGGATAGAGCGCGATGTGCCGACTACAAGCGGAACGTGCAAAACCGGTTTGGTTTTAGTTGGTGGATATTGCCGGGACTTGGGTTTGGATAATGCTTTTGTTGCCTGTGGTCTGGAAGTAAAAAACAATGACAGCAAAGGATCGGATGGGTGTGTTGGTGAAAGTTGGCGATGGCCGACTGTGGCAGAATTGCAGTGCATACGAACATCTGGGGTGGCAGGTGTTACAGGTATGACACAAATAGCGTATATGTCATGTGAAGATGCAAACTATCAGTATAGTTGCGCTAGTATGTATGGTGGCACTCAAAGAACAATAGTAATATTTAATTATGTAGGTGGGACTACATGGTGTAACCCTATAGTGAACGGAGTTGGTGCTGGCGGAACCGTGCGGTATGCGATGAGTGCTGGTGATGGTGGTGGATCAGTTTGGTATCGATGTATACGATGACACAGCAACTAATCAAAGCAAAACACCGGTTATAAGGAAATTATAACCGGTGTTGTTTTGTTCTTAATCTGTGAAATCTGTGCAATCTGTGGTTACCAGGTCGTCTTCAACTTCTTCTCAATCTCTACTACATATTGTTTGAAATGCTTATCCGTCTCCATTAGATCGCATACGGTATTGTAGGCATGCAATACGGTAGCATGATCTTTCCCTCCGATTTGTGCCCCGATCGATGCCAGCGAGTCCTTTGTCATTTGACGGCTCAGGTACATTGCAATCTGGCGAGCTTGTACAATTTCACGTTTGCGCGATTTGCTCAGCATACTTTCCGGCGAAAGGCTGAAATACGAACACACTGTTTTCTGGATATCGCTAATCGAAATTTCACGTGCCGATGTGTTCACCAATTTTTCGGTCATTTCTTCGGCCAGTTCCGTAGTAATTGCTTTTTTGTTCAGAGTAGCTTGTGCAAGTAATGACACCAATGCCCCTTCCAGTTCGCGGATATTTGTAGTGATTTTTTCGGCAATGTAGTGTACCACTTTAGTATCAAGCTGCATACCGTTCTGGTAAATTTTATTTTGCAAGATAGCTACACGCGTGTCGAAATCCGGCGCTTGCAACTCGGCCGAGAGGCCCCACTTGAAGCGCGACAGTAGCCGCTGTTCCAATCCTTGTAACTCTACCGGCGGTTTGTCCGATGTAAGGATCAGTTGCTTGCCCGACTGATGCAGATGATTGAAGATATGGAAAAATGCATTCTGGGTGCCTTCCTTGCCGGCAAACTCCTGCACATCGTCCAATATCAACACATCTATCATTTGATAGAAATGTAAAAAATCCGTCAACTTATTTTTTACCGTTACCGCATCCATATATTGTGTTTGGAAACGGTTGGCATTTACATACAACACTAATTTATCGGGGTACCGTTCTTTAACAGCAATACCAATGGCCTGCGCTAAGTGTGTTTTTCCTAATCCCGATGCGCCGTAAATGAATAGTGGATTGAATGCCGTACGCCCCGGGTTTTCGGCAATAGTAGCGCCGGCCGAACGCCCCAAACGATTGCACTCGCCCTCAATAAAATTTGAAAACGAATACTCCGGGTTCAATTGCGGATCTATTTGCAGTTGCTTTAGCCCAGGAATGACAAATGGATTAGGAATTGTTTTTTCCGAATCGGTAGGAAAGGGAACTGGTTTATTATTCGGGCGATTGTGGCCTTTGGGTGGATATACGACCGCACTGTTTTCTACTACACGTACACTATACTCCAATTGGGCTTGTGCGCCCACTTCCTTGCGGATAGTTTTGCTGATTAAATCAATAAAATGCTCCTCAAGGTATTCATAAAAGAAAGGAGTCGGGACTTCAATCGTCAATACATTCTCTTTTAATTTTAAAGGGACTATAGGTTCAAACCACGTTTTGAAACTTGCCGGCGGAATGATGTCGCGAATTACCTGCAGGCAGTTATTCCAAACGTGTAAATGATTTTCAATGGGTTGCATAATTCTTCGTTTGATATTAAAATATCGGTTGTGTGAATTAAATTCGTGTTACAAAATTGGGGAAAATTTTCGGATAAAAAAAGTCCTTCTGCTATTGTAAAATCCAAAAAAAAGATAACGTATTAGTTTTCAATCCGAAATTTTTTCGAGAAAAAAATGAAAAACAAAAATAAAAAAAATAAACTAAAAAAGAGAAAGTTTTACATACCTTTTCGGGTTCGCTTTTAAATCAATTAACAACAAATCCAGATCGTTTACTGTATTCGATAAACGTGTGTAAAGTTCCCCATCGTGTAGCAATTTCCCGACAGTTCCCGACGTGTCGTTTGCTTGCCCCAGCAAGGCATTCAAGTTATCGATGGTTTGCTTTAAATTTGCCATGCGTAACGAGTCCGAAACCTGTACAAGATTATCTGCGATGCGATCAATTTTCGTCCCGTTATTTCGCAATGTTGCCGAAAAAGCGTCGATATTTTCCAACGAATTCGTCAAATGTTTTTTATTCGAATTTAATGCACTCGACAAACTTTCTACATGTGCCAACGTACTATTCAAATTGCTGATACTTCCTTTCAGGTTATTCTGTGTGTCCTCATTCAACACGTTATTGATAGCGGTAATTGTCGTGTTTAAATTATTGAGCGTCCCCATTATTTTATCTTTCAATGGCAACAACTCGTTCGCTACCATATTTGTCAAATCCGATGCTACGCTCGATTGCAGGTAATCATCCGATGTGGCCAGTTTCGGGCTGCTGCCCATCAATATCCGCACCGCTTTGTTACCCATGATATCTGTTCCGTAGATTTCTGCCTTCGAATCTTCCGGCACTCCATACGAACTCTCTACGCGCAACGCTACCGTGAAACGTAAGTCTGTTTTCTCAAAAGTAATTTTCGATACATTACCTACTTTCAACCCCTTCAAGTACACAGGTGCGGTGGCTGTTAATCCTTCTACGTTTTCGAATACGGCATAATATGTTTGATACTTATTTAACAAGTCGCGTCCCTTCAGGAAATTGAATACCCAATACATCGCAACAATAGTGACAACGGCATAGATACCGATTTTAACTTCTTTACTGATTTTTATTTTCATAACAGGTTGGTTTTATTTTTTAAGTGGAACAATGGCATCACCTTGTACGCGCACTACGAATGCCCCGGAAAACTTGTCGCGCAATTTGAGGCTCGACAGCAACGCATCTTCAAAATCGGCATGAGTGCCTACCGTATATTTATAGATCTTTCCATCGGGAAAACAACGCACATCTTTCAGCCCGTGGAAACGGCTCCCGGTAGTTGCTTGTTTGGTAGACGTAGCCATAACTTGCACACAGTAAAATTCGGAAAGAGGTGCATTTGTAGTTACAGTAGCAGTACTTGCCGGTGGAACCTTGGTCGTATTTGCTATGAAAACCGTACTTGCTGTTGACGTAGTGGATGCAGGTGAAGTTACAGTAGATGGTGCCGGGTTTATAGTAGTTTGGGGTGCAGGTGTGGGGGTAGATGCCGGAGTAGTAACAGTAGATGGCACGTTTGCTGACTGCCCACTGCCTACTGCCGACCGCTTGCTGCCTGCCATTGTCTGCTCACTGCCCTTATGCGATTGCTCGTAGTAATTCTTGTATTTTGTAAATGCATTGGTAATTGCTTTTGCAAAAGAATCCAGTGTCGACTCTTTAGCCAACAACGCTTCTTCTTCGGGATTCGAAATAAATGCCAACTCAATTAAAATACTCGGCATCGCTGTTTTCCAAAGCACTAAAAATGCATCTTGTTTCACTCCACGGTTATTCTTTATTGGAGTATTGCCCATCTCGTCTTGCACCATTGATGCCAGCATTAAACTCTGATCGAGGTATGCATTCTGCATGAGCGAAAACATGATAAACGATTCGGGATTTTTCGGATCGTAACCCTGATACTTTGTAGTATAATCGGCTTCGTAGGATACGACCGAGTTTTCCTGCATGGCTACGCTCATATTGCCGCCGAATTTGCTCGGCCCCATCACAAAGGTTTCGTATCCGCAAGCACTGGTGTTTTTCCGGTTAAGTACGGAGTTTGTATGAATTGAAATAAACAAATCCGCATTGCTGCGGTTCGCAATCTTCGTACGCTCATACAACGCGAGGGAAATATCCTTGTCGCGCGTATAGATAACCTTTACATCGGGACACTTTTCCTCGATAAGCGCCCCTGTCCTTAGCGCCACATCCAGCACCACATCTTTTTCCAGCAATTTTTTACCGACTGCACCGGGCGTTTCGCCGCCGTGCCCCGCATCAATTACAACCTTGCGGATTTTTACTTCGCCAGTGGGAACCTGCGCCCGCAGCGAGCTACAAATAACCAGCGGGCACAATAAAATAATATATCGAATAGCCAAATACACCAATCAGGAATTAATTAAGTATAATCTTAAAATCTTTTGCTAACTTTGTCAGTTATATTTTGCAAAAATAGCAATTATATTTTGGATATCCATATTTGAAAGCGGTATATTTATACATATTTGTCTTTTTACTATTCCTGCCGGGAGTTTCTCAAGGGGCGGTAGAGCGTTCCAATATGCGCGACACTGTGCCTGCCTTGGGAGAAGGTTTGAGAACCGAACTTTCTGACAGTACTATTTTTCGTAAAGATACAATAAGTACTAAGAAAGATACAGTGCCTGTACGCAAAAGTTCGCTTGATGCACCCGTGTTCAGTAAAGGCCGTGACTCTACTGTCTACGACTTCACAGGTAAAGACCGCATGATTTATTACTATGGCGATGTAGCCGTCAACTACGGCAACAGGGAAATGAAGGCCGAGTATATGGCCTACAATGTCGATAGCCGTATTGTATTTGCCGAAGGTGTGAAAGATACCACCGGTAAATGGGTTGGGAGCCCTGTGATGAAAGAAGGCGGCAGCGAATACCGTATGGAAAATGTATATTATAACTTTTCATCGCGTAAAGCCAAAATTACCAATGTCATTACACAAGAAGGCGATGCTTATTTGCATGGCGATGTGATTAAAAAGATGCCCGATAATTCTATTAACGTACACGGTGGAAAATACACAACGTGCGACCTTGATCATCCGCATTTTTATTTACGCCTGACGAAAGCAAAAGTAGTTCCCGAGCCGAATGCACAAACCGTGTTCGGCCCTGCATACCTTGTGATCGAAGATGTGCCGACCCCCTTGGTGTTGCCGTTCGGATTTTTTCCAAAACGGAACGATCGCAGTGGCGGTTTTCTTTTCCCTACTTTTGGCGAAGAAGCCTCTCGCGGATTCTTTGTAACAGGTATCGGTTGGTATTTTGTATTCGGAGAGTATTTCGATCTGGCGCTCACTGCCGATTATTATACACTTGGCTCGTGGGGTCTGCACGCCGTTTCGCGGTATAAAAAAATGTATAGTTTCGATGGTACTTTCAACCTCCAGTTTGCCGAAAGTGTTTCGGGCGACCCCAACTCGACCGACTATTCGCAGTCGCGCAATTTCTCCATCAACTGGAGCCATCGGCAGGACCCGAAAGCCAACCCATCGCTCACGTTCAACGCCAGCGTGAGTTTTATGACCTCGTCGTTCCGCCGCTACAATAGTCCTACTAATCCTCAGAATGCCTTGCAGAGCAATGCCAACTCAAGTATCTCGTTGGCCAAAAACTGGGAAGGTACACCGTTTAACCTTTCGGTGAATGCCACGCATAGTCAGAATATGCAGGACAGTTCGTATGCTATCACATTGCCGAATTTCACTTTCTCGATGAGTACCATCTACCCGTTTAAACGCAAACGGGCAGTGGGTAAAGAACGCTTCTACGAAAAAATTTCTATCGGTTATAATACTACATTCGACAATAAAATAAATTTCAAAGAATCCGAAGTAGGCCAACCCGATTTCTGGAACAAGTTGACAAACGGCATGAAGCATAACTTCTCCATCGGCTTGCCCACGTTCAATGTGCTGAAATATATAACCGTGTCGCCCACGTTCAACTACAGTATGAATATGTATTTCCAAGGGTTGGAAAAACAGTATAATGACAGTACCGGACGTGTCGAAGATATCAAGAGCAACGCTTTTAGCGAATTTCACGTGACAAACGCCTACGGTTTTGGTATATCGGCTAATACACGTCTGTACGGTACTTTTCAGTTTGGCCGTGGTGCCTATATCCGCGCTATCCGTCACATCATGTCGCCAAGTATCGGTGCTTCGTTCAGTCCCGATCTCCGGACGTATGCTAACGGGTATCGTACCTACTACTACGTCGACAATCAAGGCAACCCGCATTCGGTAAACTACAATGCTTACTCCGGCGTATACTCCGCGCCATCGGCCGGCCGCACGGCAGCCCTTAATTTTTCATTGGGCAATAATTTGGAAATGAAAGTAGCCAATAAAAAAGATACGACTAATGGGGGCGAAACAAAATTGAAAATCATTGATAACCTCAGCCTGTCGGGTAGCTACAACTTTCTGGCAGACTCCATGAATCTGTCGACTATCGGTGTATCATTAAGCACCAACATCCTCGGTAAAGTGGCCGTCAATGCCAATGCCACGCTCGATCCCTATGCTGTGAGCCAGGGACATCGTATCAATAAATTTGCACTGAGCGCCGACCAGGGGCTGATGCGTCTTACCACAGCTGGTTTTTCGTTCGGCTATCAATTTAAAGGTGGCGAAAAAGGCTTTAAGAATAACCCTCCTACACTTGACGGCGTGCGCCGCTATGACCCCGAAACTGGTGACTACCTCTACACGGAGTACCTATTTTACCAAGACTTCTCGGCCCCCTGGTCGTTTGGCTTCAACTACTCGTTTACCTACAATGTCGGTTACACCAAAACGGCCAATAACGAATGGATTAAGCAGCATAACTACATCCAGTCGCTTGGTTTCAATGGACAGGTTAAGCTTACTAAAGAGTTCGACCTGTCGGCTACCAGCGGTTTCGATTTTAAAAACATGCAGCTTACCACTACCACTTTCAATATTCATTACGACATGCACTGCTTCGAGTTTGCAGTTGGCTGGACGCCTTTTGGGCAATACCAGAGTTGGAACTTCCGCTTCAATGCCAAATCGTCGATGCTTGCCGACCTGCTGAAATACGATAAACGCACGAACTATTATGTTTATTAGTTTATAGTTTCAGGTTTAAAGTTCAAGGTTCAAAATTTCGAAAAAAATACTATATTTGTACTCATGAAACGGGTTCAACATATTTTGATATTTTGCATGTTGATAATTTTCAATTTTCAATTTTCAACTTTCAACTGTTTTGCGCAAGACACCGCTACTGTGACTAAACCGCGCCTTAGCCCGTCGTTGCAACTCTACCTGCTTAATCCCTCAGCCGGTTTCGAAAATATGATGCCTAAAAGTGGTATGCTCGAATTTGCGGTTGACCCGTTGCTGCAATCGGCTAAACAAAGCGATGCGCTGTACCTGCGCAACCGCATGGCTGTCGATCGTATGGAGCAGCAAGTGATAGGTGGTTTGCAAAAAGAACAGCAACAATTACAAGTTTATGGTATTCTCAATATGGTAGCCGCCGGCTTCGTGTGGGGAATGATTGTCAAGGAAAATGTTGAGGGATATTATAATTTCAAAAAACAGCAACGCGAAGGAACACTTCCGCCTTCCAATATGCCCGCCACGCAACCGTCTTCCCCGCCGCCAGGAGCAAGGCCTCCGGAGTTGCGCAGGCCGTAAATTACGGACATTGACAAAAATCAACTCTAAATTACACCATCGTCTTCCGCCACTGGAAAGACCCGATTACCGAGGCCATGCTATAGATCGCGTATAATATCATAGTAGGGTAGAGGCCGCGGTAGAAAAACAGCCCGGTAGAGATAACATTTACCGCCGTCCATACCCACCACTGTTCTATGTATTTTTGAGCCAGCATCCATGTGGCTATAATACTCAATGTGGTAATTATCGAATCAATGTACGGTACCGGCGAATCGGTAAAGCGTGTCAATACAAACGTGATGGCGCCCCACAATGCAACGGCTATAATCGCCAATCGCATCGCGGTTTTCAATGGGGTGTGCATAACAGTTAGTATGTTGGATCGCTCCTCTCCACTCTTTGTGGAGCGTGAGGGATGCTTCCATCTGTAAAGCCCGTAAAAACTGGCCAGTGCGTAGTACACATTCATACCCATATCGGCATAAATTTTTGCATGATAGAAAATATATACATAAAATAACGACGACAGGATCCCTACAATCCACATTGCATTGCGCTGCCGTATCTCCAGCCAAAGATACAGCAGTGCAAGTAATGCGCCAATAATTTCAACAAATCCCCCCAACCCCCAAAGGGGGTGGAGAGTTTCAATTAAACTTTCAAACATAGTTGTTGTTTTTATTTTTGTGCATGTAGTTATCTTGTTGCGATTGTTCTAAGCCCCCTTTTGGGGTTGGGGGGCTAAAATTTTACTCCCACTTTCACCATTGCATTTATCGTCGCTTGCGGAAAGTAACGCAGTTCCTGGTAGTCGGGGCTGCCGTCCGAGAACGTGCTGCGGTAGTTCACAAACGCCCATGTGCAATACTTTGCATTAAACAAATTATTCAACGAAAATTGCACAAAGCAATTCATTTTTTTTGCAATTTCAAAATCGTAGTTGGCCTGGAAATTGGCCGTAAAATACGGGTCGATACTCCGGCTGTTGTTGGCCGTATTGTCATAATACTGCCGGCTCACATACTTTCCGGTTAGCGCCAGCGATAAGTTGGTAAGCGGAAAATAACGGACAGCTGCCGAACCAACCATGTCGGGCGAGTAAGCTATTGTTACCTCGTCGAAGTGTTCCGCGCGTTGTGTGGCGCCGTAGTCTTCGTCCACATAATTGGTGTAATCTTTCAGTTTGTTGCGGCTCCATGTAAAAGTAGCTTCCAGTTGCAATGGTTTTACGGGGCGCACGGCGGCCATCAGCTCAATACCTGCGCGGTAACTGTCGGGGATGTTTTCCATAATAGCGCGGTAGGCATCGTTTACACGGCCGGTAGCTACAATTTGGTTACGGTACTTCATGTAGTAAAGTACTGCGCTGAAATGTCCGAACGATGGGCGGTAGGTGTAACCGGCTTCCCAGTCATACAATGTTTCGGCCTGTGCCGGCGTGCGGATGCCGTTTTTGTCGGCATCTTTCAGGTCGCTGCGGTTGGGTTCGCGATTGGCCATGGCAAACGAAGCAAAAGCGCTGTGCTGGCTGTTGGGCGAATAAGTCAGCCCGATTTTCGGATTGCAGAACAACCAGTTATACGTGGTGTCCAACAGGCCGTATGGTTGTTTCTCGTAATAATCGTCGTCCATGCCATTCATTTTGAAATTTACGCCGCGCAATTGCACATCGGCAAACAACGACAGTGATGGCAGCACATCGTACGATGCCTTGGCAAACATGCTGTATTCATCTTTTACGCCAGTGTTGTCGTACCAATCGTAGTCGTACGGGATGCTACCCGTGTTCAACTGTGTCCAGCGTACTTTCCCGTAGTGGTCGCCGTCGTAGCGGCTGGCGGCTCCGCCCAATATCAGGTGCAGGCGTTCGGTATCGTAGAAAGCGGCAAGGTTCAATCCGTAGAAATCGTTATCCAGCCCCTTTTGCCGGATAAGGTCGCTCTTCTTATACGTTACACTATCTATAACCGGCGACTGTAGTCCATATTTAGAAAGGCTTGTGTTTTCTTTGTACTGTTCGTAATACCCTTTGCCTTTGGTGTAGTACAATGTCGCATCCAATTTCCAAGCCTCGCTTAGTTTTTGTGTGTAGCGGATATTGGCATGCAACTGCTGATAATTGTCGGTTTCGTTGGGGTAATACTGGTTATTGCCGTGGATGCCCGACAGGTTATAACGGCGGTTGGTTTCCAACGAATCGAAAGGCACGCCTTCGAAGGTCAGGTGCGAGTGTTGCTCGCCATACAGTACCGAAGCCCGTAATAAATGATTCTTACCTTGCCAGCGCCCGTTGATCTTCATGTTTTGTTGCCACAGTCCGCTGTTGTAAAGGTAGCCATCGCTCGATACATATTCGTAGTGGGCATCGAATGCAAACGCATCGCGCAACAGGCCGGTCGCGGCATTGGCCGCTACGTTCCAGGTGTTGAACGATCCGTATGACCCTTCGAACGATGCTCCCGGTTGCAGCGGCGTTTCGCGTGTCTCGATATTGAGTAACCCACCGAACGCACTGCCGCCGAATGGCGAGGTCCCGGCTCCGCGTTGCACTTGCAGCGATTTGCTGACGGCTCCTAAGTCAGGGATGTTTACCCAAAACACCGTTTGGCTTTCGGCATCGTTGAGCGGCACGCCGTTGATACTGATATTGGTGCGGCTTGGGTCTGTCCCACGGATGCGGAAGCTGGTGCTGCCTACGCCGGTTCCGTTGTCTGAGTAGCTGACAATTGACGGCAGCATTTCCAGCAGGTATGGCATCTCACGACCTACGCGCTGTTCGTCGATTTGTTGTTGATAGATGGTTGTCTGCGCCACCGGTGTTTTGGCTGTGGCGCGTGTGGCCGATACCACCACACTATCCAGCATGGTGGCTTTTGTTTGGCCTTGAGCAAGGCTGCATACAAGCAATGCGCTTGCGGTAAATAATACCTTTTTCATTAAAAATGAATTTAAGTTTAATAAAAAAGGGGATTTCAAAAGAGATAAAACTTACACAATTCCCTACGGCAGCATTACCTGCATCAGGTTGTAAGGGTATAATCTCAGCCCACTGGTTTGCAATGAGCACCCCCAAATGTCGGCGCAAAGGTACAAAATAATTAGAAATTAAAAATTAGGAATTAAGAATTGTAGAAATTCATTGGTTTTGCGTACTTTTGCAGAAATTTTTAAGCAATGAAACGCGCTATTCTCACAATCTCCTTACTGGTTATTTCCAATATTTTTATGACTTTTGCATGGTACGGTCACTTGAAGTTTAAACATTGGGGCTGGAACCTCGGGCTGGCAGCTATTGTTTTAGTCAGTTGGGGCTTTGCGCTGTTTGAATATTGCTTTCAGGTGCCGGCCAATCGAATTGGTTTTATCGACAACGGCGGCCCGTTCAACTTGTGGCAGTTGAAAGTGATTCAGGAAGTGATTACCCTTACGGTATTTACGGTGTTTACGCTCCTGTTTTTTAAAACCGAAACCCTGCGCCCCAATCATCTCATCGGTTTTATATTTTTGGTATTAGCCGTGTTTTTTATATTTAAGAAATAGATTATTTTGTTTCTTTTCCCGTAGGGAAATAATATCAATAGGAAAAATGGCCACCTGTTTGTTGTCCGTTAGGACATTAACCTTGATGCCCTACGGGCAAGCCCAATGGAATATATTGTTCTATTGATATGCAAGGCCTACGGCCTATTCGTGAAAATTTTGTGTTTGATGTATTGTTGTATTATAAAATTAGTGAAATTCGTGGACAAAAATATATATAATGATGTTTTGGCAGCGTTGACGGGCATTGGTTGTCCGTTGACAGCTGATTTCCCGTTCATCCGCTTCGACGAAAAAAAACTCCACATTCACATTGTTCCGTTAGCCGATTATTCACAAAACCCTCTGCAATTTCAAGCCCTCTCGGAGGATTACGAGAAGCGCGGCATTCAGTTGATTCATTTATGGGAAGATGTGTGGTGTACGCAACGCCCGTTGGCGCTTTCGCGCCTGCGCTCGCTGCTCGGCGAGTTTGTCCGCATCCATGCACGGCAAACAATTGTTAAAACAATTGACAAACCAACACTGCAAGCCTTCCTGCAAGCCAATCACCTGCATGGATCGCCACAGGCGAAATACAAGTATGGATTATTCCACCACGGAAAATTAGTGGCGGCTGCTTCGTTCAGCGCGGTACGTCCGTTGCCGCGCAATGGTGTTGTTTATAATTCCTACGAGCTGGTGCGCTTTGCAAATCTTGCAGGCCATGTGGTTACCGGAGGGTTGGGCAAGTTGTTGGCGCAATTCATCGCCGATGTGCAGCCCGACGATATCATGAGCTATGCCGACCGCGACTGGTCGGTCGGCCGCAGCTACGAAAAACTAAATTTTTCGTTTATTGAAAATACTGCACCGCAATTATTCTACATTCACCCGCAAGAACTGGTGCGCTATTACCCGCAGCGCTTGCCGCATGGCCTTTCAGAAACTGATATGTTGCAACGTGGCTATATGTGTATTTATAATGCAGGTAACAAAAAATATTTGAAGTTGCTGAAGTAATCCACCTTAACAGGTCTTTGCATTTTTGACCTGTTAGGTTTATTAAAAAAAAATGGTATTTTTATTTGACACATCTTAGCAACTGTCCCCAGCTCTTCATGTGACCAGCGCCAATGTCTACACTGTAATTAGGAGTTACCCTTAGCCAGTTTGACCAATCTGCAACGGTCTCATCCGAACTCCAATATTGGGCCGCATATGGTTCATTTGTGAGATATCCACCGTTTCCATCGCAAACGTATGTGTTTTCGGCGCTCCAATAAGTGTAATAGTTATTTAAATGAGGAGGATTGTTGTATTTGCTTACACCGCTTCCACCTAAACTTTGGTCTAAATTCGCAAAGTCGCTGGTTGTTGGCACTCTCCAAGGGCTCGGACAGAGCATATTTGCGTAGCGTACTACTGCACACCATGAAAATAAATGACCAGCAGACCCGCCCATATTACTGCGACAATCTGCATTGTAATTTCCAGAGCTTCCACCATTGTAAGTTGTCTTTTGACAAGCACTGGCATTTACAGGAGCAGACCATGTTTGTCCGCCAAATACCCATGTTTGTGAGGAAATAAAGTTGATATTTCCTAAGCTTAATGAATTTGTAGAGCAACTGGAGTAAGTATAAAAAACAGAGCCAGGACAATTTGTAGCATCTGTAATACTTCGAATAGTTTTACCAATGCCTAGTCTATACTTATCTTTTGTCGTTTTCGTATCATTACTATTGTCAGTATAGGTTATTATGAAAGGCGGGGAGCCCTTAAGTGTAGTATATGAATTTCCGTCTATTATTGCATTGGGTGGACAATCGCTCGCAAAGGCACACCACTTGAACTGTGCGGGTACACCTGCTAATGTTATTGTAAGATTGGCATTTTGTGTAGCCATTGCCTGCCCTTGATACCAGAATCCTTTAGCATTTGTTCCATCGGCGGAACAGTTGGCTGGTAATTTTGTTAAGTCTATTGTTGCGCGTTGCCAATTACCGTAAGGTACGCCATTGCGTACCTCTTGATAATCTATCAATACCCACACTTTAGAATTGTATGTACTTGCGCCATACACGCCACGACTATCCGCTGCCCACGAAATATTGAACGAGACTTGTTTGGTTGCGTAATTCGCACTAACCGATTTGGTAAAGGTTCGTTGTTGAGCATTTACTGTTACATTGAGCAACATGGCTGCCATTAAGTAGATTTTTCGCATAATTGTTTGGTTGTTAATTTATTACATTTTTAGTTTATATTTACGTAGCATTGGGGTTGCTGGGTAGCCGCAAGGACTATCCCAATAACAAACAAACACAACAACCCCTTGCTACGATACTTTTATCGTTGCCAATTGCGTTTCAATTTGTGTCTATCTGTGTAATCTGCGGACAAAAAAGAAACGCAGGTAAACTTACTACCAGAAGGTCATCGACTACCCACATTAAAATAAGCATACCCACGTTTATACCGTGTATACTGCTTTATTTATTAACGCGTAAGAAAATTGTCGATGTTTTCTGGTAAAATATAAGCAGGAGAAATTCTCCAAACCCAAAAATCAAAGAACGTAATAACAGTTACAAATGTATAACAAAATTTTTAACTACCAAACAAAAAAGTGTTAAATTATTTGCTGTTCAGCTTGCTGTGCTTCATGCCATACGCAAAATAAATAATGAACCCGATAGCCGTCCATGCAGCAAGCCGTAGCCATGTGGCGCCGGGCAATGCAACCATTTGTGCTATACATATCAGTGCGCCTAACAACGGAACGAATGGTACCAGTGGAACCTTGAACGGGCGTTTCAGGCCGGGTTGTGTTTTCCGCAGGATAATTACCGAAATACATACAATAGAAAATGCCATTAATGTACCGATAGAAACCAGTTCGCTCAGCACACTCAACGGAAGTAACCCTGCAACTAACGACGTGGCGATGCAGGCTACAATTGTTGCATTTTGTGGCGTGCCGCACTTGCTGTTTACTTTGCCGAAGAATTTGGGTAGCAACCCATCATTGGCAATGGCATAGTAGATGCGCGATTGCCCCATCATCATCACCAGAATTACAGAACTCAATCCTGCAATGGCGCCCAGTTTAATGAATGGGCTTAGCCATGCAAGGCCTGCCCCGGCTTTGTCGATTGCCAATCCGATAGGCGCCGGTATGCCCAGTTCCTTGTAGTTGACAATGCCTGTCAGCACTGCGGTGACTATTATGTAGAGCAAGGCGCAAATAATCAGTGACCACAAAATACCCCGCGGCATATCTTTTTGTGGATTTTTTGTTTCCTGCGCAGCGGTCGATAATGCATCGAACCCAAGGTAGGCAAAAAATACTACGCCTGCACCACGCAGGATGCCGCTCCACCCGAACTCTCCGAAGTGTCCGGTATTGGCGGGAATGTAAGGGTGCCAATTACTGGCGTCGATATACGATAATCCGAAGCCGATGAACAGCAGGATAACCGCCAGCTTAATTACTACAATGATGTTGTTGATACGTGCTGATTCTTGCAGGCCGCCAATCAGCAAGGCCGACACAATGGCTACGATGAACACTGCCGGGAAGTTAATCAGACTGCCGGTCCACGACCAATGACCATCGACAAGCTTGAATGTCGATTGGCTTAGCTGGTGCGGCAAGGGCATTCCCCAGCCGTCGAACAGGCTCGATATGTAGCCCGACCAGCCAATGGCCACTGTGGAACAGGCAAACAGGTATTCCAGTATCAATGTCCACCCGATGAACCATGCCATGATTTCGCCCAACGTGGTGTAGCTGTACGAATACACGCTTCCCGCCACCGGCATCATGGCGGCAAATTCTGCATAACACAAGCCTGCCATGATACAACCAATGGCCGAAATAGCAAACGAAATAGTTAATGCCGGGCCTGCATGCATAGCAGCTGCTTGTCCGGTGATTACAAAAATACCGGTGCCGACAATGGCTCCGATTCCCAATGCTATGAGGTGTGTAGCTGTTAGGCTGCGCTTGAGTTCCCCATGTGTACTGCCGGATGTTTGCAATGCATCGGCAATGCTTTTTTTCTTGAAAAATCGACTGCTCATAGGTTGAATAGATTAAATGTTGCAACAAATATACACAGAATTTTGAAAATGTTGATTTGAAAATAGCTAGCGTCTTCTTTTTTTGTTATCTTTGCTCTATAGTTTTCCCGTTAGGGAAATAAAATCAATAAAAAACTGTAACCTTTGTGAATCATTGCCCGTAGGGCATTAACGGATAGCATACATGGCGAACACCTACACCCAATTGTATATCCATTTTGTATTTGCCGTACAAAACAGGTTGACATTAATAAAACCGGAATGGGAGGCAGACCTTTATAAGTATATAACTGGTATTGTAGAAACAAAGAAACACAAGATGATGTCAATAAATGGTATGCCTGATCATTTGCATGCCTTGATAAGCATGCATCCCAACGAATCGATTTCCGATTTAATGTACCATGTGAAACGCAGTTCGTCGCTTTGGATTAATGACAACCGGTTATGCATGGGGAAATTTTCGTGGCAAGAAGGGTTCGGTAGCTTTAGTTATGGGAAATCGCAGATACCGGTTCTTGCCAGATATATAGAGCGGCAGAAAGAGCATCATGGCAAGCGTACTTTTCGGGATGAATATTTGGAGATGTTGCAAAAATTTGATGTGGATTATGATGAACGGTACATATTTAAACCGATTGAATGATATTTGTTAATCCCCCTACGGGAAAACGGGAGGTAGGCGCATTGTTTTCTATTGATATCAATGCCCTACGGGCAAAGAAAAATAATTAATGTAAAAAGTAGTACTAAGAATTTCCCGTTAGGGAAACAATATCAATAGCAAACGTAACGCTATGAACCATTGCCCGTAGGGCATTAATCATTAATATTGATAATAAATATGATTTATACAGAAAATGATAGTATAAAAGAAATAGCTATCCATTATGTCGGAAATAAAGTACTGAATGAAAAATTTATATTATCAAAAAAAACGCTCGTTGTTAATGATGATATCAGTGGATTATTAGCATCATATTTTATTGCTCCTTTTGCTAAATCACAAGAATACTTTAATTTCTATCACGATATTGATATAAATATGAACGAAGTATTTATTTGTGTTAGCCATATTTTTGAAGATAGAAAAGTATTATATGAGCAGTCGAAGAATTTGGCGAAACACCTGTACGAACAAAGTTCTCATCCGAAAGTAAAAGGCGGCGAATTTTATACCGTGTACTTCAAAGACTGCATTGTTGATGGCGAAACGGTAGATGCCGTGGGGTTGTTCAAATCCGAAAATAAAGATACCTTTCTGAAAGTGTTCCCGAAAGGCGAGGGCTTTGAAATAGAGAGCCAGCAAGGCATTAATGTCAACAAACTAGACAAAGGTTGCTTGATTTTTAATACCGAACGCGAGAAAGGATACTTGGTCGCAGTGGTCGACAACACTAACCGCGGTGCCGAAGCACAATACTGGTTCGATGACTTCTTGCATGTACGCCAGCGTAAGGACGAGTACTACAACACGCAGAACGTGCTGTCGATGGCCAAGCATTTCATTACCGAAGAACTGCCGCAGCAGTTCGAGGTTTCGCGCGCCGACCAGGCCGATCTGCTGAACCGGTCGGTAAAGTTTTTCAAGGAAAAAGATAATTTCGATTTGAAAGAATTTGCGAACGAAGTAATGGAGCAGCCCGATATTGTGAAGAGTTTTACAAAATACAAAACTGCTTTCGAACGTGACTTTGATATAGACATTGCCGATGATTTTACTATTTCGGAAAGCGCGGTAAAAAAGCAGGCGCGCGTGTTCAAGAGTGTGATTAAACTTGATAAAAATTTCCATATCTACGTGCATGGCAATCGCGAATTGATTGAACAGGGAGAAGATAAGAAAGGAAAATTTTACAAAGTATATTATACGGAGGAAACATAACATGAGTAACTATTTATTCATTGAATATCCGAAATGTTCCACTTGCCAAAATGCCAAGAAATGGCTGGACGAACACAAGGTAAATTATACCGATCGGCACATTGTAGAACAAACGCCAACGGTGGCAGAACTGACGAAGTGGATTGGCCGCAGCGGATTGCCGTTGTCACGTTTCTTTAATACCAGCGGATTGCAATACAAGGCCCTGCAATTAAAAGAAAAATTGCCGGCAATGAGCGATGCGGAGAAAATAAAACTATTGGCTTCGAATGGCATGCTCATCAAGCGCCCGTTGGTAATAGGGGAAGATGTAGTGTTGGTCGGGTTTAAACCGGACGAGTGGACACAAGTTTTAATAAAAAGGTAAAACAATGAAAAAAATCACCACTGTATTAGTAGGCTTGATACTTTCGATTGCCGTATTTGCACAGGGCAAAAACGTCAGTGTCGATGAGTTCGAAAAATTGTTGTTGCAAACAAAAGCCGAACAGTTAATTGATGTGCGTACGCCGCAAGAATTCGCAAAATACCGTATCCGCAGTGCGCAAAACATTGACTTTCGTAGCGCCGATTTCCGTACACAAATCGAAAAGCTGGACAAAACAAAGCCGGTACTGGTGTATTGTTTATCTGGCCGGCGAAGCGAAGCGGCAGCCAAGGTATTTACCGACGCCGGTTTTAAAACCGTGTACAATTTGGACGGCGGCATTAACGCCTGGTCGAAGGCCGGCAAGCCGATAGACCAAGACCTGTCGGGAAAGGGCGAACTGCCGGTGGCGGAATACGATGCTGCTATTGCAGGGAAAGGGTATGTGCTGGTCGATTTCTATGCCCCTTGGTGCGGGCCGTGCCGCAAAATGTTGCCGATAGTCGATGAATTGGCGAAAAGTAATCCCGATAAATTTAAACTGTTGACAGTTGACTTTGACCAGAACCGTTTGCTGGCCAAAGAAAAAACTATTAAGGCCGTGCCTTACCTGGTGCTGTTTAAAGATGGCAAGAAAGTGTGGGAGCGGCAAGGCGAAGCTACGAAAGACGAATTGAAAAAAGTGTTAGGAATTAAATAAAGAAGTTATTCAACCCACAAAGTATCACGAAGAAAATTCTTTGAGCGCCTTTGTGGTAAAGTTTAGATTTTTTGAATAGCACCAAAAGTAAATGGATAAACCGGATATCATTGTAATAGGAGCTGGGCCTGCGGGTTTGCTGGCGGCCGGACAAGCGGCAGCAGCGGGCGCTCGTGTGTTGTTGCTCGAAAAAATGGAACGCCCGGCGCGTAAATTGCGTATCACGGGGAAAGGTCGTTGCAATATTACGAACACAAAGCCATGGGTGGAGTTTGAGCGGCATGTCTTTCCGCTGGCGCGAATGTTTAAGCCTGCATTCATGAATTTTCCGAACACGGCGTTAATAGAGTTTTTAGAAAACATTGGATTGCCAACAGTGTTGGAGCGCGGTGACCGCGTGTTTCCGGCTTCGCAGCGGGCGCAAGATGTGGCCGATGCATTGGTGCGTTGGGCGCAACACCAAGGTGTGGAAATCTGCTGCAACGCCGAAGTATTGCGGTTGATAGACGAAAACGGGCAATTAACAGCTGTGGAAATTTTGCAAAACGGAAAGCAACAAATACTTTCTGCCGATGCTTTTGTGGTGGCTACCGGTGGCCTCTCGTATCCGTTGACAGGTTCTACAGGCGACGGTTTCCGCTTGGCCGGAGAAACCGGGCACTCGATAATTCCGTTACGGCCTTCGCTGGTGGCGTTGAAAGTAGCGGGCATGCCGGAGGGCTTGGATGGCCTTACATTACGCAATGTGTCGCTGGCGTTGTGGATAGACGGCAAACAGGTGGACGAGGAATTTGGCGAACTGGCTTTTACCGATGCAGGTATGGAAGGTCCTATTGTGTTGCGTCTGAGCCGTGCGGCCGTAGACGCTTTGCAGCAAACTAAAAAAGTAGTTTTGGAGTTGAATTGCAAACCCGCATTGAGCGTGCAACAAATACAAACGCGCTTGCAGCGCGAGGTAGCAGAGTTAGGTAATCAACCATTATCTTCCTTGCTGCGTAAGTGGCTACCCGCTCAACTAATTTCTTCGTTTATACAAAAAACAGGCGTGCAGCCTAAACGGACGTGCGCGCAATTTACAGCAAGCGACTTTCTGCAAATAGCGAGTACATTGCAATCGTGGCATATGGATGTAACCGGTTTTGGTGGCTACGAACGCGCCGTGGTTACCGCCGGTGGCGTATCAATGAAAGACATTGATTTCAAAACCATGCGTTCGCGCAAAATTCCCAACCTCTACTTTGCCGGCGAGGTGCTGGATTTGGACGCCGATACAGGTGGCTATAACTTGCAAATCGCTTTTTCGACGGGGTATCTGGCAGGAGTGTCGGCGACAAAAGGGTGCGAGGGCATGAAAGCATGAAGGCATGAATGGTTGGTGCGCTTGTCGCCCCTTCATGTTTTTACTGTTCGCGCTTTCAACTTTTTTCTATCTTTTCACTCATAAACAACCTGCATATCAGTGTGTGCATCTACTCATACTTGTGTAAAACTTTCCGGAAGCATAAATACAATTATTAACCCACAAAACAACGCCCAATTATAATTCTTGGCAGCATACAAATTATTCATAACGCCATAATCATTATCCGATGACGTTAACCAATAAGTGTAAACTTTCTCTATATTCTTTATTTTTTCCACCTCATCCATGCCACAAAATACGAAAAATATTTTATTCGATTACTTCACATCCATTCGCAACATCTCTTTCCCATCAAGCGATGCGGTGAGCGTATCTCCAATTTGCAGCGGGCCGGTAGTGAGCGGTGTGTGAAGGTACAGATAGTCGCCGATTTTAAGCGTAAGGAATTGCGAAATGTGCGCAATGATTTCTTCGGGCGAATGGGCGAGGAGCGGGGCTGCAGCTTGCAACGCTGCGCCGTTGTGGAACAATTGTAAATTGTAATCAACTATATTTTTAGTTATTGATACAAAATCAGGGCCAATGGGTGCGGCGTAGTCGAACGAGCGGGCGCAGTCGGCGGGCAGGTGTAGCTGTTCGCATTGTTGCAGCAAGTCGTACGCTACAATATCCATACCTACACCTACTGCATCGAAATAGCGGGCGGCAAATTGCTTGCCAATGCTGCGTCCCAAGCGGTTGATGCGCAATACCAGTGCCAGCGTAGCCCGTACGTCTTTCGTAAAATCGGGATAGAAAAACGGTTGGTTATTGCGCAACAACGCTGTGTCGGGTTTCAGGTAGAAAGCTGGCGAAGTGCCGTATGGTACGAAAATTAACTTCATATATTGTTTTTTAAGCCACGAATTACACGAATGAACACTAATAAAGATACCCATAGAGACACTGAACAAAATTACACGAATTTTTTATTCGTGTAATTTTGTAATAATTTTATAAATTTCGTGTTCATTCGTGGCTAAAATTATAGTCCGCGGTTTTCCAGCAGATATTTCTCGTTGGGTTCTTTGCCGCGGAAGTTCATATATAGAGCCATGGCATCGTCTTGCCCGCCACGTGCAAGGATTTCTTTACGGAAGCGGTTGGCCACATCGCGGTTAAATATATCACCGGTTTCTTTGAATGCTGCATAAGCGTCGCAGTCGAGCACTTCGGACCAGATGTAGCTGTAATAACCTGCGGTGTAGCCGCCGCCCATCGTGTGGTTGAAATAGGTGCTGCGGTAACGCGGCGGAATTTGCGTGAGCAGGCCGCGTTTGTTGTTGAGATGTTCTACTTCGAATGCGTTGATGTCCAAATTAGCCGGCATCGCTTGCAGAATGTGGTAGTCCATGTCGAGTAAAGCGGCCGCGAGGAATTCGGTAGTTGCAAAACCTTGTCCGTATTTGCCCGATTTTTCGAGTTTTTGTACTAACGAATCGGGAATTACTTTGCCCGTTTCGTAATGTTTGGCATATTCTTTCAAAAGCTCCGGTTCAAATGTCCAGTGTTCCATAATTTGCGAAGGCAACTCTACAAAGTCGCGCGGAACGCCGCTTACGCCATAGTAATGTACATCTTTGAAAAAGTTGTGGAGGCCGTGGCCGAATTCGTGAAAAAATGTTTCCGTTTCGTCGGCGCTAAGCAGGGCAGGCTTGTCGCCCACGGGGCGTGTGAAATTACACACGATGGTTACCAGCGGAGCGATGCGTTGCCCATCTTTGTAGCCTTGTGAACGGTAACTGCTGCACCATGCACCGCCATTTTTGGCGCCTGGACGCGAGAACATATCGAGGAACAGGATGCCGAGGTGCGAGCCGTCGGCATCTTTGCATTCAAAGGCGGTAGCTTCGTCGGTGGGTACCGGTACGTCTTTTATTTCGGTGAATGTAATGCCATACAATTTATTACAAAGTGTAAAAATACCGTCGCGCACATTCTCTAATTTGAAATAGGGACGCAACATATCGTCGTCGATATTGAATGCTTGCTTTTTGGCCAGCGCACTGTAGTAGCGCCAGTCCGATGCTTCAACCGGATGTGAACTTTCTTCCGTAGTCATTACGTTGCGCATGTCGGCTATTTCTTTCTTAGCCATGTTTAGTGCGGGTTTCCAGAGATTGTCAAGCAGCACGAATACATTTTCGGAAGTCTGCGCCATGCGGTCTTCCAGCGCATATTCGGCAAACGAACCATAGCCCAACAGTTGCGCTTTTTCCAAGCGCAGGGCAACCAACTGTTTTACCACTTCTTTGTTATCTTTGTCGTTGTTATTGTTGCCTCGGTTGAGGTAGGCTTGCAGCAATTCGTGGCGTTTGGTGCGGTTTTGCGATAGTTCGAGGAACGGCATAATGCTGGGATTGTCGAGGCCGAATACCCATTTCCCTTCCATGCCTTCTTTCTTGGCACGCACGGCAGCAGCGGATTTCAGGTCATCCGTTAAACCGGCGAGGCCTTCTTCGTTATCGATTACCAATTTAAAAGCGGCTGTTTCGGCCAGCATATTTTGTCCGAATCGTGTTTGCAGGTTGGCTATTTTTGCGTTCAGGTCGCGCAATTGTTGTTGCGATTCGGGAGCCAGATTGGCACCGCTACGCACGAACGATTTATAGGTTTCGGTAAGCAAACGCATTTGTTCGTGGTTTAAACCAAGCTGGTCGCGTTGGTCGTATACGGTGCGAATACGCTCAAACAGCGCACTGTTCAGGCGAATGTCGTCGCTGTGGGCGCTCATAATCGGCGACAGCTCCACCGCAATTTGTTGCATCTCTGGATTGGTGTTGGCGCCATTGATGCCATAGAATACCGGCGAAATACGGCTGAGTAAGCGTCCCGACTGATCGTAGGCTACCAGGGTGTTTTCGAATGTGGGAGCATCTTTGCTTGTTGTAATCACTTCAATTTCGGCCATCTGTTGTTTCATCGCCTCTTGGAAAGCAGGCAGGTAGTGCTCGTTCTTGATTTGCTCAAACGGCGGAATTTGGAACGGCGTATTCCAGTCGTTCAGCAGCGGATTGTCGCTTGCAGTCCCTTTCGGGCCGCAAGCGCTCAGTGCAATAGATGCCATAAGCATAAGTGAAAAAAGTTTTTTCATTTTATCTGTTTGTTTTAGGTATTTCGCCTTGCAAATGTAGGAAATATGGGCTGTTCGTGCAAATATATTTTTATTTTGTACATTTGTAAATTATTGAAAAAGACTATGTCTGCCTTTTGGAATTATTGTCAGGTGCATTGGTACGAGTTACTAACGGCGTTTTATTTCGTGCTGGCGCTTATTATGATTATTATCATGGTGGGCAAAAAATCGGACCCCGTCAAAACTATTTCGTGGAGTGTGGTGCTGATTGCATTTCCGTTGGTCGGGTTGATTTTTTATTTGTTTTTTGGGCGCAACTACCGCAAGGAAAAAATATTCAACCGCAAGGGGTTGCAGGATATGGTGGCGGTAGATCAGTTGAGCAAGCGTCAGGTGGCCATGTTTCGCAAGGCTGATATACAAGCGTCGGATGTGGTGTCGCGCTATAAAAATATTATTACGTTGCTGCTTAACAATAGCAAGGCCATTTACACGGAGCATAACAAAGTAGATGTGTATAACAATGGTTCTGATACGTTCGATGCCATCAAGGCCGCTATACGCATGGCAAAGGACAGTATTCACCTCGAATCGTATATTATAGCCGACGATAAAATAGGGAATGAAATAAAAGATCTGTTGATAGAGAAATCGCGTGAAGGCATTGAGGTACGTGTGATATACGATGATGTGGGAAGTTGGAGCTTGTCTAAAAAATACATACAAGCGTTGAAAGATGCAGGTGTGGAAATTTATCCGTTTTCGAAAGTGCATATTTTACTTTTAAATACGAAAGTAAATTATCGCAACCATCGGAAGATACTGGTAATTGATGGGTGTATTGGTTTTATGGGTGGTATCAATATTGCCGATCGTTACATTGATGGCGGCCAGTTCTGCGCATGGCGCGATACGCACATGCGTGTAGAGGGAGAGTCGGTACTTTCGTTGCAGGCAATTTTTTTGCTTGATTGGTACTTTGTGTCGGGCAAGCAATTGGGGCAACGTATCCGCTATTACCCGATGTACCAGACGAATTGCGTGTGCTCGTTGCAAATTGCCTCAAGCGGCCCGGACAGTGACTGGGCCAGCGTGATGCAGGCCTATTTTGCAGCTATAGCAAGGGCTAAAGATCATATCTACATTACAACGCCGTACTTCACGCCGAATGAAAGTATTCTTACCGCTATTAAAACCGCCTCGTTGAGCGGAGTCGATGTGCGGCTGATTATTCCGGCGCGATCTGACTCGAAGATGGTTTATTTCAGTACGCTTTCATATCTCTCGGAATTGTTGGAAGCAGGTGTGAAAGTCTATTTATTCCAACGCGGATTCAATCACTCGAAAGTAATTACGGTTGACGGAAGCTTTGCTGCTGTGGGTTCGGCGAATATGGACATGCGCAGCCTCGAGCATAATTTTGAAATCATTTCGCTCATCTACGACGAAAAAATTGCGCAACAACTCGAAGAACAGTTCCGCGTGGATATGGGTTACAGCCGCCTGGTTCGCTTGCGTTGGTGGCAGCGGCGCAGTTGGGTATCGAAAATGAAAGAATCGTTGGCGCGGCTTTGTAGTCCCTTGCTTTAGTTTCAGGTTTAAAGTTGCGATAAGCGCACTACTATTTCGTTAGTCCTTCTTTCATGGTTAGCAAGCGGCGAACGGGTTTCATGAAGTCGGAAAATTCTTTGTAGGTCATCGTTTTTAAATAAATAGCGCCATACGAACGCCGCATCATCGGGTTGGCAGAGTTGTAGAAATAGTCGTTGCCCATGAGTTTTACAAGGTCTTGAAACTGTTCTACCCACACGCGTTGTGCGAGTTCGCTGAACGTGCCGTCGTACTCGTAGCTGGGGAACGAGGCCGATTTCTGGCTAAGGAAGCACGAGTTGAACATGTTGTGTAGCACGGCAAATGAGTTCAACGATACGGGAACAATAACATTCGCTTCGTGTATCTTGTAGCGCGACCACACATTGCGGTAACCCCATATTTGCAGCGGAATTTCAGGGAATTCGGCAGTGTACTTGTCGATGGCTTCACTCAATGCAATCAACGTTTTGAAATGTGTGTCGGGGCCGCTTCCCTCGGGGTCAAGTGCCAGGGTAATAATCGTGGGTTTGATGCTACGCAACAAATTAAGCACTGGCACCACGTCGTTTTCAAAGTCGGGGTATTGCGGGAAAATATCGTCGGAGTAAAACGGTAGGCGCAGGTGGTGCACTTTGTCTTTCCCGATGCCGAAATGCGCCCACACTAATTCGGCTTCGAACTCGCGTAGCCAGCCTTTGAACATGTGGATGACCGACGGCTCGCGACGCCCGGCCTGCAGGTTATTGATGAGCGCAATGTTTTCGTGGATAAAGTTGCGCACTTCTTCTACTTTTTCGCTCGATAGGTAGGCGGCTATGTTGCGTGCCAACCGCGAGCTTACATATAGCGATTGTTTGTCCTTGTCCTGGTAGGCAATGCCTTGCAAGTAGCCCGTAATATCGTCTTGCGCTTTCTCGGGGCGGAACAGGTTACCGTAGCCGATACTGTAATCGAGATGCCCGCTGTCGATGTTGTTTCCTAATGCTTCAAAGCACGAGCGAAGGTAGTCGTTGGTAACCGATGTGAAACCGCTGGTGCAGTACACAAAGTGGTTCTCGTTTTCTTTTGAACGAACGAGGTGGTGCAATAGCGGGAAATAAGCCAACTCAATATCGTCGTGGTGCGGGCCGGTATGCAGGAAGCGTTGGTTTTTGAAGCTTTCCAAGCCCAATGCTATTTTTTTCTCAATATTGCTGTGCGTATTTTTTAATAAATCATTAGCTGTTTTTCTACTGATAGCGGTTGCCAGTTGCAGTGTTTCGTCTTTTTCCTGTTGTGTTTCCGGAAATTTTGCTAATTTACATTTGTTCTTCAAACAAGCATCTACTGCCAATTTCTCGGGGTATTCCGGCGCCAAAATATTTTCACGATACAATTTTTCAACAGCTTGTGGCGCGAGTTTCATTTCGGACATGGCGCTGCGTGTAACGAAGAAACGGGCGTGCTCCAATTTTTGCAACGCAGTAGAAGGGTAGGCCAGTTGCGGGTCTTGCTGAATGGCATTTGCCACCACTTGCGATTTCGATTGACCGGCGGCCATAATCACTGCCACTGTGTCGGGATTGTAGGTAATGGTTTCGAGCCCCATGGTAATTACCGCTTTTTTGCGTACGAGTTCAATGCCGCCCAGGTCGGTGGCTGCGGTGGCCTGCGTTTCGTAGTTAATGCCCGTGAGGCGTGTGTGCGAGTAGTGGCTTGAGCCGGCTACGTTAAATGCGATGTGCCCGTCGGGGCCAATGCCGCCAAGGAAAAAACCGATACCGCCCCGTTTGCGGATTTCGGCTTCGTACGATTGGCAAAACTCGTCGTACAGGCGGATGGCTTTCTGGCGGCGGCGCTCCATCTCGGCGGTGGGCTTCTGGATGCGCAACGAAAGGTCGATGCCATCGGCAAACAGTTCTTCGAGCGAACGGATATTGCCCATTATTTTTTGCTGCTCGGGGTTCAGGTGATACGTGTTTATCAGGTGTGTTTTGGCGGGATCGAAGCCAAAACCATCAATGTAAAATTTCTTTACAAAATAGGTAAACGAACGCTCGTGTTCCGGGTTGATAGGAAAAAATTCATCTAACTGGAAAAATGACAACGAGCGGAAGTCTGGCTTCTTGCCTTTGAGGCCAACCTTTTCGAGCATACCACCGTTGGATTCTTTTTCCCAATTCGTCAAATAGTGCTGCATCCACTTGATGAAAAATTCCGGAGTTTTTCCCGTTGGCAAAGCTACTACGCCACCTGGATTCATGCATACCCATTCGAGAAAACGCAAGGCTGTCAACTGGCCTAATACTACATAATTATCAACTGTAATAGTTTGGATTTTGCGTAACAACTTGTCATTTTCTTGATATAAATCAGTTGCTCTGAAAAATTGCTCAACGGTACTTTCTGTATTATATTTCATCGGTCATCAATAATGATTAAATTTACTACAAATATACGAATTTGTTGTATATTTGTAACGATAAATTTAGGTTTAATCCATTTAAAATTTAAAAGCTATGAAAAATACATTCATTCTTTTTATTATTGGCGCCGCCGCATTGCTGGGCATAACTACAGTGTTGTCGTGCAATCAGCCAACAAAAGTTGTGGAAGAAAGAGTAGTTGATGTGGTATTACAGGACTATGGTCCGCAACCAGTGGTGCTGGATATTGATGCTTACACGTTGGCTAACGAAAATTTTCGCACGGCTTTGTGGACAGGTAAAAATATGCAGGTAACATTGATGTCGATTCCTGTAAATGGCGAAGTCGGCTTGGAGATGCATCCGAACATAGAACAGTTTTTGCGTATTGAAGAAGGCAGCGCCGAAATATTTATGGGCGATACTAAAGAAACCATTGCGAGTATGCAAACAGCAGAAGCTGATTTTGCTATATTTGTACCGGCGGGCAAGTGGCACAACGTTGTAAACATTGGCGACAAACCGTTGAAATTGTATTCTATTTATTCGCCGGTGGAACATCCGCACAGTACGGTGCACAAGACATTTGAAGAAGCACAGGCGGCCGAGCATCATCACGAATAAACGTGGCGTTTTCGCAAAAAAATAAAGTAGCAAATACCAAGGTTGTTTGCTACTTTTTTGTTGCTGCTACAACAGGTGAATCGCATATGCCCGATCGGCAAGAAACCGTTAGCGAATACAAATTTGATTTACGTCAATAGAATCGTATATCCTACCATAACCATCTGCACAGTCTGGCGAGCAACTCCATACCTTTATAATGGCAAAAGGTCCATACAAAGAACTTCTATCACATACTCCAACAGATGTAGAGGTTCTGATTCCCAAATAACAAACCGCCGGTTTACTCCACTCGATATATGAGTTTGCCAGAAACATGCCTCTTGCTTCGTTAGAAGTCGGGTAGCGCCAGCCGCTGGGGCAAACCGGATTGCAATTTCTGCATAAAGAAAGAGGTGTCTTCTTAATTTCAAAACCCAAAGCTGTGTAGCTACTGGCATCGTCAGCTACCAAGTTCCGGCAATAACCGCCAACCAATGTAAGCCCTGATGTACAACAGCCTGATGAGCTAACATACTCATCACGACTACCGCAACATGCCGGCACTATTCCCGGACAATTTGTAGCATCGGTTATTGCCGTAATA
>JAVBNJ010000082.1:0-16743 GCA_031551625.1 Bacteroidales bacterium | reverse complement strand
GTTGATTAGAGATTCTTCTACATAAAGGCGAACATATATAGTACCTGCATTATTCTGAAGTTTTAGCACATAACCATGTCCTGCCTCACAGGCTACCGTACTATTGATAACTTGAGGATTGGTATAACCAGATTGAGGTATACTGGCAATACTGCTTAAACCTTTCATCGCTCCCATATCATAAACAGATACGCCCCCATTATCCCCCCCATAAGCATAAAGGTAGAGGTTATTAGGAGCAGCCCAACGAATTCGTCCCGGCCCAAAGCCCGGAATATCTATCAATGTATTTTCCGAAATATTGGCAGTAATCGTTCCCTCTAGGTCTTTATCTGGCACGGCAGTCGTTGGTTTCTGGCCATAGCCGGTAACAACAACTGAACTTACTATTACCAATAAAAATAGTTTTCTCATAATCCTGTCTGCTTTGCGAACGATGTTTATTTCCGGTCAAATATCATAGATAAACTTTGTTCCGCCCAGTTAATTTCAAGCTGTTTGGCAGTAAGTTGGGCAATTGTCCAATTATAGGTAATGCCCTGCTCTTTAACGGAAAGGTTATTGCCCGACAGTTTATAGGTGCCGCTTCCGAATGATACCGGCGTACCTGTCGATTGCCCGTACCATGTTCCATCGGACTTAAATGTAATAGAAAGTGTCATTCCAGCCATAGATACGGGTATTTCCACACCACCGGCTTTGATAGCCGCCATCTTCCAAGTGCCCACAATGTCGGCATTATTGGTTTCTTCGTCTTTAGAACAAGCGGTAAATGTTATACACACACATAACAGTGCAATTAAAGCGAATAATTTTGTTGTTTTCATAATAAGTTGTTTTTATTATTGTTTAAATAATTTTGATTCATCATTTAGTGACATCTTACACAAGCCCAGCCAGAACCTCTGCAATAAGATTGAGAACTGTAACAAGTGCCGTGTCCATCATGCCAAGGAGTGCTAGTGTCACAACATTTTCCACCATCAGTATCACAGTATAGTAGATCTTTGTCATGGCAATATTTTTCAGTGGTTCCTCCGCTACTCACATCGTCGCAACTTGCGAAAAATAACAACGCTGCAAGCATTAACATACTGCTTGCAATAATAGAGTAAATTTTTGTTTTCATAATAATTGTGTGTTTAATTAACTAGTTAGATTAATCGTTCAAATAATCTTTTTCAAACCTGTAGATAGAAGGAACAATTCCTTGTATAACATGCCGAATAGTGTCATTTTGAATATACAGCACAGTCGGCGAAACGGGTGTGAGTTTTGATATTTTTGCCTCGTCTACCGGTTGTATTTTAAATGCGGGTTTAAAAAACGCTGCAAATTCATTGTTGGTATCTTCGCCTGCCGCAAAAGCAATCACATGGTCTATTTCCGGCGACTCGCTATAACGATTCAGGTTCTCCATATAATTCCAGCAATTGGAACACCGGTAAGAAAACACGCAAATTGCATACGTTGAATCGCTATGAAATGTATAAAATTCCGGTAGCATTGTTTCTTTTACCGGTTTTTCAATAAGCGGATGTCGCGACAGCTTTCCTTTTTTCTTTTCGCCCTGAAAAGTATAGCCTGTATAAAAAGCAGAAAAAAGCATAATGAGTGAAAAAACGGTAATCGGTAGCACCGATTTATTGTTCGTTTCTTGTGGTAAGTAAAAGAATGCAAAGGCAAACATTCCTAACAATACTACATTTCTGCTATAAACAGCAACCGGTGCAAATTCCAATTGTTTTATGTTGCCAAAACAACCGCAGTTAGTCACACCTTGTATTGTATGGGCATAAAAATAGGCTATTGTAAAAACCAGTAACATAGCACCTGCCAACAGCAATACTTTTTTTCTTTCAAATCTTAATAACAGGCAAAGCCCTATGGCTAATTCCGCCAAGATAATAACCGGCGCGGTTAAAGATAAATAACCAAAACCATAATCTGTTATTAAATTAGCAAATTGTGTGGCATCAAACATTTTTCCAATGCCCGAAAGGATAAATACAATTCCACCTATAATGCAAAATATATTCGACAGTTTCGCTTTCATCAATCGACTTTATTGAATGTTAAAATAAATTCTACTTCGTCAAACATATATAATTCATTGGGTAGCGCTCCCATAAACATTTCCATTGAAGATCTGTTGAACAGTAAGTCCAATTTATTTCCATATACTTTATAGGTCATTGGCAGGACAGAAGAACCGTCCTTTATTGTAATTTTATCGCCCGAGATTGTGTAGCTTCCTGCCGAGCCTGTCTGCCCATTCATAGTAGCTATTAGTTTACCCCCGTTGAAAGTAAAGAACAGTCCCCGGTAAGTACGATTGAAGTCGTCCAGCATTTCTACATCCCCCTCTTCTTTGGCATTATAAACATCGTTGTCCCAATAAAGAATAACATTGGAATCGTTGAAACGCCAAGTACCGACGATTGAATCGCTCTCATCTTTAGAGCAGGCGCTAAATGCAATACTCGCACACAACAGTGCGAGTAATGCGAATAATTTTGTTGCTTTCATAGTTATTTGTTTTTAGTAATTTTTTACACAGCGTACCGATAGACAAGAAGAGTCATACATAATATCTACAATCTTATTACCTTTACTGGGAAACCCGACATAGTATAAACTCTGCCATATATTACCAAGGCTGGTAGCCGTCCAAAACAAAGCCGCTTGCCCCGCCCCAACATTACAGGATCCGAATGGCCCTTTTTGTCCGGCAGGCAAAGCAGTAAAGCCCGATGCATTATTCCCATTTTTCCCCTTGTCCCAACCTTCGGTTGCCATAAATTCGTTTTCTATTTTCTTCCTGGCGGCTTTGTCGGCCGGTTTGCCACCCATTGCCCGGTAGTATTCATCGACAGTTGGCACATGCCACCCAGTGGGGCACACACCTTGCACGTGGCCTTGGGTTGCATTATGATCGTATTCTTCAATTCGCATTGTGGCCAGCCAATTGTACAAGAGTCCATATTTTTTCAAATACTCTTCATTTTTGGAACAGTACTTTTTTTCTCCTTCGCTAACAGGCATGCCGTCAGCATAGTGTTTTGCCCGCAGGTTTTCGGCCATCCACACCATACCATTGACGGTTACCGTGCGGTATTTGTTACCGTCAATATCCGTTAGATACTGCCCGTCAAAAGGGGCTTCGCCTTTTACAGTGCTTGCCGGTTCGTTGAGCGCTTCTGTATTCTTGGTTGTTTTCAGCACGTCGCCCACAGCATATACATACACCGAGCCATCGGCGGTTTCGAATTTAATGCTTTCCCCCATTTTATATTCCAAAATGTTGGCCTTGATTATAGAGCCGTTTTTGAGGTACACTACATCTTTTGTCTGCGCCAATCCTGCAAGGGCAAAGGCGAGAAAGAGAACTAAACAACTAATCTTTTTCATTATTTCTTAAGGGTTAAAATAGGTAATGTATAGCTTAAGCGAATATATCGAGCCGTACTGTTAATAGGCGCGCCGGTCATTTTTTCGAAGTTATCGCTATTCCAAAAATTAGCCCATGAGTAACCCATTTCGAACACGAAGCCGGCAACGCCAAATCCAATAGCAGGGCCAAAATCCACTGCTCCGAGATAATCCGATACAGATGCGCTTCCACTTACGCCTGAAGAGGTAGTACCGGTAAGTTTGGAACCTACCAAAAAATTGCAATATAGGCTAACGAAACCGTGAAAACTGTTTTTCTGTTTACCCATATAGTATTTAAATGTTAGTGGAAATCCGAAATAGTGTGCATTTATATCAGTTGTTGAGCCAGGAAAGTAAATCTTACGGAACGAATACATTAAACCCGATTCAAAGCCAAGCTTATTACCTGGGCAATATTCGGCAAAAACATGTCCTTCGAAATTTGCTCCTGACCTTAGAGTTTCTATTGTTTGATCTCCCGAAGAAGAAGGATACCACCGGTAATCCCAACCGGCACCTACCCCTATTTTCCAACCTTCGAAGGGAGGTGTCACTACTATAGTCGTGGTTGGAGTAATGCTAACCGGCTGCACTACCTCGGGCGTTTGTATTGTCGCCGGCTCCGGTTCTTTCGCCTGTTCAATTTTATCGACCTCGCTTTCTTTATACACAAAGATAGACCCATCGGCGGTTTGCACTTTTATAGTCTCGCCAATTACATGTTCTATTATTGTTCCTTTAATAATAGAGCCGTTTTTTAAATAGATTGTTTCCCGGCTTTGCGCCTGCATAAACACAGGCAACAGAAATAGTACCAATACTCCAAAAATGAATTTTTTCATGATCGTTAGGTTTTTAATTTATTTATTCTTTTATTTTTATTTCTAGTACAATATGTGCATTTTTATTTTCCATTAAAACTTTCATCTCGGCTTGGCTAAGGTGCAATTGTTTTGTGAGTGCTGTTCCATTCCGATTGGCAGCACACCGCTTACAAAAATGGTGGCTAATGAAATCGTATTCCAAAGCGTCCGAAATTTCGGCCAGCCTATGAATTTCAATTCCCGGCTGCCGGAATATATGATTCAACACTGTGCGATGATTACCAAGCCGCTTAGACACTTCCGTATTCGATAATTTTTCACTATCTATACGCTCTTTTATCAGTTTTCCGACATGAAGTTCTTCTTGCATTTTCATAGGTAAAATAGACTGCAAAGGTTATAATTTTTTTTCATATTGCAAAACATAAATATTTGATAGTCAGTTAATAACATTAACGTTTGCGTTAATACATTTCACACTTTAGCAATCTATATAAAAATCAAAAGCATGGGTCTTCGTTTCAGATTCAAAGGTACACCACGTACCCATCCAACTAAAAACGGAGAATCCCATGCTTTTTAATCATGGAACACTCGCCTATTACCAGTAGTTGGATTCTAAATGTGGTGTTTTTTGAATCTACAAGTAATAAAGCCAAATGCTTTACACAATATGTTAAATTCTGTTTGTTTTTACATACACAGTGTTATTGATTAGGACACAAAGATACGAAATTTGCAACAAACCAATACCACTTACCAAACAGGAGTTAAACACATGGGCCTCCGTAGCAACATATCAATGACCGCGTTTTATGCTGCAAATGTACAACCCTGTGTTTTCCTATCCTATATTTAGTTTATCCAAATTTTTTAGCAATTCTCCAGATTTTTCAACAAATTAATAATAAGCAAATTAGCATGACTTTTTCTGTTAAATCTTAGGAGGCTTTACCCTTTTTGTCCGTTCATAAAGGAAATTGAGCAACGGGCTATTCATTGCTTTTTTATTCTTATTGTTGCGCAATTCTTCTAGTTTTAGATGGATTTGATAACGTTCTCTACCAATTGCTAAAGTATCTTTTTGAGGGTTCTCTAATAAAACTTCCAACGTGTCATAAATATCTTGTGGCATGATGTCCTCAATACAATACAAAATAGCAATGTAGCATCGTTCATCATCTTCTTTAATAATAATAGACGACCACAGCAACTGTAAATCATGTTTGTAATCAGCTATCATCTTTTTACAACGCAATTTTAAGCTCTCGTTATCTCCGTTTATACGTGAACGCACTAGCGTTTTTATATCTTTCTTTATTTGTCTTCTCTTGATTTTTTGTAGTATTTTATTGAGAAATCCAACCAATAAGACTATGCTTACCAAAATTACTACTCCAAAAACAATCATCCACCACTGAAATTTTTCTTTACTATCAATGTAGACCGGTTTTAGCTGATTCTTTTCAAACAAAAATAGCCCATAACGAGAACCCAGTAAAATATTGTTATTATTCACAGCTATTTTGGCCTTGTCGAAGGGAATATCGTTACCGTAAGTTATTTGATGGAGCCACGAAGTATCTGTAATGTTGATGCGCGATACACCATAATACCCAATAATAAAAATCTGGTTACTACCTTTGTCGGTAGCTATTGCGCGTATACTTTTGGGTTCAGACTTTATAGAATCTACCTTCCCTTGATGGTATTTATAACTTCCTTTTGAAAGTTTCATAAATACCGTTTCATCATTGATAGTCATACCCAACGAATTTCCTAGCTTTTCAATAATATCGACTTTTGTAAATGAAGTATCGTTTTTTGTTTTTACGAACAAGCCTTTATGCAATGTCAGTACGTAAAGATGTCGCTGTGCATCTTCGGCAATATTTGTCACATACAAATCCGTGGTGTCAACAGCCTCGTCTACTTTTACCGACACCGGAATGATGCTGTCCGTTTTTTCGTCGAATACACCTAGGAAATGCCGTGTGCCCACATACAACTTTTCGCCGGAATAACACAATATTTTAAAATCATTGTTGCTATCTGCGCCTAAATCTTTTACAAGCGTAGCTTTTCGATGGTTAATCCGGTACAGGCATTTGTCCGTAGCCAGGTAAAAACTATCTTTCCCGACTTGAATAAATTTATTAATGCCGCTTTCAATTTTCGGCAAATTGCCGATACAACCCACCTCTTCTGAGCGGTTATCCGGGTTATTTAAAAAACTGTACCGGTGAAGCCGGCCATCGCCAGTGATGAAATGGGCCGCATCGCCCGTGCCGTAGCCGTCGCTAACAGCTACGATATTGTTGGCAGCTCCCGTAATATTCTGATGCAGCGGAAAAGCCAGCAACTCCTCTTTGTAGGCCACGTAAAAATAATTGTTGTCTATCAACCCAAGCTGCCTCCCTTTCATGTTGATGCCGTCGGGCAGCTCGTGCCGGTAGCGGACACCATCTTTTTCATAAAGCAAAAACGACTGCGCCAACAACCAGCTATCGGAGCCGTGCGTGGCACATGCGAAGTATTTACCATCGGCAATAAACGGCGCTTTTTCGTCTATGCTATCCACTTTCATTCGCTGAATGCCCGTATCCCGCGATACCCAAAGCCTATCACCTTCCAACGTAATGGTAGTTACCCGTTGCCCTTTGAAAAATTCTTCCGGTTTGCTCTGTGCTTTGCGTACAATATACAACCCCGAATCGGCAGCCATATATACTTCGCTATTGCGGCAAATTACCTTGCTCACTGCTGAATGCTTTTCGTCATTCAACACAAACGGAAGTAGATTGTCCTGAGGACAAAGTGCACCAGCCGGCAAACGATAACAACCATTACTCGTCCCCAGATTAAACATGTTAGTTGTTGAATCAAACGCAATGCTGTAAACACTGTAGCGTGTCCCCTTATCAGCTATTTTATAATTTTTGTCTAATTGTTTTTTAACAATTAATTTCAACCCTTCATCGCGGATACCAACCAATAATGTATCCGTCGTATGTTCGTAAACATCGTACACGCGGTCGTTGCCGGCGTCAATGGTATCTTGTACATTGGCAAGCCAATTTTTAACTACTACGTCGCCATTCTCCAGTCCCATGTATAGTATACCCGGCGTACCCGAAGCCGAAAGGCTGGTAATGGGTACTGAACTGAAAGTCGAAGTGTATGCCAACTTTGCGTTTTGTGTTTCTTTCTGGTGATTGCATGCACACAAAGCCAATCCGAGAAGCAGGATTAAATGAAGCGTTTTCATAAGTAGTTTTTTAAAGATTATGCTTTACCAAAGATAAAAAAAGAATCACAAATAATAGCTATATTTGCAATTTAATAATAAATTTTTATCAAAATTATTTATTAAATAAAATAATATAAAAATTTAATACAAAATAATATATATCATATCAATTAAGTTAGTTATTTAAATATAGTAACCTAAACAACTATTTATTATGAAAAAACAAGATTTTATTTTCGGCGTTTGCTTTATCGCTTTTTTTCTGCCGTTTTTTATTTTTCAACCGGCTTATGATTGGTTCAAGAGCACTACAGATGCCCACCCGATGGTCATGGCATTTCTGAAGTTTGCTATTTTAGCGACAGCCGGTGAGTCAATAGGGTTGCGTATTTCAAAAGGCGCCTATAATGAAAAGGGCTTCGGCTTGCTTCCGCGCGCTATTGTTTGGGGCTTTTTAGGAATGGGCATTAGTATGGCCATGATGATTTTCAAAGTAGGGACTCCGGCTTTTCTAGGAAAAATGGGTGTTGATATAGCATCTGCCGATTTTGCCATACGACTGTTGATCGCTTTTTCTACAAGCGTAGCGATGAATTGTATTTTTGCACCGGTTTTCATGACATTCCATAAAATTACCGATATGCACATTATGCGAAATAATGGGACAGTGAAAGGATTTTTCAGTCATCCTATTAATATGGCTGCATCGTTTAAAGCTATAAACTGGGATGTCCAATGGGGTTTCGTCTTCAAAAAAACCATTCCGTTTTTCTGGTTCCCTGCACACACTATTACGTTTATGTTGCCTGGCGAGTTCCAAGTTTTATTTGCCGCATTGCTTGGCGTGGCATTAGGTATTATCCTGTCAATTGCTGCTCGAAAAAAATAATTATGTTTAAAGAACTTGCTACTAAACGGCAAAGTGTCCGTAAATACAAAGCCGATGCAGTGCCTGCCGGTGCTATCATGCAGTGCATTGAAGCAGCGCGGTTGGCGCCGTCGGCTTGCAATGCGCAGCCGTGGAAATTTGTGGTGATCGACGATGCTGCATTGAAAAACCAGGTGGGCGAAGCCGCAGCCGGCATGGGTATGAATAAGTTTTTGTTGCAGGTGCCGGTTATTGTGGCTGTAGTATTAGAGAAACCAAACCTTACTTCTGCTATCGGCAGCGTGCTGAAAGGCAAGGAATATACATTGATCGACATTGGTATTGCCGCGGAACATTTTTGCCTGCAAGCTGCGGAGCTGGGGCTCGGTACCTGTATCGTAGGCTGGTTCAATGAAAAGAAGGTGAGGCAACTGTTGGGCATACCGCGGAGTAGGCGTATCCCATTGCTCATTGCCCTTGGGCAGGCCGACGATACGCCGCGCGAAAAGGTGCGCAAACCGCTGGAGCAAATATACAGCCACAATAAATACTAGAACAGGTTTTGTCCACGAACCGTAAGCTCAGCGAAGCTAATTACACAAATGGCACGAATTTTTAAAACGAATCAAGAGGTAATACAACTATTTCACGAATTGGTTTGCGGAGCAAACGAGAATTAGTGTAAATCTTATTTAATGTCTCAATGTGCATCTCTAATTCGTGGGCAAAAATATGAATAGGATTACCATCAATAGTATTACGCACCCGTTGTTCGAAGCGTTCTGGGAGCTCTACGAACCGGCTTTCCCTTTATGCGAACGCCGGACAAAAGAGAGCTATGCGCGTGTGTTTACCAACCCCGATTTTCATTTGGAAATGTGGGTGGAATGCGGGAGAATACACGGCCTCATCGGGTGGTGGGAATGCCCGGGCGTACGTTTTGCCGAGCACTATGCCATTCATCCCGATTTGCATTCAAGTGGCTATGGCAGCCGTTTCCTGAAAGAATGGATGGCCGAATCGGCTACACCGGTGTTGCTCGAAATAGAACCGCCGGTTGATGAGATTACCAACCGGCGCTTGAATTTTTACAAACGTTTGGGGTTTCACGAGAACAATATTTATCACTTACAGCCGCCTTATCATGCGGGAATGGGGCCGTTGCATTTAGAAATACTTTCGTATCCGCAAGTTATTTCCGGCGCCACTTATCAGGCTTTTGTCCATAAGCAGCGTACGGAAATAATGGACTTGTAGATAGCTTCTAACTGTTAAGCTATTTTACTTCTACCGTCAATGTAAAAGCACCCACGTAGGGTTCTCCCACCATGTTGCTTTCGGCTACAATTAGTTTCCAGCGACCGGTTTCGGGAAACGTATAAGTAACTTCAGGGCCAAACGGGCCTTCGGCAGCACCGGCCGGGCCGATGAGTTGATGAATACGCACATTCGCCGGCATGGTGTTGGTCGCTATTCTGGCCACCAGGGTTTGCCCTTCTTTGGCATCGAGCACAAAAGTCCGCGAGTCAGCCAGGCTATCGAGATGATTGGTAAAAACAGCCGTAGTAACGCCTTGCACAAAGGTAACCAATGTTTCGCCTTCGGCCAACTTCGGCTGGCTGTTGCCACATGCCAGGAACAACAGGGCGGCTAAGGGAACTATGAGTAATTTTTTCATAATAAATTTGAGTTAAAGATAGTCAATAGGCATAGTTATTTTCTCAAAATCGAACGTCGTATAACTTTAACCAATTCTACCAACGGAAGAGGTGCAAATGTTAAAATAACGACCCACATCCATTGCGTGCTGTTAAGCGTAGTAAGGTGGAAGATATTGTGCAATGCAGGGACTTCCAGTACGGTGAGCATAAGTAGTACGACAATGGCAATGGCACCCCACAGGTGTTTGTTCGAGAACATACCGCGGAAAGCCGAATAATAAGTCGACCGGACGTTGAATACATGTACCATCTGTGACAATGCAAGCACTGCAAAAGTCATGGTCTGTCCAACTGCTACGCTGGCTCCTTCGCTAAAGCGTGACCCGATGAGAAAGGCTGTCAGCGACAACAGGCCGATCATGGTGCCTTGCAGGAATACGCGGATAGAGAATTCACGGTTCATAATATTTCCCCCCGACGGGATCGGTTTGCGGCGCATGGTATCGCTTGCCGCCGGATCGACGCTCAGCGCCAATGCCGGTAAACTGTCAGTCACAAGGTTAATCCACAAGATATGTATGGGGAGCAATGGGGAATCCCAGTTTGCCAGTACGGCAATAAACAGCACTACAATTTCGCCGATGTTGGTCGACAGCATAAATTGAATAGCCTTAAGTATATTGTCATAAATACGGCGGCCTTCTTCCACGGCCGATACAATAGTGGCAAAGTTATCGTCGGCCAGGACAATATCAGCAGCTCCTTTCGACACATCAGTGCCCGTGATACCCATGGCTACCCCAATATCGGCTAATTTCAACGCCGGCGCATCATTCACCCCGTCACCGGTCATTGCAACGATTTCGCCGCGATGCTGGAATGCCTTTACAATACGCACTTTGTGTTCCGGCGATACGCGGGCGTATACGGCAATATCTTCTACATTCTGTTGCAATTCATCATCCGACATTTTTTCGACATCGGCGCCGGTCAGCACCTTTTCTTCAAAATGTTTAATACCTAATGAATCGGCACTAGCTACGGCGGTAATTTTATGGTCGCCGGTAATCATTACCGGTTTAATACCGGCTGTCCGGCATTTCTCTACGGCTCCTTTTACTTCTTCGCGCGGTGGGTCTATCATCCCCAGCATTCCTATAAATATCAATTCATTTTCCAACGTGTCCGGTTCTATTTTTCCCGGCAGGCAATTGATTTCTTTAGTGGCTGCAGCCAGCACGCGCAAGGCATTACCGGCCATTTTCTTATTTGCTTCCCGAATTGTTTCCTTTTCGGTTTCGGTAAGCGTTCTAATTTCACCTTCAATCAGAATACGGTCGCAGCAAACCAGCAATTCGTCCACTCCGCCTTTGGTATATACTTTGAACGACTCGCTGCCTGTATGATGCACGGTGGTCATCATTTTACGCTCGGAGTCGAAAGGAATTTCGGCTACGCGCGGTAAATTTGCTTCGAGTACGTTCTTGTCCAGGTAATGTTTCAAGCCGATATCCAGCAGCGCCGTTTCGGTGGGGTCACCTGTGGTGCGCCATGTTCCGTCGTCGTTTTGGCTTAGTTTGGCATCGTTTGCTAAAATAGATGATTGGAGCAACAAACTCATTTCATTGTTCAGGGCTTGCGACGTTTCGGAGATCGTGCCATTGACATACAAGCGTACGACCGTCATCCGGTTTTGAGTGAGCGTGCCTGTTTTGTCGGAACAAATAACGCTGGTACTACCCAATGTTTCTACCGAGGGTAATGTGCGGACAATGGCATTTTTCTTTACCAACCGCTGTACGCCCACTGCCAATACAATGGTCGATACGGCCGGCAACCCTTCGGGGATAGCAGCGGCGGCAAGGCTCACAGCCGTCATAAACATCTGCAATAAGTCGTGCCCGTAAAGGACGCCGATTAAGAAAATCAGTGCGCAAATAATCAATGCGGCAATGCCTAAAAATTTCCCGAGCTTGTCGAGTTTTTGCTGCATGGGTGTTTTCGTTTCGGCGACCGATTGAATCATCGCGGCAATCTTTCCGATTTCGGTATGCATGCCGGTAGAAATTACAATGCCCTTTCCACGCCCGTATGTTACGCTACTTGACGAAAAGCCAAGATTATCGCGGTCACCCAATGCTACTTCGCCCCCGATAGCTTCTATAAATTTTTCTTCGGGAACCGATTCGCCGGTCAATGCCGCATCGGATACTTTCAGGTTTACGGCTTCTACCAGTCGTAAATCGGCGGGTATGGAGTCGCCGGTCTCCAATATGACCACATCGCCCGGTACCAATCCATGCGATTCAACGACCTGTACCTGCCCATCGCGCACCACTTTGCAGTGCGGTGCCGACATTTTCTCCAATGCCTCGAGCGATTGTTCGGCTTTAGCTTCCTGAACTACACCTATGATCGCATTTAAAATAACAATAGCCAAAATAATGATGGCATCGGTAAACCCTTCGCCATGAAGAAAACCAATAACTCCCGAAATAACAGCAGCTACCAGCAGTACGATAATCATAAAACTCTTGAACTGTTCCAGGAATTTTACAAAGAGACTTTTCTTTTTCTTTTTTTCGAATTCGTTGTGCCCGTATTTAGTCAATCGGCGGGTTACTTCGTCGGCGCTAAGGCCGTTGGTGATGGAGGTCTGGAGGTTGTGTGCTGTTTCGGAGACGGATAAGTTGTAGTAATTTTGATCTGTCATAAATTTTAAATTTTCCGATACAAAGATACGATTTAATCTCTTTATAATGCTTAAATTTGCAATTCGTAATATCCGTATAGAAAATCATATTTTAAATTATATCCGATTATGAAAAATTTCAGTTTCCAAAATCCGACCCGATTGGTATTCGGCAAAGGACAAATTGCACAATTGACGACATTGATACCGGTCGATAAAAAAGTCATGATCACTTTTGGCGGTGGCAGTGTAAAGAAGAATGGTGTTTACGACCAGGTGACGGCTGCGTTGAAAAGCCACAATTACATTGAGTTCTGGGGGATTGAACCGAACCCTTCGGTGGAAACATTGCGCAAAGCTATTGCATTGGGAAAAGAAAAGAATATTGATTTCCTGCTGGCAGTAGGCGGTGGTTCGGTGCTCGACGGTACCAAGCTGGTGGCCGCCGGTATCAGCTACGATGGCGATGCCTGGGATATTGTCCGGAAAGGCAAAACTAATGCCGGTATTCCGTATGCTTCGGTTATGACATTGCCGGCCACCGGTTCGGAGATGAATCCGACGGCGGTTATTTCGCGGAACGAAACACACGAGAAATATGCGTTTGTGAGTCGTTACCCCGAGTTCTCGATTCTTGATCCTGAAACTACATTTTCGTTACCACCCTTCCAGATTGCCTGCGGGTTGGTAGATGTATATGTGCATGTGATGGAACAGTACATGACCGCTCCCGGCCAGTCGCATGTAATGGATCGTTGGAGCGAGAGTATTTTACAAACAGTATTGGAAATAGCGCCGCTTATCCAAAAAAATCAGCAGGACTACGATGTAATGGCCGACTTCATGCTGGCTGCCACCATGGGGTTAAACGGATTTATTGCAATGGGTGTAACGCAGGACTGGGCTACGCACATGATCGGTCACGAGATGACGGCATTGAACGGTATTACACACGGCGCCTCGCTGGCAATTGTTTTAGGGGGCACGTTGCGGGTATTGAAGGAACAAAAGCGTGGTAAGCTGCTGCAATATGGCGAGCGGGTATTCGGTATTACAGCCGGAAGTGAGGACGAGCGCATTGAGCAGGCTATTGTACGTACCGAAGAATTCTTCCGTTCGTTAGGGTTGGCTACACGTCTTTCGGATGCCGGCATGGGCGACGAAATAATCAATGCCGTGGCCGAACGGTTCAATAAATCAGGTGTAGCATGCGGCGAAAATTGCAATGTAACAGGCGAAGTGGCAAGACAAATTTTGCAAACCGTAAAATAGCAACATCCAATGTTTGGATCATTGTAAAGATGATTTTAACTTAAAGTTATTTAGTATCTTTGCTACTATGAAAAACAAACTACTTCTGTTTCTTTTGTTAGCTTTTTCGGTTAAAGCAACAGCCTACGATTACTCCGAACACAAAGATATCGGCAATGCGGCAATGACACGGTTGATGGCCGAGTTGCAAAAGAGCGGAAATGCGGCGCTGCTTTTGCAATTCCTGAACATGGCGCAGGATGAAAAGACAAACACATTTTATTTTCTCGATTTGTCGGTAACCGGCGGCGAGCAAGTGGGCTACGGTGTCCTCAATGGCTTGAGCGGCGACCATGCTGCAAACCCTTTAACGCTGGAAGAGCAGTTGCGACGGAAATATACGGTAATGCAGCAAATATTGCTACTACACAACCAGTATATGGCGCAAGGGTATACTACGGCGCCGAATGGCAAACTGACGAAAAAAGATTTCAGCTACTTGCTGCAAGCCGCTATCGACATGTCGCATTTTTATGACTATGGGCATACATTCCAACAGCAACTGAAAAAATTCGACAAGGAATATATCAAGCAATGCCAAAATCCGGCACAGGTAAAAAGCATATTCAATGCCTTGAAAAAAACGAATACGATTAATGTGTATGTTACGCTTCATGCGTTGGCTATTGACCTGGCCGAGCAGGCCGGCCAGTTGGCGTCAAGCAATCCCGAACAAGCAAAACAATTATTATTTTATGCTTTTCTATTTAACGGTTTTGCCGATCACTTCTTGGAGGATTCGTTCGCATCAGGCCATTTGGTCGTCAATCGCTCCGTGGTTGCAGGACTGACCAATAACCACGCATTACACAATTTCTACAATGTGGAAGGATGCACGGTTGTGAATCGCGAAGGTGATATCTGGCATGCTTACGGCGACAGTTTTTTCAACAATACTCACAACAGTTGGATGAAAGACTCCACCTTGCTGGATATACATTATCCGATTTATACGGCAGAAGCCGATCGTATTATCCGTGCCGTGCAATTTTCGCTTACAGACATCTGGAATGCTTTCGAGCAAAGCTATACGGATGAAATGCATACGCCGTTTTACGACCGGATTCCCAATGACGAAGACGCTCAGCCCGACTATTTGATTGCAGCCATGCCGGCGTTGAAACTGGTACCTATTCCGTTCAATTCCGATTTGTCGACCCTGTTTCCCGATAGCGTAGAAATTACGGACGATATGCAAAAGGCCGGACAGTTGCTGTACTACCGAAGTTTCGTACGTAGCCGCACCGCTAACTCGTTTGTAGTGGGACTTAATTTTTCGCCCACATTTGGCAATAAATCGTATGAAGGATTTGAATTCCGTATCAATGTAGGAAACCCGGTAAGCCTTTACTCACATAACAAATACGGAGGAAAACGGGGCACCGTGGACTATTGGTTGGGTTACACACTCGTGTACAGCTTTGGTGAAACCCTGTCCGAATTTGCATCCGATGCTACTTATTTAGACCACCAGATACGAGTAGGATTCCGGAATAATGTGGATATTTGGGTTGCCGAAAAACGTTTTTTGGGTTTGTCCAACTATACCGAAGCCGGTGTGCAGTTCAACAACGGCAAAGCATCATTTATATTTACCCCTTCGGTGGGCATACAATTCGGGTCGTTGCTCAAAATTAACTACTACAATATGCCAACCTGGCTACGTGTTCCGTTACAACTTATTCTCCCGTTGAAAATAAAATATGGAATAGTACTTTCGCCTGGCTGTAGTCCTGCTTATTTTACAGGGCTGGATTTAGATATAATGTTTTAGGTACGCCACACTTTTTCGGAAAATTTTACAAGGAAACAGCTATATGCGATCAATTGTTTTTCTTTTTGAAACTTCATCAAGCCGCGCAGACTATTTTACACATCTCACGGCGTTCGCCACATTCGGATACGCCCCTGTTTGAGTCGACACTATTATGGCAAACGACCATGCAAAATAAAAAGCGTGGTTATTAGGTTTTAACATATAATAAGCCCTATACGATCCGGCAAGATCCATATATACCCACCCACCATCATAATAATATGCATGTTTTCTGCTTGACAGCGACAGCCCGTATATGTCCGTTCCTCCGACAGAAGCGCTTAACAGCACTCCTCCATTCGACGCCCCTACAATAGCTGCTAAACCGTTAGCCATATCCACCGTGGCGTATGTCCACGATTGCGGGCAGGCAGTTGTAGATCCCCATCCATACAGCACCGGATACGTATCGCAATCTCCTCCCCAGCACAAATATTCACCACCGCCTCTATATTTCAAATCATCCGCCATCCACCATCTGCTGTCAGGCATATATACAATACGGTATAATTTGTTGTCGCGCGAATCTTTTATCCAGGTTTCCCAGTTTTTAGCACCAGTTGCGCGTTGTTGACATATATGTGTGGCATCGATATATAAATCGCTGCCACCATAAGGACAGAATATTCCGGGGCAATCCGTCGCATCGGCCAATGAGGTTGGAGCAATAGTCAAAGATGCTGCATTCAGTGTTTTTCCGGTAACTATTTGTTTAGTTACGCCATCGGCAGCCGTTAAAGTAAATGGCGGTGTACCATGGAGTGTATATACGCCGCTACTTGCTGTTGCATTCGGCGGACAGTCGCTTACATGGGCACACCAGTTGTATTTGGCAGGGACTCCGCTTAATGTTACGGTTACTTTCTGGTTGTAGGCGCCACTGTTT
>JAVBNJ010000074.1:0-2799 GCA_031551625.1 Bacteroidales bacterium | reverse complement strand
ACCCGGTTCCGGTGTTTGGAGCCGTGCCACAGTCACAGCCGTTAATGCCGGAAGTTCCGGTGTTACCATCACAGCCGGTGGACGCGGCTTTTGGCTGCAAGGAAACAGCGGTGCCTACGGCCAGAAAGTAACCGTAACATTAAGCGGGGTGCCTGACAAATACAATTGGTGCGCCCATGTAAGCGATTGTCCACCGAATGTAACGGCCAGTGCGGGCGTATATGCATTCCATGGAACACCTCCTTTTACCTTAATAGCCGCCGATGGCGTCACTAAACAGGTAGTTTCCGGAAAAACATTGGCAGTAACAGCATTGACCATTGCTCCAAAAACATTGACCGATGCAACCGATTGCCCCAGTACATTTTGCCCTTACACCGGAAGCGATTTGTTGATTGATGCGACCCATGCTTGTCGATTACGCACAAGTGGTACAAAAAACTGGGAGGCGTGGATAAAAGATTCGCGCGATAGCAAATTGTACAGGATTGTGCGAATGTCCGATAATAATTGGTGGCTGGCGCAAAATGTAAAATTAGCTTTGTACAATAGTGCCACGGTAGGTGGCGCTATTGCCGGCTGCACAGAAGACCAGTGTGGCAGAAAGTATACATGGGCAGAGGCATATGGGGCATGGGGTGGTACCACCGGCTCTACCGGAAATGTACAAGGCGTATGCCCTCCTGGTTGGTTATTACCTACCAGAGTAGAGTTTAACGTACTAACTTCTTCTATAGGTAATGCAGCAACCGTTTGTACTGCCCTAAGGGCTTATAATTCCGGCTGCTCGTCGGTTTCGGATACTTACGGCTTTGCTTCGTTAGTAGGAACAGTGGCCTATGATAGTGATTTTATAGTGAGTACCATATACATAGAATGGTACTCAAACGATGCAGGGCGGGAAGATGGTTTGATAATTGATTTTAATAATGCAGGATACGCTTGCAACACCTATAGTACCACACTTAGTGGTAACCCAAATCCTTTATGTGGTGTCCGTTGTTTTCGCCCATAGTTAATCATATAACAATAATACCTGCTTTTCATCCTTTAGAACGGATATTTTATCAACTAGTTTGGTTATTTTTTTGTCTTGAAATTTTTCGGCTGTCGGTACATCAGGGATTACCGGTGCTGTTTTTATTCATGTACAAATCGGATAAAAAAAAGACACAAACGATTACCAAACACAAGTTGTATAAATTATATCGACCCTGCCCACTATTTGAAAAGTCAAATAATACAGTCCTTCTTTTTCTTTTAGTCTGTACGCTTTCGACATTGTGTGCGAGTTGTATTGTGCAAGTGTGGGCGCAGTCCACAAGAATAGAGCAGACAAGATGCAGGCTTTGTCTGAACTACCGTATAAATTTTTCATTTTAATTTCTCACCGCCTCAAGCCAACAGGAAAATCGATTAGTTATATGGGAACAATCAATTTTCACTTACCTATATTTTTCTTTTGGATTATTTTCCAAGAAAATTTTCCAATCTTTCATCATTTGCAATAACCAAGCTGTAGGAATTTCGGTTTTGTAGATAGGATCTAATGCCCATTCTCCCGTTTGCGGATCGATGTGATGATCTATAATAGATACATCTTTTTTAGTAAGTATTAAACAAAAATCTGTACCCCAACCCCAAAAATCTTTTTCACCGTTTATGACTTTATTAAACTCCTCTAGAACTTCGTCAACTGCATTTATTGAATTATATTCACTCAAATAATTAAGCATTTGATATTGTGGCTCCGCTGTACCTAAGCCAATTCTTACATTTCGTTCATTATTTTTATAATAAATTGTTATTCCAAATCCATAACTGAAAATATTTGTCGCATTTCTCATAGCATTTATTTTAATTAATAGGAAATGTTGATTTTATTTCACCACTAATAGTTAATGGTCTTGTGTTTGTTAGGTTTCCTATATACAATTCTATTTTATCGTTATTAGTCAGCACAATTTCATAACTATTGCTTGATGGCCGTGGAGGAGTAGGAGGTATCCAATCAGCAGTAGTTGCTTTACTTCTCGCCATTGCGATTTCTTCTAATATCTGCTCGTGTGTCCACTTATCAGGGAAAAACGATGCTTCACCACCATTGGGACCTATCTTAGGATTCCAGTTTACACCATCAAATATTTCCACTTTGGCTTTATAACACCCATTTTTTCCAATAGGCTCTATGGTGGAACCCGGTTTAATTCTTATATCACCTCTTGTAAAACCACTTGCTTTTGTAGTCAATGCTGATTTATGATGTACTCCAGTCACTCGCAATACCCCTCCTTGTGTTACTTGCTCCCCTTCCAATATATGTTTTCGTAATTTAACAAATTCATCGTCGTTGCTTGCAATCTTTTTTAGCCATTGCAAAAACTCAACGTTTGCCCTTTCAGCAGTTAAGTGTTTTACATTCTTCCATACCTCTACCAAATCGGGTTCGCGATTTAGTATTCGCAAAACATCATCACTAGCATTTGCAAAGTTATCAAAAAATGCTGTCTTTTGTGCATTGGGGAGTTGCTCAACAGCATCGGCCAAATTAGTAAGTCCTCGCTGGCGTATAACATTGATATCAAAAATAGCCAAAGACTCCCACTTCAGCCCGGCCCTTGTGGCTTGAGAGCTGAATGCGGCATCTAATTTACCTATCTCAACAGCGCTAACTGTTTTAGAGGCGTTGCTGATTTCCTGCTTACTTTGCCGGAATGCTTTTTCTAAGTCGGTGGTATTGTTTGCAAATTTGTAGACGCTATAGCCCAGGTCGCCCAACGAAAGCGCCATGTCTATACG
>JAVBNJ010000025.1:0-11281 GCA_031551625.1 Bacteroidales bacterium | reverse complement strand
AAAGCATAAAAACCTTGATGCCCCTCGGTGCGTATTTGTTTTGTGACCAATTGGTTTTGCACGTTGTACAATTCAAACGTCACAGGATGATTGGCCGGCAAGTGGTTAGTACGGTCTTCCAATACAAATGTCAGAAACAATGTATCGCCCGGGCGCCACACGCCTCGTTCGCCGTAGATAGTGCCTTTCAAACCTTTTTCCACTTGCGTACCCGATACATCAAAACTGCTTAATGATAACGATAGCCCGTCGCCTATGCGCAAATAGCTTTTCTGAGCACCTTGTTGCGCAACAATTACATAAGGTTCTGCTTCAAAAGTAAGTTGTGCCACACCGTTACCGTCCGACGAAGCTTCGCCTATTTTCTGTTGTTGGTAGTCATATAGCATCACTTTCACGCCGCTCATCGGTTGCGCAGTAACCAGATTAGTTACAAACACGAGATAACTCTTATCTGTGCCGCGCTTAGCTATTAGCCCGATGTCCGAAGCCAGTATATTTTGCGACACAAACCGGTTTTCACTATAATACGAACCGTAGTAGGCCGAATGACAAGGATTGTCGCGATTTTCCCACCAATCACCATAGTCATAATCCCCTTCTTCCTCATCGTTACTTGATGTAGTCAGCAAATCATTATCCTCGTTTTCGGCAGGATTCGTATCCTCGCAGGTATAAAGTGAATATGCTTTTTTGAATGAAATTTTCACTGTGTATATAGCTCCGGGCTCCGGTGTAATAATTGACGCCAAGTCGAGTGAAAACGTATTCCATTGGTGTAAGTTGAGCGATTTATTTTCATTGAGATGTATTGTTTTTGTAACAACAGGTTTTGCCACACGATTCAATTCATAGTCGCCATTCAGGTTGTTGACCTGTAGAAATTGCAATACATTATTTTCATAAATGCGGTATACCTGTACATCAACCGCACTTAGGTTAACCGCTTGGAAAGGCATTGCCAATCCTGCCGAATTAGGCATTATAACCCCTTTGCTCGTCAAGCGCACAGCAGGTTTCAGCTCTTCGAAAATAATAGACTGTGTGTACTCTTCGGCCAATATCACACCCGACTTACCCTTCAATCCTTCGTGAATAGTAAGTTGTACAGGGGCGCTTGGTTTGTGGGGCAAATGAATAGTCAACTTGTTCGACGATGTCGCGAAACGCAACCGCTCAATGTCGCCCACTTGTACATACGAGGCATATTTTTGCGTAGCATCAAGCGGGTAAGAGAAGGTACAAATTACACTATTATCATCGGGATTTACTTTTACCCCCAACACTTGGAAGTCGCCTTTGCGCGGCACCACTACCGTATCGGTGTGTTGGTAGTCATAACCCATCGGTTTACCGCTCCATTTCAAGACTACATTATATGGAGTATCGCCCGCTTTCAGGTTTTCGATTGAGAAATCGTGGTACGTTTCGTGATGGCTCCAGACAACTTCGGCTTTCTTACCGGCTACCTCCGCTTCCAGTAATTTTTCCACTACTTCATCGTCGGTATAGTCTACCGGACGTATCATCCCTTGCAAATAATAATTCCCGATCTCCTCGTCGTCATATATTTTCAATCCCTCCATTTCGTACGCAAAAGCGGGCTTGAATGTCGCAAACGGGAATTCAAAGACTTTATCGTCGCCGCTTGCTTCGGGGAACAATTTCGCCACGTCGAATTTTACCGTATATTCCGTACCGCTTTTCAAACGTTCTTTCGGTTTGAAGCCGATAGTACTCGCATCAATCCAATACGTGTCACCATCAACCGATGGTGAAAACTTGAATAGTTTTTCGATAATTTCCGTACCATTATCACCACGATCATATTCCTGGGCTAATCGCACCTTAATGGTCGTATTAATGGACACCACTCCACCCGTGTAGGCCGCAATGTAGGGATTCTCTTTTACTTCGATTTTTTTACCGGAGTTTCCACAGTTTGCCAAAGTCAGCAGGAGTGCTACAGCTCCCAGCCATGCAAAAATTTTTTTCATAACACTATATTAATTTTGAAATTTATCGAATTTGTTTTCGCAAATGTACGATTTTTCCACTAAGAACAAGCAGAAAGTTATAAACAGATTAGCGCGGAATATAGACTATTTTTTTAGTTTGAAAAAAAATGTCGGAAAAACCGACAGGTTCTACCTGCACCGAATCTGCTGCAATACACAGCTGGGAAACCGCAGCTGCTATTTCGTCCGTGAGGTCGCCTCCTTTCAAGTAAATGATGCCGTTACGCTGTGCATTGTTCCCCGGTATGTTGATTTTATTCCACACCCATGTGGTAAATTCGGGTAATGCCGTAACAGCGCGACTCACTATAAAATCATAGGAGGCCGGAAGCGTCTCGGCACGCGACTGCAAAGCCGTTACATTCTGCAACTGCAATGCATCGGCAACAGCTTGCACCACTTTTATTTTTTTGCCAATCGAATCGACTAGTGTAAATTTACATTCCGGGAAAAAGATAGCCAGCGGAATACCCGGAAACCCGCCCCCCGTGCCGACATCAAGAATGGTTGTACAGGGAGCAAATGAAATGAATTTAGCTATTGCCAGCGAATGCAACACATGGTGCACATAAAACTGCTCCATATCTTTGCGCGAAATCACATTGATACGGCTGTTCCATTCGATATAAAGAGGCAAGAGTTTTTCAAACTGCGCCAGTTGCCGGTCTGTCAACACAGGAAATTCCGTTTTCAAACGGGCTATAGAAGTCACTACCGCCACGTTTTTTTGCGTTTGAAATTAGCTAATATAAGAAGATATATGTAGAACAACGGCGACACCATGTCCCACAGCCACAATACAGGCAACAAACCTCGTTCACCTAAACGTTTCTGGGAACGGAAAAACACCACGGTAACACCGGCAAAACGTATAGCCAACATGGTGCCAAGCATAATCAATACCGGATACTTATCGAAAAAAATCACGGTAGAAGCCGTAAGTGTTGTAAAAAATAACACCCTGCAAATAGCTTCTCTCAACCCGGGGTAGCGCGAACCGCGCCCTGCCAATGCCAACGAATCCAATTCGTAAAGGCGGTAGCGACGCCACTCGTCGGCCGAGTAGCACAAGCTGCTTACGGTTGTTGCTTCGGCGTTTAGCGCTACAGCAGTATTCTCGCGTGTAGCGGTTTTATTGACAAACACCACATCTTCGCGCAAGTGTTCGGTTACGCGTACATCAAATCCTTTGTTATCGAAAAACAGCTGCTTGCGGTAGGCCAGGTTGCTGTTCGATGCCATGTAAGCCCGTCCTGTCAGCGCTTTCCCAAGGAAATTTAACGCCTGCATAAAACGGTCGGCGCGAATCCATTTAGGCGATTTATCCAAACGCGTGTAGCCGATTACAATATCTTTTCCCGGCGTAAAATAACGTTGCATATTTTGCAGCCATTGGTTACCGGATGGCCTACAGTCGGCATCAATAAATAAAAACAAGTCGTATTTGGCGGCTTTGATACCCACACCCAACGGCATTTTTTTACCATGGCGGAATATATCGTCTTTCACAATCGTGCGGAACGTCAGATTAGGATGCATACCCTGCATGGAAGCCAACAAAATTTCAGAATCGTCTTCCGAACAATCATTTACGACGACTACTTCAAATTCGGGATAATCTTGTGCTAAAATCAGCGGAAGGTTTTCTTGCAGCATCTGGTATTCGTTGCGCGCCGAAAGTATTATGGAAACAGGAGGTTGTTTGTCGGTACGTGCTTGCAAAGTCAAATTCTGAATAGCGACCCGCCCCAATACCATCAACCAATAAAATAATTCAATACAAAAAAAGACCAGCGTGGCTCCTAACAGAATGTACTCTACAACAGTTAATGAAGAAAAAAAATAGCTCATTGGAATATTTACGAATTGTATACAAAGGTACGTTTTTTTTTACACTTAAAAAAATGTACAAATAGTGGTTTTGTTATAATCTATACAATCAAAGACAACAAGGTTGTAGTCGTTCGTCGAATTACGCACGACAGGCTAATTGTTAAACGTGGGTACGGTTGTGAAACTACTTATTGTGGAAAAACGTATTGTTTTAGGGCGTTTTAAGCTTTACTGGAATTGTATAAAATACAAAATGGAGAATTGATTTTTCATTCTCAATTCTCCATTCTCAATTGGCTTCACCGAGCCGACGGTTCTCAATCCCGGTTTTACCCGATAAAGTGAAAGTGCGGGCCGAAGCGCTCAAATGCTGCTTTGTCCAAGCACTCGCGGTGGTCGGGGTGCGCTACGCTAATCATCAATTTAGCGCGTTCCTGCAACGTTTTGCCGTATAAGTTTACAGCGCCGTGTTCCGTTACAAACCAGTGGATGTGGTTACGCGTAGTAACAACACCTGCGCCCGGATTCAATACCGGTGCAATTTTGCTGATACCCTTGTTCGTAACCGACGGCATGGCGATAATCGCCTTTCCGCCTTCGGACAACGAAGCGCCGTAAATAAAGTCGATTTGTCCGCCTACGCCCGAATAAAATGTGGTGCCTAGCGAGTCGGCGCACACTTGGCCGGTAATATCTACTTGCAATGCCGAGTTGATAGCTGTTACACGCGGGTTTTTCGAAATGATGAACGGATCGTTCGTGTAAGCCACGTCTTTCATCAACACCATCGGGTTGTCGTCTATGAAATCGTAGCAGGTTTGCGAACCCATGAGGAAGGTCGACACCATTTTTCCGGTGTCGATTTTTTTGGCAGCGCCGTTGATAATGCCTTTCTCTACCAACGGAAGCACACCATCGGCAAACATTTCGGTGTGGATGCCTAAATTTTTGTGGTTGCCCAATTGTGCCAACACGGCGTTGGGAATGGCGCCAATACCCATTTGCAGCGTAGCGCCGTCTTCAATAAGCGCCGCACAATTTCTACCGATTGCTGCTTCTATTTCGTCGGGATCCGTAAAGTGAGCGGGCTCCAATGGTGTGTGGTCTTCCACAAAAATATCAATCATGTGTACGGGAATCATGGCATCGCCCCAAGCGCGCGGTACATGAGGATTTACCACAGCAATTACCTTGCCGCCGCATTTACGGGCTGTTTCAATGGCTGCCAGCGTGGCATCAACCGAGGTGCCGAGCGATACGAACCCATGCTTGTCGGGCGTCGATACCTGAATCATGGCTATGTTACAAGGCAACACTCCTGCGCGGTACAGCTTTTGCGTTTCGCTCAGGAAAATGGGAATGTAGTCGGCATAACCTGCTTGCACGGCTTTGCGCACATTGCCCCCCACAAAAAACGCATCATGTTGGAAGATGCCTTCGTACTTGGCTTCTGTGTAAGGTGCAGCGCCTTCGGTGTGTAAGTGGTGAATGTGCACATTCTTCAATTCCTTGCGGTCGCCGCGTTCACACAGCGCGTTGATAAGGATTTGTGGGGCACTAGCCACACTGCTCAAATGCACGTGGTCATTTGATTTCACTACTTTTACCGCTTCTTGCGGCGTAACAAATTTAATGTTCTTATTCATATTTTTGATAGTTGATTTTAAATTTTGGATACAGCCAACTGCCTACTGGTTACTTTTTGTCCAACTGTCCGAATACTTTTTTCAATAACTCATTTACGCGGGCCGCCGGGTTTTCGCGGATTTTCGCTTCTTCGTTGGCCAGCGTCAGGAACAATCCGTCCAACGCCTTTTGTGTAACATATTGCCCGAGATCTTCATTCACAGGTGTGAGGTTTGCTACTTTCCCTACAGCCGATTTAGCCACTGTGTTGTAAGCATTGGCCAGCGTGTTCCACGAGTTGGCAGCCGAAATACCACCTACAATATTTTTATTCAACGATGTGTTGATTTTCGGCGAATAGGCCGCAACTAATTGGTTGTAGGTATTCTTTTTGAAATACGCAGTAGCCGCATCCTTGTTGCCGAACAGAATGTTTGTAGCGTCGGCAATCGTCATACTCTTGATCGCATTGCTGAATATAGGTTTAGCTTCTGCTGCAGCATCTTCAGCCGCACGATTGAGGCGCAGTACCACATCATTTACCATTTGTTGACCGCCGGGAATTAGTTTTATATTATCAACAATTGTGCTCGCTTCTTTCGGGAGCACTATTTTTAAGGCTTGGTTGGCAAAGTAGCCGTTCTCTTTATTAAGGCTTACTACCGCATTGCCAATGCCTACAGCCAAAGCCTCTTTCAGCCCTGCCGTATTTTCGTTGATGTTGATGCCGCCGGTGGTGCTGGTTTTCAACAAACCGTCCGATAGTTGCTGCATGTTGGCGCATGAAGTGCACAGCAACGAAAAGACAAAGATCAATGTAGCTATTTTTCCCATATTTTTGTAGGCTGTCTCAAAAAAATGTACAAAGATAGTATTTTTAAAGATATATGGCTCGATTTTTGTACAAAAAGTCGTATCTTTGTATAGCTTAAAACACTAAGACACCATGAAAAAAAGTTTTATATTATCATTATTCTGCTGTTTTGCAGGCCTGCTATGGGCGCAAGATCCAAAGCCGCCTTTTGATGCAATAGAGAAAAATGTTCGCGAAGGCAATACCACTGCGTTGGCCGATTATTTTGCCGCTACGGTGGATTGCGACCTGCTTGGCGAAGAGGGGATGTACAGCAAAACGCAGGCTACCATGGTGGTGAAGCGTTTTTTTGAACGCCAAGTTCCGAAAAGTTTTGCATTCAAGCACTACAGCAACGACAAGCAATCGCTTAAATATGCCATTGGCACCATGCAAACACAGGCCGGCGAAGCGTTGCGGGTAACCATATTCATTAAAAGCAATGGTGATGTAGTAACTATTCAGCAATTAAGAGTGGAGAAAGAGTGAAGTCAGCAGTCAGTTTGCAGTAAGCAGTGTTGGCGTATCCGTCATTGTGATGAACGAAGCAATCTTGTGCGCTTGTCGACTGTCCGCTGCAAACTGCCTACTAAACTATATAGAAACACATAAAGATATGGATAACCAAAATACCTACATAGAACAACTGATAACCCTGTCGATAGCCGAAGACATTGGCGATGGCGACCACACATCGTTGGCGTGTATTCCTGCCGAGGCAAAAGGAAAAATGAAATTGTTGGTAAAGCAAGACGGTATATTGGCAGGGGTGGCAGTAGCCGAACGTATTTTCCAGCGCATTGATCCGCTATTGAAAGTAACAGTGTTAATTAATGATGGCACTCCGGTAAAAAAAGGCGACATTGCTTTTTATGTAGAAGGCACCGAGCGCTCGATGCTGCAAGCCGAGCGTATTGTGCTCAACGTGATGCAGCGTATGAGTGGTGTGGCTACTCAAACGGCTGTGTATGTAAAAGAGCTGGCGGGTTTGAAAACCCGGGTACTGGATACGCGCAAGACAACGCCGGGTATGCGGGTACTCGACAAAATGGCTGTGCAGTTGGGTGGCGGAGTGAACCACCGCATGGGGTTGTTTGATATGATTATGTTGAAAGATAATCATATCGATTTTGCAGGAGGTATTGAAAGTGCGATTAGTAAAACACATGCATACTTGAAAGCTGCGGGACGCAACCTTCCTGTTGAAGTGGAAGTGCGCTCGTTGGACGATATTCGCACGGTGTTGCGCATCGGTGGTGTGCAACGTATCATGCTCGATAATTTTACTATTCCGGCCACTAAAGAAGCGGTGCAATTAATTGCGGGACGTTACGAAACGGAATCGTCGGGCGGCATTACGCTTGAGAACCTGCGGGCCTACGCCGAATGTGGTGTCGATTATATTTCTGTGGGCGCCCTTACGCACCAAATCAAAAGTCTTGACATGAGCCTAAAGGCAATGGACAATTGAATTTGTGCTAATCTGTGAAATTTGCAACTCAATCCGTACTACCTGTGGACAAAATAACTTCATTACAGAATCCGAGAATCAAAGCGGTTTGCGAACTGCAGGAGAAATCACGCGAACGCCGCAAGCAAAAATTGTGTGTGGTCGAAGGACAGCGTGAAATAGGTCTTGCATTGGAAGCCGGTTACGAAATAGATACACTGTTTTGTTGCCCGGATATAGCGACAACTAATGATTTAGAGGAACAACTAAATTCTTCGGTATCGGTGGTTCCTGTTGCAATAGACGTGTTTCGCAAAATGGCTTACCGCGAATCGTCCGATGGGTTGCTGGCATTGGTGCGCACACGCGAGCATACATTGAATGAACTAAAACTTTCGGAGAACCCCTTTCTCATTGTGCTCGAAGCGGTCGAAAAGCCGGGCAACCTCGGGGCCATCCTTCGCACAGCCGATGCGGCGCAAGCCGATGCTGTGATTGTATGCGACCCATGAACTGATATTGATAATCCGAATGTAGTACGTTCGAGTGTAGGGTGCTTATTTACGCAACAGGTAGCCGTATGCGAATCGGCTGAAGCGCTGGCGTGGCTGCACGGCAAAAGCATTATGGCCTATGCTGCCGAACTGCAAGCCTCGCAATGGTACCACGAAACGGATATGCGCCGCCCTTGCGCTATTATAATGGGCACCGAGGCCGACGGGCTTAGCCCCTTTTGGCTGCAAAGTTCCGATGCGCGGATAAAAATTCCGATGCGTGGAAAAATAGATTCGCTCAACGTGTCGGTGTCTACCGCAGTGCTAACATTTGAGGCCATGCGCCAACGAGGATTTTGATATGAAAAAAACAATTGCATTACAGTTACCTGATGGAACAACGGTGCCGGTGCACACTGGCCTTTTGCCAAGCGAGCTGCGCGACTACCTGTCCTCACACACGGCCACTATTGCTGTGGTCGACGATAATGTGGAGCCGTGGTTTCGTTATTATTTTCCGGAGATTGCCTACATTACTATCCGTGCCGAAGAAGAAAATAAAACATTGGAAACGGTGGAAAAGCTAACGCTTGAATTGCTGGACAAAGGCGCCGACCGCGATACATTCCTGTTGGGTGTGGGTGGTGGTATTGTGTGCGACGTGACAGGATTTTTGGCAGCTACCTACATGCGTGGCATGCGGTTCGGTTTTGTGCCCACCACGTTGCTGGCGCAAGTCGATGCGGCGTTGGGTGGCAAGAATGGTGTAAATGTGAGCGGCTATAAAAATATGCTGGGCACCATTACGCAACCCGAATTTGTGCTGTGCACTACCGATGTGTTGAATACCTTATCGCCACGCATATTTAATGCAGGTATGGCCGAAGCCATAAAAATTGCACTTATTGCCGATGCTGCACTGTTTGCATTTATAGAACAGCATGTGCCCGCTATTATCAATAAGGAGACGGCCGTGCTCGATGAGATTATCAGCTGTGCCGTACAGCTGAAATTGGCGATAGTGGAACGCGACGAAAAAGAAAAAGGCGAGCGTCGCAAACTGAATTTGGGACATACCGTGGGGCATGCCATCGAACGGTCGGCACGCGACATTATGCATGGAGAGGCGGTGAGTATCGGTATGGTGTATGCAGCGAAATATTCGCAACAACGCGGCTGGTTGCAGGTCGACGATGTACAGCGGATTACCGCGCTGTTGCAGCATTTCCGCTTGCCGGTGCAATGTCCGATCCCTCCAGTGAAGTTGTATGATGCGATACGGAAAGATAAAAAGAAAACAGGTATATTGTTACACTACATTGCGCTGCAAGCCATCGGGCAAGCGGTAGAAGCCGATATTAACCTGAACGATGAAACTATGTTTTTAGTAGACGAATGATTTGTACGTGTATAGCAAATACCGCTGCATTAAATGCCTTGCAAGGCTGCGAACTGGCCGAAATCCGGTTGGACCTCCTGGCATTGACCAACACGGGTATCATGCAGTTGTTCTCGCAAGCGCCGGTATCGCTGATTGCCACATTCCGCCCATCGGAAACGATAAGCGATATAAAACGCTTTGCCGCTTTGAAAACCGCTGTAATAGCGGGCGCCTCGTATGTTGACGTGGAAGCCGATGCACCTTATCGCGACGAACTGATGATGGTGGCGTGCGAGAATCATTGCCCGGTAATCCTTTCGTACCATAACTTTGAGTGTGTGCCAGTCAAAGAAGAATTACACACCATTGTAGCACAAATGAAAGCAGTGCAGCCCGACTATTTAAAGATTGTGCCCTATGCACAATCGCCGGCCGATGCGTTGCGTGTGCTGTCGCTCTATGAAACGGAAAAAAAACTGTTAGCTTTTTGTATGGGTACACACGGGAAATTTTCGCGCATTGCATCGTATCTGCTGGGTGCACCGTTTATCTACGCGGCATCGGCAAGCGATGCCGCCACGGCCGACGGACAGATGACTATTGCTGAAATAAAAAGTATATTGGAACAACTAAAAAATAGTTGAATGAACCTGACACAAGTAAAATCTACATACCGTTGTGAGTTCAGCATAGCTAAAAAAGTCGCGTTGACTGGCATTTCTATTAGCCACAGCAAAAATCCAAAAATGTTTGCGGAGGCTTATCACAACAATCCAAATTATTTGTACGGGCTAATGCCGGCAGCCTCTGCCGAAGAAGCCATACAACTATTCCATGCCAACAATTTGTGCGGCATGAATGTGACGGCGCCGTTCAAAAATGATATCTTGAAATTTGTGGACGAGCAAAGCCCCGAAGTGCAAGCCATTGGTGCAGCCAATGTGGTAGTGGCGCGCAATGGAAAATTAGTGGCTTACAATACCGATATCGTAGGTGTTACCGAATCGTTTGTGCAGTGTGGTATTACATTGAAAGGGAGAGAGGCTGTGGTGCTCGGCGCCGGAGGCGCCGCACAAGCCGCCGTGTATGCCTTGCAACAAGCGGGTGCTGCCGTGTGGTGTGCCAATCGTACCGAGAGTAAAGCCGTCGAATTGGCGGCGCATTTTGGTGTACAAGCATTGTCGTTGACAAAACTTTCGCAAAAAATAGCCGAATCGACTATCATTGTCAATACACTGCCGCTCGATGCTGCAATACTGCAAGCTTTTTCTTTACAGTCACATCATGTAGTGCTTGATGCCGATTATGCCATGCAGCCATTGCGTGAAGCGGCCACAAAAGCAGGAGCTATTTATATCGGTGGTTTGTCGTGGGTGTTATATCAGGCAGTACCGTCGTATTACCTTTTCACCGGTGAAGAACCCGATATTAAGGCAATGAAAAAGTTTTTGTTGTAGCCTATAAAGTCATAAAGAATACAAAAGCGAAGAGCACAAAGTTTTTAATTTCCTTTGTGCTCCTTGTATCTTTGTCGGAAGTCCCTTTGGGGTTGGGGATTATAATCCGTTCAGCAAATCGTCGTAACTGAGTTCTGTTTTAGCACCAATCTTCATCATCAATGTACTG
>JAVBNJ010000014.1:0-13151 GCA_031551625.1 Bacteroidales bacterium | reverse complement strand
CAATTATTTTTAACGGGGTTCATCGCCGAGTTGGTGTCGCGCTCCGGCAGCGACCGCAACAAATATTTGATTGAACAACAGTTTTAAAAACACAGATAGCACAGATTTGCTTGGGTTAACGCAGATGTTTTATAACAGTATTTGCATAATACTTAATAAAATTTGAGCAATTCGGAATTTCCGAACAACTGAAAGCAATGTGCAAATTTTGTATTTTATTTTTAAAATATAGACAACTTATAGTATTCCCATCTTATGAAAAAACAACCATTACCGAAAAAGAAGATAACAACGAAGTTATTCTCTACGAAATTGCCGATGGACAATCATTAAATGTTTATTTAGAAGATGAGACTATTTGGCTTACTCAATCGCAAATGGCGGAGTTATTTGACTGTTCAATAGACAACATAGGATTGCATTTAAGAAATATCTATAACGAACAGGAATTAGAAGAGATTTCAACTACCGAGTTTTTCTCGGTAGTTCGCCAAGAGGGAAAACGCGATGTAAAACGCATAATTCATAACTTTGCATTAAAAAATGTTACTTGATAAGCTCAAAAACTACCAACTGATACTTGCATCGGGCTCGCCGCGCCGCAAACAGCTTATAGAAGGTTTAGGCGTGCCGTGCAAAATAGAACTGAATGGCGAGGTGGAAGAAACCTATCCGCCCGACATGCCGCTCGAAAAAGTACCGGTGCACTTGGCACAAATAAAATCGTTGGGCTTTGGCCGGCAGTTGGCCAACAATGAATTATTGATTACTGCCGACACAGTAGTTATCTGCAACCACCAACTGCTCGGAAAGCCCACGGACAAAACCGATGCAGAGCGCATGCTAAAAATGCTGAGTGGTAACAAACACGAAGTGCTTACAGGTGTATGCTTGCGGACTACACAGCATACACATACATTCACCGCTCACACAACCGTTTTTTTCCGGCCACTATCAATGCCCGAAATAGATTACTACATCGACACCTACAAACCGTATGACAAGGCTGGGGCCTATGGTGCGCAGGAATGGATTGGCTACGTAGGCATTGAGCGTATCGAAGGATCGTATTTCAACGTAATGGGATTGCCGATGCAGCGGCTGTACGTGGAGTTGGATGAGTTTTTGGCGTAAACATATCTTAGATAAAAAGACAGATATTAGATAAGATGGATACAATTACAAAATTATATAAAGAATGGCTCGCCGTACAGCCATTGAAACCTGAAGACCAAAAGCGATTGGATAATAAATTCAAGCTAGAATTTAACTATAACTCCAACCATATAGAAGGAAATACATTGACTTATGGACAAACCCAGTTGCTTTTAATGTTTGATGAAACCTCCGGTAGTGCAAGCTTAAGGGATTACGAAGAAATGAAAGCGCACAATGTCGGTTTGGAAATGGTAAAACGAGAGGCGACTGATAGAGAACGTCCATTAACTGAAAGTTTTATTCGTGAATTAAATCGGATTATTCTATTGCAAAATTTTTGGAAAGATGCCAAAACTCCAACTGGCGATTCAACGCGAATGGAAGTTCAGGTAGGCGTTTACAAAACCAGACCAAATTCTGTTATAACAGCTGCCGGAGAAACTTTTGACTACGCTTCTCCTCAGGAAACACCTGCCTTCATGACTGATATAGTAGCTTGGTACAATGAGGAAGAAAAAAAAGGAATGCTTTCTCCTATTGAATTAGCAACACTATTTCATTATCGCTATATAAGAATCCATCCTTTCGAAGATGGTAACGGACGTATAGCCCGTTTATTGGTAAATTATATATTGTTACGACACAATTATCCAATGATAATTGTGCGTAGTGACGATAAAGAAAACTATTTACGAATACTCCACCAATGTGATGTAACTGTTGGCTTAACACCTTCTGCCGGTGCACATGCATCTATAGAACAACTACAACCTTTTGTAGAATATCTGGAAAAACAAATGGAACATGCATTAACAATTTCTATTAAAGCTGCGAAAGGAGAAAGTATAGAAGAAATCGGAGATTTTGATAAAAAAGCAGCTCTTCTGAAAAAAGAACTTGGAAAACCAGCCAATGAGATGATACAAGCAAAATACAGTCCTGAGACAGTAAAAGATGTTTTAGAAAACAGTATTTATCCATTGCTTACAACGTGGGAGGAGAAACTACAAGTATTAGATCCTTTATTTATGGACAGAAATGTCTCACTAAAATTTATTCATAAAGCTCCTTTTCAGGATACAGTAATAAGCGATAATAATTGGAATAATGTTTTTAAATATGACAATATTCTTTTAGGCTATTTAAAATCTCTTACTGCAAATACTGTAATCAAAGGATTACGGAAAATTAATAGCGCTATTTCTTTTATAGGAGGAGAGTTTAGTGTTCAGTTTTTTAGTAATGCATATGAAGTGCTTATTCCAACTAGTAAGATAATGATTAACAAACTCTATCATCAGGATTTAAGCAGTGAGGAAATCGCTATTATTGTTGAAGCTTTAGGAAACGAACTTTTAGAAAACATAGACAAAATTAGAAAGGGTGCAACAAACAAAACTTAGCCCTCCTCTATTCAGCCTTTTTTATCGCCCGATAAATACCCTCAGTATCAAACCCGCATTGGGCTTGCAGTTCTGCAATGGTACCTTGTTCCACAAAACGATCGGGAATACCCAATGAACTAATTTTTACGTTATAGTTATTGGCCATAAAAAATTCAGCCACAGCGCTACCCAAACCGCCTTTCACCGTACCGTTTTCCAGCGTAATCACTTTAGAAAAATTTTTACCGACGTGGTGCAATACGCTTTCGTCAATCGGTTTAAGGAAACGCATATCGTAGTGCTGCACACTAATACCCTCGGAAACCGCGCGTTCAATAGCTTCGGCAGCTTTGTTACCTATATCGCCAAGGCTAAGCAAGGCAATGTCTTTTCCTTCGCGCAGCAAACGCGCTTTGCCAATTTCAATTTCTTCAAACGCTTTGCGCCAATCAAGCCCAACTCCGCAACCGCGCGGATAGCGCACCACCGTAGCGCCACGACCGGGAAGTTGCGCAGTGTACAGCATATTGCGAAGCTCCACTTCGTTCATCGGAGCGGCAATAGTAAGGTTCGGAATACAACGGAAGTATGCAAGGTCGTATGCTCCGTGATGCGTAGCACCGTCTTCGCCCACCAGCCCGCCACGATCGAGGCAAAACACCACCTGCAGGTTTTGCAATGCTACATCGTGAATCACCTGGTCGTAGGCACGCTGCATGAACGACGAGTAGATGTTGCAGAACGGCACTTTACCGCCAGCCGCTAACCCTGCGGCAAATGTAACGGCATGCTGTTCGGCAATGCCTACATCGAATGCACGGTCGGGCATTCGTTCCATCATCAGGTTGAGCGAACAACCGCTGGGCATGGCAGGCGTGATGCCCACAATGCGCGGGTTCTGTTCGGCCAATTCAATAATTGTTTCGCCAAACACATCCTGATAGCGCGGCGGTTCGTTCTTAGACAAACGTTTTCCCGTATGTTTATCGTAGCGGCCGGGCGCATGCCATTCGGTCTGGTTTTCTTCGGCAGGCTTGTAGCCCTTGCCCTTCTTGGTAATGATATGCAATACCTTTGGCCCTTCGAGGCATTTTAGCGCTTGCAGTGTTTTAGTGAGTTGCACCACATCGTGCCCGTCGACCGGGCCAAAATAGCGGAACCCCAGCGCTTCGAACAGATTGCTACGCTTGAGCAGTGCAATTTTTGTGGTACCCACAAAATTTTGTACCCCGCGTCGGATGCGGTTATTTCCGAAAAAATTCCAAAGTTTGAGTTTAAAATGATTGTAGCGCGCCGACGTGGTCATTTTTACCAAATAGTTGTTCAGCGCCCCTACATTTTTATCTATCGAAATATTATTATCGTTCAACACCACAAGGATGTTGGCTTTTGATGCCCCCGCGTTGTTTAACCCTTCGAATGCTTCGCCGCCGGTGAGTGCACCATCGCCAATCACGGCAATGGTTTGCTGGTCGATGCCGTTCATCTTGGCAGCCGTGGCAATACCCAGCGCTGCCGACACCGACACCGAAGTGTGTCCACCGCCAAACGCATCGTATTCACTTTCGCTCATCTTCGGAAACCCGCTGATACCGCCAAGCATACGGTTGGTATGAAATACCTCGCGACGGCCTGTAAGGATTTTATGCGCGTAGGCCTGATGCCCAACGTCCCAAATAAGTTTGTCGTGCGGTGTGTCGAACACGTAGTGCAATGCCACCGTCAACTCTATCACGCCCAGGCTGGCGCCCAGGTGGCCGGGGTTTTCGGAGCATTGCGAGATAATAAAATCGCGCACCTCGCCCGAGAGTTGCTTGAGTTGCTCCGGCTTAATCTTTCGCAAGTCGGATGGATAGTTTATAGATGCAAGTAGTGACATGTAAAAAACATACAAAGATACAAAAAAAATGAGGCTGTTGCAATTTTTTGTACAGCCTCACTCCACGTTTTATTACTCACTTGCAATATTACTTTCAGCCTTTATGCTACCGGACACATCTAACAGGATTGAGGCTTTGAGTACACGTCTGGCATGCGACAACTGTACCTCCTGTATAGTTACATTCTCCACTATAACTCTCTCGAACCATCATATAATAAACAGAACCTATACAGTATTGATCATAACCATCCGATTTTGCCACACGCGCCCACCTATCAGTCGCACCATTAGCCGCAAAATTTATAGCCGATCTATTGTTCCACATGCATTTTGCCTCTCCTCGATTTGGCCATCGCCAGCCATTTTCAACATCGCACAAAGTTCCTTCGACCGTACTACACGAATATCCCGCATTTTGCAGTTTCACTTCTAATTGAATAGCATCACAATCAAGATAGGCGGCATTGTCAGCAATTAAATTTCTACAATAGCTACCTATTAATGTAAGACTAGCCGCTGCCGAACAGCCACAAGCATTTACAGGCAAATCTGCTGTTGATACGGGAAGAACAATCTGTACTGTTTTTATGTTGCTCACGGCAGTGCAAGCGGCGGCAATATTGGTAGCAAGCACCGTGTAATTCCCTGCTACAGAAACAGCGGAAAAACTTTGAGAACTGCCATTACCGGTCAATGTTTTTCCGGTAGCAACGCCATTTAACAACAATGAATAAGTGCAGCCTACCGTAGTAGTTGTCGTAAAATTTACATTAGCAGTATTACAAAAACTACCTCCTCCGCTAAGCGTTGGCGTGGCTATTGCACATTGTATATCGGTACTCGGGCAATTTGTTTTATCGGTCAGCGAAACTATTCTTTTAATTACGGGATTGCTTATTTTATTTGCAAATGTTCCGCTTGTGGCATCGGAATAGGTTACAACAAATGGCGGTGTACCACTGAAGTCCGCATTGTTAATGTTCACATTTACTACCGGTGGCCGATCGCTCACAAATACACACCAACTGAATTTTGACGGCACACTTTGTAATGTGACGGTTATATTCTGGCTGTAAGCACCATTTGTAGCACCTTGCAACCAAAAGCCACGGTCACCCGCAGTGTATGTTGTTCCTGCTGCAGGAACATCTACACTCTTGATAAGCGCCCGATTCCATGTTCCAGCCGTCAGGTCTTTGTAGTCAATAAATATCCACACTTTCGAGCTGTACACTTTATTACCATATGTAACACGCGATCCCGCAGGCCATGAAACAGTGAATGATACTCGCGGACCGATAGAATATGTACCGCTGGTATATATTACCTGCGTACCGCCCTGTGCCGCGCCCATCAAGGGCAATAACACCAATAAAAGTAAATAATAAATTTTGTTCATAATCAGTATGTTTTTAGTTGTTTAACTATATTTTTAGTTTATATGTACATAGCATTGGGGTTGTTTTACAATCCATAAAATCTGCCACACAATTGCGAGCAATCTATGACTTAACAAACAAACACAACAACCCCCTGCTATGATTTTTACTCGCTGTCTTTTACATTTCAATCTGTACAAATCCGTATAATCTGTGAACAAAAGAAACGTGAACTTAATTTATTGTGTTTAGAGGTACTGGAAAACCTACAAAATGAAATAAGTTATGTTCACGTTTATTAGTGAATTATAATTCTCCATTTTGTTCGAAAATTTCCAGTTTTCTAAACACAGAACGAGTCTTCGCGACTCTTTGCCAAAGCTAAAAGAACGTTTTCCTATTTTCTTCGGCTTAAATTTCTACCTTCTTTAAGCCTTACGAATTATTACAAATGTAATACAATATTTTTATCTACCAAACACAGATGTGTTAAAATTTGTTAATTTTTCTTCTTCCGCTCGAACACCTTTTCCTGTATGCTCTGCCAGAGGGCATAGAAACTCGGGATAAACAGTGTGCCGAGCAACACTACGAAAATCATACCCGAGAACACGGCGATACCCAACGACACACGGCTGGCAGCACCGGCGCCGGTAGATACCACCAATGGGAACACGCCGAGGATAAATGCAAACGAGGTCATCAGAATGGGGCGAAAACGCACACGCCCGGCTTCGAGTGCGGCTTGCTTGATAGGCACACCTTTTGCCCGGTACTCCCGCGCAAATTCTACAATAAGAATTGCATTTTTGGCCGCCAATGCAATAAGCAACACAATCCCGATTTGCGTATACACGCTGATTGACAATCCTAATATCATACATCCGATGACCACACCCAGCAAGGCTATCGGCACACCCATGATAACTGCAAAGGGGCTGGTGAAACTTTCGTACTGCGCAGCCAACACCAGGAACACAATTAACAACGCCAGTGCAAAAATAATGACGGTGGTTGAACCGGCTTTCTTTTCCTGATAGGCCATCGACGTAAATTCATAGCCGAAATTCGATCCCAGTTCCGATTTCGAAAGTTGTTCCATTGTAGCAATGGCTTCGCCGGAACTCTTACCGGGAGCCGCATCGCCCGAAATCATCATGGCAGGGTACATGTTGTAACGCATCAATACTTCGGGGCCAAGCTGCTGTTCAATCTTTGCAAACGACGAGAAAGGAACTGCTTCGCCATTAGCATTGCGTACCGTGAGCGCCAACACGTCTTCGGGCTTGGCTCGCGCCGAGGGAGCAGCCTGCACTTTCACTTGATAGGTACGTCCGAATTTCACAAAATCGTTAACATACGATGAACCCAAGTAGGCCGAGAGCGTCGAGAACACATCGGAAATACTTACGTGTTGCATTTTAATTTTATCGCGGTCGAAATCTACATACAGCTGCGGAATGCTGGCGCGGAAAGTGGTGCGGAGATCTGACAATGCCGGATTTTTTTCGGCCATCTCGGCAAACTCCTCTCCCATTTTCTGGAGTTCCAGTGCGCCAAGGTCGGCCTTGTCCTGCAAAATATATTCGAAGCCTCCCGATGCACCAAGCCCCGATATAGCGGGCGGCGGGAATGCAAAGGCAATCACTTCATCGACATCGGCCAGGTAGGCATTCAGCGAAAGTACAATGTGCCGCAGCGATGTTTCGGGGGTCGTGCGTTTGTTCCAATCTTCCAGGATAATAAACAGCGCCCCGTAGTTCGACACCTGCGCATTGTCGAGCATGGAATTGCCGGCAATCGTGAGGCACGATTTCACGCCGGGCATTGAGTTTACATAAGTACCGATTTTGTCCAGCGATTGTTGCGTCTGGCTCAACGACGAACCGTCGGCCAGCTGCACACTGCCAATCAGATAGCCCTGGTCTTCGTTGGGTACAAACGAGGTCGGCCATTTCATAAAGCCATACATCCCCGCTGAAGCAATGAGCAGGAACACGAGCAGTGTAATACCCGGCTTGCGCAGAAATCCTCCTACAATCCATGCATAACCATTAGTCAGTTTGTCGAAATATTTATTGAAATAACGGAACACAATAAATTTGCTTTCTTTCGGTTCCTTCAGGATAAGCGCACACAGCGCGGGACTCAGCGTGAGCGCACAAATACCGCTCAACACAGTGGACACGGCAATGGTCAGTGCAAATTGTTTGTACAGCTCGCCGGTAATGCCGCCGATAAACGCCGTGGGAATGAACACTGCCAACAATACCAGCACAATACCGATTACCGGCCCCGTAACTTCTTCCATGGCTTTGAGGGTAGCTTCTTTCGGACTCATACCAGGGTGTTCTTCGAGGTGGCGCGACACGTTTTCGACGACCACAATCGCATCATCCACCACAATACCGATGGCCAGAATCAAGCCGAACAGCGTAAGTGTGTTGATAGAAAAGCCCATGAGCTGCATCACGGCAAATGTGCCGACAAGCGATACAGGAATCGTCAACGTGGGAATAAGGATAGCACGCCAGTTTTGCAGGAATATCATAATTACCAACAGCACGAGTATGACTGCTTCGAACAGCGTGTGGTACACTTCTTCAATAGAGGTGCGCACGAATGCCGTGGTGTCGAGCGTAATTTCATATTCTATCCCTTTCGGGAAACGGGTGGAAAGATCGTCCATCTTGGCTTTCACATTGTCGGCCACGGCCAGCGCATTGGCATTAGGCAACTGGTAGATGGCGATAGCCGCCACCGGCTTGCCGTTGAGTTGCGACTGTATGTTGTAGTTCTTGCTACCCATTTCAATAGTTGCCACATCTTTCAGGCGAAGGATACCACCGCCGTCGAGCGATTTAATGACCACATTGCCGAACTCTTCTTCGTTGAGCAGACGGCCTTTCACATCGAGCGAATACTGGAATGCTTCGGGCGAATCGTTGGGTTGCTCGCCCACCTTACCGGCCGACACTTGCACATTTTGTTCCTGCAGCACTCCTGCCACGTCCAGCGGCGTAAGCCCACGGATGCGCAACTTGGCAGGGTCGAGCCACACGCGCATACTATAGTCTTCCGTTCCGAATACGCTTACGGAGCCGACTCCTTCGACACGCTTCAATTCATCAACGATGTTGAGCCGTGCGTAGTTCGAAATAAACAAGCCGTCGTAGAGCGGGTTGTCTGACTTAACCGACACGAACATCACAATGTTGGTCGATTGTTTTTGCGTAGTAATTCCCAGACGGATTACCTCGGACGGCAAGCTGTTCTGGGCAATACTCACACGGTTTTGCACCAACACGGTGGCCATATCAATATCGGTGCCCACATCAAACGTTACGGTGAGCGTGTAGACACCGGCGCTCGAAGATGTGGAACTCATATACAACATACCCTCCACACCGTTTACCTGCTGTTCGATAGGCTGGGCAACGGTTTTAGAGATAATGTCGGCATTGGCGCCCGGATAGTAGGCCGTAACGCTTACCGTAGGCGGTGTGATATCGGGGTATTGTGCAATAGGCAGCGAGCCGATAGATACCAGGCCTGCCACCATGATAAGAATGGAAAGCACGGTGGCGAATATCGGTCGGTTTATAAAAAATTTTGACATAAACTAACTAATTAGTTGCAGATTTTTAGTAGGTGATTTAGTTTCCGGAGGCCTTGCGGGGCACTATCTTCATACCGTCGCGCACTTTCAGGATAGCTTTTGTGATTACCAAATCGTCGGGTTGCAAACCTTCTGTAATTTCGCGCAGGTGGTTGCCTTCGGATTCGCCGAGTTTCACACTACGGTAGCTTACCAAACTATCGGCGCCCACCACATATACATAGCTACCGGCCTGGTCGGAACCAATTGCCGTTTCGGGCACCAACAACGCGTCGTCAATGGTTTCGTAGGGCATCCGCACTTTCACATACAATCCGTTTTGCAAATCGTCGTCGGGGTTTTTCACCACAGCGCGCATCTTAATCGTACCGGTCGACACGTCGACACTCGGCGCTATGTAATCAATCATTCCCTCAAACACCAAGCCTTTTTCTTCATCAAGAATAATCTGTACTTTCTTTGATACTTTTTCGCCCTTGGCATGCTTTTCTTTCGACTCTACCACCACTTCCACATAGCGGCTATCTTCCACATTGAAATTCACATATACATTCGTGTTATCGTACAGGGTAGCCAGCGTTTCACCCAGACCTTTCACAAATTCACCCTGATTGTATTTCAGCCTTGTTACACGTCCTGCAAACGGTGCACGATTGTAGCAATAGTCCAAATCTTTTTTGGTTAAGTCCGCTTGTGCTTTACTTGATTTCAAATTTGCTTCGGCTTCTTCAACGCTTGTTTCAGCCTTGATGCGGTCAATCTCGCTTACAGCTTTGCTTTTCGACGCTTCGTTGATACGCACCAGGCTTTCTTTGGCCAGCCGCAACTGTGCTTCAGCAGATTTTACGGCGGCTTGCGCGCGATCCAGTTTATCTTTGTAGGTACCCGGCTCAATCGTAAACAGCATATCGCCTTTGCGAACAAGCGAACCAGGCTTGTAATCAACGCGCTCAATATAGCCTTCGACACGTGCCACCAAATCAACTTTCTGTTGCGACTCGGTGTAGCCCGGGTAAACCAATGCATGAGTTACTTTGCTTTTCACCGGCGTGTTCACTTCGAACGAGGGTAATTCAACTGTAACCGGAATTTGCGTACCGCCTTTGCAATTTAACAACAGGAATGAGCCTGCCGCCAATAGAATGAAAGAATAGCGTTTTTTCATTGTATCTCTTAAAAATTTAGTTAAGCATTTAATTTGTTGAAGCAGTCCATCCGCCGCCAAGCGATTTGTAGAGCTGTATCAGGTACTGGAGACTTTGTCCTTCATACGATACGTTGCTACTTTGGTAATAATATAAGTAACGCTGTGCATCCTGCACATTTTGAAAGTCTGCCAATCCTTGTGTATAAAGGTCGAGCGACAAGTCAAGCGTTTTCTGCGCCTGCTTCACCGCGCGGTTCATAGCCGCCACTTGTTCGATTGATTTACCATAAAGGTTCATCGCATTGTCGACCTCCATTAAAGCGGTTAGTATAGTTTTGTTGTATTCATTGATTTGCGCATCGAGACTGGCGCGTGCCGCTTTGGTGGCTTGCATTTGCTGGCCGCCCGAAAAGAGAGTCCAGCGCACCAACGGGCCAATTTGCCAAAACAAATTATCGTCTTTGCCAAACCCTTCAAAATTATTTGAGCCGTATCCAATCGAAGCATTCACATAAAATTTCGGCCACCAGTCGGCTTTGGTAGCGCCCACTTGTGCCGCCGCCGACAACACACCACTTTCCACTGCATTCACATCGGGCCGCTGGCGGATTATATCGGCAGGAATACCCACCGCTACTTTATCGGGGTGCGCCGGAAAATCACCTGCCGATGCTTCGAGCATCGTGCGAAGTTTCCACGGATAGTCGCCAATGAGCATGCCCAGCGTATTGCTATAGCTTAGCAATGCCGCTTCGAGCATAGGTATATTTGCACGGGTATTTTCGTAAAGCGAAGCAGCCTGCGCCACATCAAGTGCCGACACAAGACCCGATTTGAATCGTGCTTCTACAATATCCAGAATATTTTTTTGCGACACCAGGTTGGCCTTAGCCACCGCTAATTGTTTTTGAGCCATACGGCAATCCATATATACTGTAGCTACCTGAGCACACAGCGCAACCATCACGGCATTGTATTCCGACCGGCTGGCGCGGTACAGGTGTTTCTGTGCGGCAGCCGACTTGCGTACGCGGCCAATAATATCGACTTCCCATGCCAGATTGAGTTGCGCGGTACCCGGCTGAGATGTGCGGTCGCTACCCAAGGCAGCTATCATAGGGTTCAGCCCGATACTGGCCGACTGCGGTGTCCACCCCGCTGCTGCTTCTATCTGCGGATAGAATCCGCTTTGCTGCATGCGCCACGAAGCACGGGCTGCATCCATTTTATCAATAGCCTGCAACACATCGTAGTTTTTCTCAACCGCCCAAGCCATTAACTGCTCAAGTACCGGGTCGTTGAACTGTTTCCACCACCTGTCTTTGGTGGGTAGCTTTTGTTCAAACAGTTCTTGCTGCACCCACTGGGCGGGGAGTGTGTCGTGAAGGTATTTATCGTTTTGGGCCTGTGCCAATGGCAACAATGCAAGGAAAAAGACAATCAGTAGCACAGAGAAACGGCATCGATGCATAGTGTAACTATTTTGGTTATATTATGATAAGGATACAAAGATAGGAAATAAATATGATAGTGTAACAATACCAGGGCAAATGCCAAACCCAACAAAAACGCCAATGGACGTTACTTCTACATTGCTGCTATCTTATGCGTTTGATAGTTGATTTTTTTTAATCCAAATACGACATAGTAATAAAAATACGAAAATTATTTCATTCGGTAGTTCCTGCAACAAAAAACGGCAGATTCTTTCGAATCAACCGTTTTCCAACTAAAAATTAATTATTGAACAAACTATCCCAGGAACCCCAGCAGGATACCGGCTGCCACTGCACTGCCGATAACACCGGCCACATTGGGGCCCATGGCATGCATGAGCAAATAGTTTTTCTTATCGTATTCCAGTCCCACGTTGTTCGACACACGCGCGCTGTCGGGTACTGCCGATACACCGGCATTGCCGATAAGCGGGTTAATCTTATTGCCCTCTTTGAGGAACAGGTTAAAAAATTTGACAAACAATACACCAGCCGCGGTGGCAATGATGAAAGACCCTGCGCCGAGCAGGAAGATCTTTACGGATGACCATTGCAAAAACTTGTCGGCTTGTGTCGAGCAGCCCACTGTAAGGCCAATTAAAATAGTGATCACATCAATCAGCGGCCCGCGGGCAGTTTCGGCCAGGCGACGGGTAACGCCACTTTCTTTCAACAGGTTTCCGAAGAACAGCATACCCAACAGTGGCAAGCCCGATGGCACCAAAAATGTAGTGAGCAGCAAGCCTAGTATCGGGAACATTATTTTTTCGCGTGGTGCAACTACGCGCGGCGGTTTCATCCGGATCAGGCGTTCTTTCTGTGTCGTGAACAGGCGCATAATAGGCGGTTGGATGACCGGTACCAGCGCCATGTACGAATAGGCCGATACGGCAATGGCTCCCATCAGGTCGGGCGCCAGGCGCGATGACAGGAAGATTGCCGTGGGGCCATCGGCACCACCGATGATACCAATAGCTCCGGCTTCGGCCGGAGAGAATCCGATGAGCAAAGCCAATGCATAAGCGCCGAAAATACCGAACTGGGCTGCTGCACCAATCAACATTAATTTAGGATTGGAAATCAAT
>JAVBNJ010000099.1:0-15160 GCA_031551625.1 Bacteroidales bacterium | reverse complement strand
AGAAACCCATATCCTAATGTGTTATAAACTTTGAAAAAAGATTTTATGACAATATCAGTGAAGTCTTGATATAATAGCATAGTGAGTAAAATGAGTGATTTCTATCCGTGTAAATCCGTCTAATCCGCGTCATCCGCGTTCTATTGGAAGTTGACTTCGCCGGGCATGCCTATTTTCAACCGCCCGTCATTCTTTACATTTATTTTTACGGCATATACCAGGTTGACACGTTCGTCGCGAGTTTGAATGATTTTAGGCGTGAATTCCGCTTTGTCCGACACCCAGCTTACCTCGCCTTCGAGTTTTTGCAAAGCACCGTCTTCCGTGTCAATTAACACTTCTACACGCTGCCCGATTTTTATTTCCGGGAGTTGAGTTTCGCTCACATACACTTTGAGTTTCATATTGGTGAGGTCGCCTATTTTATAGAGCGCTTTGCCGGACGCGGCCATTTCGCCTGTTTCGGCATATTTCACCAGCACCGTGCCTGCCTGCGGATTGGAAATTTTGCATTTGGCAATAGTGTTGTTCAACTGTGCTACTTGTGCATCAATAGTCTGCTGCTGGCTTTGCAACGAGGCGCGTTGACTTTCGATAGCTGCAATTTGCCGTTTGGCAATATCCATCCCGTTCACTACATCATCGTATTGTTTTTGTGTGGCGGCGCCGTCTTTAAGCATATTTCCGATGCGTGTATAATCTTTTTCGAGATTTTTCACTTGTTGTCGTTGCACATCGGCCTGTGCTTGCAGAATCGCAAACTGTGCTTGTATTGATGCGCGTTGCGAGAGGAATGTTTGTTTTTGCAGGAATAAATCGATGGTGTCGATGAGTGCTGTTTGCTCACCGGCATTCAGCGTAGTGCCCTCGTCGGCTTTTAGCCACAGGATTTGTCCGGCGTTTTGTGCCGATACAATGACTTCCGTGGCCTCGAAGTTGCCATAAGCATCCGACGCCTGGTGGTTGCCGCCGCAGGAAAGCCCCGCCAGCCCCAAAAAGGGAAGTAATACATACCATATAATTCGATTTGTCTTCATAAGTTGTTTATATTTTCATTTTAATTATTTAACCCGTTACTATTCCAGTCCCAATGTCAACCTGTATTCCAGTTGCGACTTCACGAATCGTATAGTGTGTATCTCGGCGTTGATACGGGCGGTCATTTCGGCATTCAGGTCTTTGATGTAGTCGCTGGTAGTGATGGCTCCGTTTCGTAGTTGTGATGCGCTTTCACGAGTTATTTTCTCGCGCAGTGCTACGATTTCCAAATCTTGCGTCACTAATTTTTCTTGTTTGTAAATTTCGTAACGGGCGCTCCATGCTTGTGTGCGTACACGCTCGTCGAAGGCGGCCTGTTGGTTGGCCACAATTTTTGCTTGCGTGTCCTGGATCTTTTTATTCTTTTGTGTACTGCCCCAGTTCCACGGTGTCCACGAAAGGCGGACGCCTACGATGTAGTAAGGATCAAAATCGGTCGACAACATATTCAGCCCCGGTCGGCCGTAGCCGGCTTGTCCGAATAGCCCGATGCGCGGTGTGATTTCGGCGTTTAGCAATTCTTTTGTGGCCAACAACCGTTCGCGGCGTGCATCGAGCGCAAACAGTTCGGCACGCTGGTTGTTAAGCACATCTGACTCCGGGTTTGCAGCAGCCGGCATTTCCAGCGTAGTGGTGGTCGCAAAGGTGCTTTGAGTCAGCTGTTCCAACATTTTCAAGCACGCTTCCACGTTGTGTTGTGCTTCGGTCTGCTGTTGTTCGGCGTTCAGCTGTTCCACTTTCAATAGATTTAAATCGCGTTGCGCCAGGAAGCCGTTGCGTACAGCCGATTCCGCTACAGCAATATTTTCTTTCAATGTTTCCAATAGTAAATTGATTACTTTTTTTTGCGATTGGTAGAGCAAACCGGCAAAATAAATTTGCTGTATTTGCTGTTTCATCGAGTGCCAGTCGGCCTGGTTGGAATACTGGGCTTCCTTGTTGCCCAGGCGTTCTACTGCTTTGCTGTGTTTCGTGCCGCCTGCATCGTAGATGGTTTGCTGCACGTCGAGCGCAAGCTTGTACTGGTCTTTTGCCGGCGTGGCAATATCAATGGGAAAAGGAATGTTTGAAAGGTCGATGGACGTGACTTCGGATTGGTACGACGCTTGCGCTATTACCGATAACTGGGGATAATAGTTAGTGGTTAACGACTTTAGTTTCAGTTGTAACGACTCGTCGAGCAAAGCTTTGTTGCCGGTGAGCGGGAACGCAGCTTGCCCCAGTTCCCAGCAACGGGCCAGCGAGAGCGTGTCGCCGGCATAGCTATTCAGCGCTGGTAGCAAGGTTAGCAGTACGATATAAATTTTTTTCATGAGTAGATTCAACGAGTTAAAAATTTAGTGATTCAATAAATAGGCTATGTATTTTTTAATCCGGCAATAATGAATTTCGACACTTCCTGGCTGCGGCGCTTCATTAATTGGCGGAATGTGTTATCGGGTAATATCCCCACGTTTGTAATTAACGGTTGTGCCAACAGGGGGAAAATGTTGAGGGAAAAAATCGTTAGCATTAATTCTAACGGGTCTATTTTTTTTATTTCTTTTTTGCGGATGGCTTTTTTCGTTTCTTTTTCGAATAGCTGATAGAAAATAGCTATGGGATTGTGTTTATTGCCGGATAACGTGTCGCGTATCAACCCGGGGTTTTTCGATGTTTCGTAGAGCAGGAACAGCGGCATTCTGGGATTCTTGGTCACAAAGTCCAGATGCGCTTTGATGAGGCGTGGTATTTTTTCCAGGAAGGAGCAGTCGCTTTCCAGGATAGGAGTGAAGTTGCCGAAAAAAGCACCGGCTTTTTCTTTAAAAATAACCTCGAACAAATTGTCTTTAGATCGAAAATAATAATGCAACATGGCATGTGTTACGCCGGCATTTTTTGCAATATTCATCATGCGTGCGCCGGCATAGCCTACCGACAGGAATTCTTCTTCGGCTGCGGTTATTATTAGCGCTTTTACGTCCGGTTTTTCTGACTTTTGTTTCATTATTAACAATATTGTTTAACAATTTTGTTAATGCAAAGGTAGAAATAATTTTTAACTATCGAAAATGGGAGAATAGTTGTCAAGTGAAAATTTTATGATTATCTTTGTACTTACTTACCGGAGTAGTTAACATATTGTTTTTAAATGCACGAGGAAACGCAGCTAATACTAGCCCTACGGAATAACAGTCATGAGGCTTTTCATACGTTGTATGATTCCTATAAACACCGTGTGTGTCGTTTTATTTTCGACATGCTGGGGTCTTACGAAGAAACGGAAGAAGTATTCCAATTTGTTTTTGAAAAGCTTTGGGAACACCGCCATACATTGGATAGCGGATATCCTATCGGGGCCTACATCTATAAAATAGCGCGAAACAAAGTGTATGACGTACTTCGTCAGCGCACTGTGCGGCGAGTGTTTGAACGGCAATTTGCGGAAATGCTTGATGAGTCCGATAATTTTTCTGAAGCGATGCTCCAGGATCGCGATTTTAACCGGTATCTAGGAGGGCTTATAAAGTCGATGCCGGAACGGCGCAAGGAAATATTCAAGCTACGTTATTTTCAAAATATGTCTTACCGAGAAATAGCGGAGAAATTGGATATTACGGAAAATACCGTAGACACTCAATTGCGCCATGCCATCAATTATCTGCGTAAGCATGCCGGAAAAGAACTCTTCCTGCTATCGGCATTGGTGGTAGATGCATCTTTATTTATTGTGTAATAGTTTGATAATCTTAAGTTAATCGTTTTCTTTAAAATAATTTACCCATTCCCTTCACGGAAATGCAGGATGTATTCGTATTACTTGTGTGAAGCCGAAAGAGGCTTTTATATAAGTAATATCATTTTGCATGAAAGCATTATTAAATAAACTCAGAAATCAATCAGAAGAGCTATCTAGTGAAGAGTTACAACAGTTGCATGCGCTGTTCAATTCGGAAGAGGGGCGCCAGGTTGTTGAAGAATGGCTGGATGCCCGTTGGATGGGCACGAGCAATACCGCATTGCCGGAACTTGATCAACTTATTGATAGAGTAGAGCAGCGGTTGCGGAAACAGCACCGTGTACACTTTCGTGTGTGGATAAGTACGTTTCAGAAATATGCCGCTTTGTTGATTATTCCCTTGTTAATCGGATTTGTTTTTATGTTGGCGAAATCGTTTACTTCAGAAGCCCCCTTGACGTTGACGCAACAAGATGTGGCCGAGCAGGAGTATATTTCGCCCGTGGGGATGCGTTCAAAAGTATTATTGAATGATAGCACGGTGGTTTGGTTGAATGCCGATAGCCGTTTAATTGTGCCGGCTGGCTTCAACCATAAAACACGCAAGGTGAGTTTGGTTGGCGAAGCGTATTTTGAAGTGAAGAGAAAAGCGGACGACATGCCTTTTGTAGTGAGTACGCCCGAAATAGATATTAAGGTACTTGGCACTGCGTTTAACGTGTCGGCCTATCCGGGAAGCCAAACATTGGAAACCGTTTTGGTGGAAGGGGAGATAGAGGCGGTTGTAAAAGATGCTACCCGTAAACAACAAAAAGAAATTCGCGTAGAGCCTGCCCAACTGTTGACCCTGCAAAAAAAAGAGGGTAATATGAAAGTGCAGGATAATGTAAATACGGATTTATATACTTCGTGGACAAGCGGCAAGCTGGTATTCCGCTCTACGCCCATGGATGAAGTGGCCCGCACATTGGAACGGTGGTATAACATAACCATTACGTTGCACGATGAAGAATTGAAAAAGCATACCTATTCGGGTACGTTCGACAATCGCAGTATTGAACAGATCATGCGCTATATCGAACTTTCATCGCCGGTATGTTACAAGATAGATAAAGAACATGTTTCGGTTTATGCAAAAAACTAACTTATCAAATATAACAACATGAATAGACTATTTAATATTGTAATTTTTGTATGTGTGCTTTTGCTGCCGGTCCGATCCATGGCGCAGGATCAAAAAATATCGGTGAATTTCAATAATATTACATTGGAGGAAGCCATTGCACAGTTGGAAGCCAAAAGCGGCTATTATTTTCTGTATAATAGTACACTTATTAGCCCGAAAATGCCGGTAAACGTTACCCAAACGAATGCAACACTCGGCAAAATATTGGACGAGATGTTTAGAGGCAGTGATATTTCATATCAATTTGTCGATAAGCAGGTTGTTTTTTATCGAAACAAAGCAGTTGCCGGAGAGCCGGAAGCAAAAGTTCCGGAAGGCGCTTTACCTGCTGCCACTCAAAACTCGCCGGGTAGCGCCAAACAATCGCCTGCTGCCGTGCAGGGCGTTATTACCGTGCGAGGAAAAGTATTGGATGAAATGTCGCTTCCTTTGTCGGGAGCAGTGGTGGTCGTAAAGGGTACTAAGAAAATTGTCAGCGTTGATGATGATGGTGTATTTGAGCTGACCGACATTGACAAAAATGCTACGCTGGTAATTACATTTCCTGGATATGTCACCATGGAATATAAGGTGGACGGACGAAGCAGCGTAGATGTGCAAATGGAGCCCAATGTGGTTAGCCTGAGTGAAGTGGTGGTAACCGGTTACCAGACCATTGCTAAAGAACGCGCTACCGGCGCTTTTGCGATTCTCGATTCGAAAACAATGGACCAGAAAATTAATATCGATGCCTCATCGGCTATCGAGGGAAAACTTTCGGGAGTGGCTGTAAAGAACGACGGAAGCATTTTGGTGCGCGGCCGTTCGACGCTGTCGAGCAATGTGGGCACTAACCCCTTGCTGGTTATAGACGGCATGCCGACCGAGCGGACATTCAATAGTATAAACATGAACGATGTGGAAAGTTTTACGGTGTTGAAAGACGCCGCGGCTTCGGCCATATACGGGGTGCGGGCTGCCAATGGGGTGATTGTAATTACCACGAAAAAAGGAGAGACCGGCAAGTTGAAAGTGGATTTCTCCGGCGACTGGCAACTTACCGAAAACCCGTCGCTGAGCGACTTTCACTATGCATCTACCCCTGATATTATAAATTATGAAATGAAAGTGTGGGATAAAGACATCCGGGACTCAGGAACCCCGAATGATGAACTGGCGTATTTCAACAACCTGGTGAAAGGTATTGGCACCGGGAATGCCCCGTCCTACAATATATCGCCTTTGGCGCACTTGCGTTGGCAATTGGCGCGCGGCGGCGCTACGGGTATTACGCAAACGCAATTCAACGAAGCGCTTGCTACGATGAAACAACTCGACTATCGCCAGGAATACATGGATAACGTATGGCGTACGCCGTTCCGTCAAAGCTATAATTTACGGATGAGCGTGGGCAGCGAGAAACAGAATACCTACCTGTCGGCAAATTATACCAACAACAAATTGCAGAATATAGCCGATGACGGTTATGTATTTAAAGCATATATGAAGTCGGCGTTCAATGTAACGAAATGGCTGACCGTAAGCGCCGGCATTGATTTGCAATACGGACAAGGTAACAACACGGCGTCCTACAACACCGGTTTCGGCAACATGGAAGCTTACACCCCGCTGCTGGACAATGGCCAACTCGGTATTCTGCACGATACCCGGATCATTGACCTGGCTGACGGGAAAGCCTATCGCCGTTATACGAACACGATATCAACGGCCAGCGGCAGTGTAAATCCCCTGATGGTAGAACAGTTGGACGCTATTAATGCATCGCGCAATGGAACATTCGATTCCTATAATGTGAATGTGCTCGACGAGTTGGGACGTGGCAATATGCTCAGCCGTTCGTTGAGTATCCGCTCGTATGCCGATGCCGATTTTAAAATATACAAAGGGTTGGGGTTTAAATCAAGTTTCAGTTACGAAACGTCCAAGTATAACACGGAAATGCTTTACGACAAAGATAGCTACTACATGCGTTTCCACCGCAACCGGATGATAAAGAACGATGCGACGTATACGCGAATGTTGTTGAACGACGGGATGATGACCATGAACTTTACCGGAAGCAATAATTATGTGTTCCGTAACCAGGTTTATTACAACGGCACTTTTGCCGAAAATCATTCTATAAATGCAGTAGCAGGTATCGAATTGCGCGAGAATAAGCAGGATTTGAATCCTACGATAACTTATTTGAACTATAACCCGAATACGTTGACCTATCAAAAAAATCCTGATTTGTATACTTTGCTTACTACCGGGGTGTCGTCTTACATTTACCGCAATGAGAATCAAAATTTGCAGGGTATTTACAATACTTCCGATTTGTTGCAAATATTGCATCGCTACGTGGGGTTTTATGCGAATGCCGGTTATACCTACAAAAACCTTTACAACCTTTCGGGTAGTTTCCGTATTGATCAGGCCGACCTGTTCGGCACCGATCCGAAATACCGTTACCGCCCCTTGTGGTCGTTGGGTGCCAGTTGGAATATTTCCAACGAATCATTTATGGAAGGTATAGATTGGTTAAGTTCCCTCTCGCTAAAAGGTTCGTATGGTATTACAGGAAATGTCGATCAGAATTCTACTCCTTATATTTTGGCGCGGATAGAGTCGAACAGTCTTTACTTTCAAACACCGGTAACCTTTACGCGGTTGGAAGATAATAATGCTCCGAATCCTTTGTTGCGTTGGGAGAAAACGACGTCGTACGGCGGCGAGGTAGACTTTTCCTTATTTAACTATTTACTGAATGGTAAAATAGAAGCGTATTATAAATACAGCGACGATTTGCTGGTAATGGCCAACACGCCGTCGTATGCTACCGGCTATGCATCGGGGATGGCCAACAATGGCGCCATGAGCAACCGTGGGGTCGAATTTACCCTGAGTTCGCCCTGGTTTAAGAAAAATGATTGGTTGATGACTTCGACCTTTATCATGTCGTACAATAAAAACAAGGTAGAGCGTATTGACTATGCACCCGCGAGGGCCAGCGAGTTGGTCTCCCTGAGCTATTACCTAGAGGGGAACCCGCGCTATTCGCTGTACGCTTACCGCACACACGGGCTTACATCGGGCGGAACCGACGAGCAGAACGGAGCGCCTATTATTGTACGAGCCGACGGCACGGAACTCTATACATTTAATGCCGACGGTACATTGACGCTTCCTTCCACCGCCGGGAGCAGCGCCCTGTTGCCGCAAGACGTAGTGTACATGGGCTCATTGGAGCCTACATGGATTGGTTCATTCACCCATGCCATCGAATACAAGAACTGGGAATTGTCGTTTATGCTCACTTATAGTGGTGGTAATGTGATGCGCTTGCCCAATGCCAACTTTGCAACAGGTGGGATGCAGTATAGTACGCTGTCGGCTGACATCAACAGTACATGGTCGCCGACCAACCGTGCAGGTACACTGCCTAAAAGCTACCCTTACTACGGTAAAGCAACCGACCGGAATAACGCCAGCGACCTTACCAGTTTCTGGATAAACTCCGATGCCAATGTGGTGCCGGCCGATGTCATCCGCCTGCGTAATATTTCCCTGTCGTATAACTTGCCCCAGCAATACGCGAAGAAAGTAGGTATGCAGCATTTGAAACTGATCGGGCAAATCAATAACCTGTGGTACTGGTGTGCTGCCGGAAAAGGTATTGATCCTGATACGCAGGGTATGAATGGCACTTCACGCACGCCGGGTACGCCCATTTCGTACTTGTTGCGTTTAGAGATAGGTTTTTAATAGTTGATCTATGATAAAAATGAAGATGGATATGAAAAAGATAATCACCCCAATAGTAGCCTGTTTTTTTGTTTGCAGCCTGGCGCTTTCGCTGAGCGGTTGCAACGATTATTTGGATATCGTCCCGAAAGGGCGCGTGCAGTTGGAAACAGTGGAAGATTATGCAAACTTGTTTAATTCGGTTTATACCATAACCTACCCGCAAAGTGAATTGGAGTTTTTCTCCGACGATGCCTGGGCAGATCCGTTCCATATTGATAATGCCGTCAATAAAAGCTCCTACAATCTCGCCAATATTATGTATATGTGGATTGACCCGTCGGTAACGCCGCGTCAACAGTATTACAAGGTGGGTAGTAGCCCGACTTCTGGAAGCCTTTACTATGCTTGCTACAACCGCATCAACCGGATATCGAATATTATTCTCCAGACAATTGATAATGCAAAGGGCGATGACGCGTTACGCGAGCGTACCAAGGCCGAAGCGCGGGTATTACGTGCGTACAATTATTTCATGCTGATAAATGTATATGCCAAACCCTATGATGCTGCCACGGCCGCTACCGATGGCGGAGTTCCTCTCTCGGAGGAGTTTGACTTGACTGTTGCTCCTGCACAGGCTACTGTGGCCGAGATTTATGCATTTATTGAACAGGATATCGAAAAAGCATTGGCTTCCGGCGCCTTGGCCGAACCGGCCGGTAACACGTTCCATCCCTCGAAAGCAATGGCCTATGCGTTGAAAGCAAAAGTACACCTGTTCAAAAAAGAATTCGCTGCGGCTAAAACTGCTGCACTGGAATCGTTGCAGCTGAACAGCTACGTGTTCGATATGATAGCGTTCGTACAAGGGGGGCTGACTGCCCGCGTGATGGCCGACAACCAGGAAAACCTGTATTGGGCGACAGCCGAGAGCAATGCGAACAACAGGGGGCTTAGCAATTCGCGAGCTATATCACCCACATTGGCTGCCATGTTTGATCACACAAAAGATACCCGTTTTAGCGGTTTCATCGATTATAATTCCGATGCCTCGGGTGGCTCTACCGCTATGAGCGACCAGGCGTATTCCCCGGCCTACAATGTAACCAAGTCCGGAGTAAGTAATTACTGGATCAATACGGCCGGTATTCGCACTACCGAAGTGCTATTGATGGTGGCCGAATGCTATGCCCGTGAGGAAAATTATACGGAGATGAACCGTTACCTCGATATGGTTAAAAGCAAACGTATAATCGGTTATGCAAGCGCGCCCGATAATTTCACTCCCGCCAATAAAACCGAAGCGGTGAATCTGGTAATCAATGAACGCCGGAAAGAACTGGCTTTCGGATGGCACCGCATGTTCGACCTTCGCCGCTTGAATACCGAGGCTGAATTCCGTCAAACGCTGCGGCGTACTTTGCCGGCCAACCCGAATTTAGGTTCGCTTGGGCTTCCGCAACAAGAATATGTGTTGACTCCCGAATCTCCTTTGTGGGTGGCGCTGTTCCCGGTCGAAGAATTAGAACGCAATAATACATTGAAAAATAATGTTCCATATTAATTAATCTTAAATTTTCACATTATGAAAAAAATCTGTTTTTCTTTAATGATTGGTGCAGCTATGCTGTTTGCTTCGTGTAAAGACGATCCTAAATCGAATCCGCCTGCGGCGGCTGGAGCTATTTCGGGGTTGGAAACCAACACCTGCCCTGTTAGAACCGTCGTTTTGTCTGTTGAAGCGGTGGCAAATGCTACCTCGTACCAATGGTACAAAAACGGTGCGGAAATTACAGGCGCTACCGCGTCTACGTACGAAGCCACTGCCACTGCCGCCTACACGGTGGCCGGTGTTAACAACGATGGAGCAGGTGCGCAAAGCCCGGCTAAAAACGTAACCATTGTACAATGTAATGTACCGGACGCTGCAGGTACTATTCAAGGCGCCTCGCTCAACGAATGTGGCGAGACTTCTGTTAGACTTGCTATAGCAGAGATCACCGGCGCTACCTCGTACCAATGGTACAAAGACGGTGCAACCATTACCGGTGCAACAGACACTGTTTACACAGCTACACAAAGCGGTTCGTATACGGTAGAAGGAGTAAATATAAATGGCGCCGGCGCTAAAAGCCCGGTGAAAGTTGTCGGCATTTCGGACTGTGTGACCATTAACGGCGCCGATGTCAATGCTTGCGGAGCAACTTCGGTAGCGCTTTCAATTACTATTCCCAATGCGACATCGTACCAATGGTATAAAAATGCTACTGTTATTACCGGAGCAACTTCGTCGTCGTATGCAGCCACAGCCAGCGGTACATACTCGGTAGAAGGATTCGATGCCAGTAATAAAAATTGCGGACAAGGCCGCGGAAAAGTGGTAAACATTTATACTGCTTGCCGTACCGACATTGTGGGAAGTTATACTTTGACGGCTATTGCATTCCGGGTAGATGCTAGTAAACAAGCGATGTTTGATAGCGATACCCTTATTAATGGAGTTACCTATACTGCAACTGTAACAATTAGTGTAGATCCTACTAACGAAAATGGCGTACTTATTTTAGGCAGTATTCCTCCGGTATCTCAACAATTACCAGAGGACGCACCAGGAACCTTTACAGCAACATTCAACCGTGCCAACAACTCCCTGTCGATCGCATTCCCGCAAAATGTAGGATTATTCCCCCAAGGTTGGGAAGCCGTCAGCTATCCGGCCTATTTTGAGGGTGGCACATTCAAGTATTATGATACAGCACTTACGAAAACAGGGATACTTACCTACAATGCAACGACTAAAACATATATAATGGATATTGGCTACAATACATGGTCAGTGGATCGGAGTATGTTTGTCCCCACCGGCAGTGTTAAACCCGGTACTTTCAGGTTAACGAAAATTAATTAGTGTTTTTGTTTTTTGATTAGGAGGAAGTCCCCGGTTAATTACAGCCGGGGACTTTTATTTATATGATTATATACACTAAATATATCTGTTCGCACCTCTCTCCATAAGGAGGAGAGGTGATACTGCAATGCGCATGGTAAAACCTGTGCCATTTTATTAAATGAAGGAGTAAATGACATTAGAAAAGCGCTGGCAGAACAGAAATACAATAAAAAACGGTTGCAACTTCAAAAGTTGCAACCGTTTTTGTTTGCGTATATACCTAATTTTTTGTTATAACTATTCTTCGTCTTTGCTGAAGATATCGGAGAGTTTCAGTTCTACAATCTTGCCATACTTCGACAGTTCTTTGGTGTTTACACGTTTCTTTTCGCCGACCACCATGATCGAAATCGGTTGATTTTTGATGTAATTATTTTCAAAATTCACAATGTTGTCGAACGTAAGCGCTTTGTAAGCAGGTATCCATTGTTTCAACGGGTCTTCGGTATAGCCCAGGCGTTCGCAAGCATCTATGTACATGCCTAATTGACGGAAGTCGGGGCGGGTAGTAGCACTGGAGAGAACAAGCTTATTTTTCAGCACATTGATGCGATCGGTTTTTTGCGGCATATTGCGTACAAGGTTCATGTATACATCCACTGCTGCCGCTGTTTTGTCGTCTTGTGTTTGGATACCGCCGCTAAACCATGCCGGTTTACCTTGCAGTCCCGGTGTTTGATAGCTAGCCCCTGCACCGTAGGCGAGCGAGCGATACTCGCGCACTTCTTGCATCATCAATCCGGTGAAGCCACCGCTAAAGTAGCTGTTGAATGCCGTAATTATCGGGGCATCGGAAGTGTTGTAGGGCTTGCCATTGGCAAAGAATGTAATTTGTGCTTGCAGGCCGGGGTTGTTAACCAAGTATACAATATTCTCTTTTACTTCTTGCTTTTCGCGTTCCTGGTATCCAATGCCTTTTTGCGGATTAGCGGCAAATTTGATGTTTTGTTCCAGCAATGTTTTCACTTCGTTGGCAGATTTGGCACCGCTGTAGAAAATGGTGGCCGAGTAGCCGGTAGCCATTTTGAAAGCCGATACCAATTCGTTTGCTTTGATGTTCATCAGGTCTTTTACAGACATGCGGTCGAGGTATTCAGAATTTTTGCCATACAGTACATATTCGGACAGTGCATCGGCAATGGCATCGGGCTCTTCTTTCTGGTATTTACGGTTGATTTGTTCGCTTTGTGCAATACGCGAGAGTTGATTGTTGGCCAATGCCGTTTCGTTGATAAACAGGTTGAGGAATGTAGCGGCTTGTTGCAGATTTTGTTCAGGGCCGTTCATAGTAACGGTTACATAGTTGTCGTTAGCGCTTACATTGTAAGTACAGTTCAAGCGGGCAAACTGTCCTTTCAAGCCTTTTGCATCGCGTGCCGCGGCACCCGCATAGTTGAGGATAGAAGCGTATTCCAATTCCTTAATAGTGGTTTTGCCCACTTCGTAGCGGATGGTTAGTGAGAAGAGATCGTTTACCGGATTTTTGGAGTACAGCATTTTGTTGCCGTTGCTCATAGCCACTTTTTGTACGTCGGTGTTGAAATCAATGTAATTAATTTTTTGTTCCGGCGTTTGCATGGCTTCAAATTGTTTTGTGAACTCCGATTTGGCATCGGCTTGCGGGAATACAAGCGGCTTGTATTCCGGTTTGTCGATAGAACTTTTCTTGATACTGCCAGGTTTTACGAATACCGTCAAATAATTTTTTCCAAAATATTTTTTAGCGACACGTACTACATCGTCTTTCGTAATTTTCTTCACGCGTTCAATGTAGCTGGTGTAATTTTTAATATCAATGTCGTTACCGAAGTAGTACGACAACGTCATGGCGCGCGACGATACGGATTCCTGTTGACGTTCATAGCCGGTAATGAGTTGTTGCTTGGCCGATTCGAGTTGCCAGTCGGGAATATCTTGCGGATCTTTCAAGCGTTCGATTTCTTCGAGTACCATTTTTTCAGTTTCAGGCATGGCCTTAATACGGGCGCGGTCCATTTCGCGCATCACCGTTTTATATTCTTCCATTGTGCGAATATTCGAAGTCGAAGGGCCTTCGTAGAATTCCTGCGGGTTGGGGATGATGTTGAATGAGAACACACCGCCGTTGCGCATAGCCGAATTACCGCCATGAACGCTCAGCACTTTATTGTCGAACATCAACTGATCGAGGATACCCGACTGTCCGTTGCTAAGCAACGAGCTGCATACGTCGAGGATTACATCGTCTTCGTGGCTCACCGGAACGGTGCGGAAGTTGATGTTAATCATATCTTGCGGACCCATTTTTAATTCCAGTAATTCACGGCCTTTGAACGGTTCTTCCTGTTCGAATTTAGCAGCAGTTACACTGCTTGATTTCCATACACCGAAATATTTTTCAATGTGCGATTTAACTTGTTCGGTATTGAAATCGCCTACCAGTATCAACCCCATGTTTTCGGGAACATAGTAGGTAGCAAAGAATTTTTGCAGTGCCGAAATTGACGGATTTTTAAGATGGTCGGGCAAGCCAATTACATCACGGCCATAAGGCGTTTTCTTAAAAATATTTTTCATCACTACCTCGTTGATACGCGAACTTGAACGATCGGAGTACATGTTATATTCTTCATAGATAGTTTCCAACTCGGCTTGGAATGAACGGAACACCGGTTTTTCAAAAATGTGGCTATAGAGCATCAGCCAGCGTTCTACTTGGCTCGAAGGGCATTTGCTGAGGTAGTATGTGTAATCGTACGAAGTAGCGGCATTGAGATTCGTACCGCCCATCTCGTCAACCAATCGGGAGAGTTCGTTCGGTATGGCTACTTCGGCGGTTTTCAGCGACTCATCGTTGATCTGTTGTTGGATAGCTTCGCGTTGTTTTTTGTCTTTTGTTTTACCAAGTTCGTCGTAAAGAGCGATGATTTTTTCATAGTGGGATTTTTCTTTCGAAAAGTCGGTAGTTCCCATTGTTTCGGTACCTTTGAACATCACGTGCTCAAGGTAGTGTGCCACACCGGTAGCATTAGGGTCTTCGTTGACACTGCCGGCGCGGGTAGTTACAATCCCTTGTACTTCGGGACGGCGGTGGTCTTCTTGTAGGATTACGGTCAAGCCGTTCGGAAGTTTATATACTTCCACAGGTTGAGTTTGGGCAAAAGTCCACGATTATACTATGGCAAATAACGACAATAGCATCGAACGTTTAATGACAGTTAAAGAGTTCATAAAAAATTATTATTGAGTTAGTTTTAGTCGCAATGTTTTACAAAGGTAAGAAAAATATTTAAAAAAGTCAGCTGCATGGATAAGGCACACTGGCTAATTTTAGTTCTATAAAAGCGTATTTAATTACCGGATAAACAATAAAATATCCATTTTACCACTCCACGATGCCAATCGTTTTTGTTTGGATGCGAGAAAGCTCATCGCCCGAAAGATAACCGCGGATTTCGAGCGAAAAATTTTTACCATGGCGGGTTACTATTAAATAGAAAAAGCGAAGTTTACTTTCGGGCGCCAGCAAATCGGTATTGCGTTGTCCGCCGCCGGTAAG
>JAVBNJ010000146.1:0-6004 GCA_031551625.1 Bacteroidales bacterium | reverse complement strand
ATCAGTAAATTTCTAAGAAACTTTCTTAAGCATGGGGAAGGGCAAAAAGTACGCTTCAAATCTTACGATGAGTACAAGGAGATAGTTCCCGATTATGATACTATGGAGTATGTCAGAGCGATATTTTATGAATACCTTGAGAATAATAGAATAACTCTGGATGAGTAGCCTGTCATTTCTAAATTGCACCATTGTTGGCATATATACCATCACACAAATATTACCAAATTAGCAATCCTATGTGATAGGCTGCGAAGGCTAGCAACCAAGCTATACCGGTGGTGTAGAGAATCGAGAATACCGCCCAGCTCCATTTTCCCGACTCCTTGCGGATGGCTATTACTGAGGGTATGCAGGGGAAATAGAGCAGCGCGAATACAAGGAACGAAAGCGCTACCGCTTTATTAAATACTTTTTGTCCTGCGCGCGGGCCGGTGTCATAAGTTTCGCTCTGCAAGCGCGCTTTGAGGCTGGTGGTGCTTTCGGCATCACTGTCGGCTTGGTATACCACGCCCATTGTACTAATGATAAATTCTTTGGCGGGGAAGCCCGAGAGCAGGCTCACACTCATTTTCCAGTCAAAGCCCAGCGGGCGCAGTACCGGTTCAATGGTATGCCCTATTTGTCCAAGGTACGAGTTGCGTTCCACTGTTTCGAGGTATTGGCGTTCGGCTAAGTCAGCCTGTGCGGCTTTCTCTTCGGCCGTTAACAGCGGATTGTTTTCAATAGCTCCCATCTCCACGCGGTGTTGGTCAATAGCCTTCTTGTCGTGCGGGAAATAGTCGAGCGCCCAAATAATCATCACGGCAAGCAACACCACGGTACCTATTTTTTTTAGATATTCGGAACCCGCATCCCACATGGTGGCCAGCACTTCTTTCAAATGTGGTTTTTTGAGCGGTTGCAATTCAATTTCATAATCATTGAGCGGCGCTTTCAGTACGGTTTTCTTCAGTACTAAGGCTGTTACAATGGCCACTGTTATGCCCAGCAGGTATAAGCACATAAGTACCCACATGGCGCTGGTCGGGAAAAATGTGCCGATAAGCAGTATGTATGTGGGGAGCCTTGCGCTGCAAGACATGAAAGGAATAATAAGTACGGTGAGTATGCGGTCGTGTTTACGCTCAATGCTTCGTGTAGCCATAATGGCCGGTACGTTGCAGCCCAAGCCCATTAGCAGGGGCATGAACGAGGCGCCGTGTAGCCCGATGTGATGCATGAAACGGTCCATCAGTTTAGCGGCGCGTTGGTTGTAGTTTGTATTTTCGAACAGGGCGATGAAAAAAAACAGGATCAGAATGTTTGGCAGGAACACTAATACGCTCCCTACTCCGTTAATGATACCGGTAGTCACAAAATCGCGCAGCGTTCCCTCGTTCATGTGAGCGGTTATAACGCTTGCCAACTGGTCGATACACCATTCAATGCCAGCCTGTGGATAAGTGCCGAGGTGGAATGTGCAGTAAAATATAAACAAACTGAAAGTGAGGAACAGCAATGTCCCCCAAAGACGATTGGTGAGTAGGCGGTCTATTAGTTGTGCACGGTTAGGCATCTTTTCTGCAAGAATTGGCTTGCAAAGATACTAAAAAAATAGCAGGAATCTTTCGGATTCCTGCTATTTTCACATAGCTATTTATAGCTATTCGATTACATACTTTCCAATAATTTTGTGTAGTACTCGAATTTTTCTTTCATTTCGGGACTTTTTTCCTGGAAGCGGTTGTAGATGTTGCGGATCGATTCCACCACTTGGCGTTCGTTCGGCATCAACTCATGAGCTTTGGTCAAGTATGGAATTGAATTTTTAAATTCAGCTTCCATGTCTTTAACCATTTTTTCATATTTAGTATCGTTCAATTCCATGCTGGCAGCGTTTTGGATTTCAACTGCTTTATTGTAGTATAATGCACCGAGACTATAATAGGCACCAAAGAAATTTGGATTCAGTTCGGTAGCTTTTTTGAAACTGCTTACTGCATTTTCAAAGTCATTCAGGTTCTGGTATACAATACCTTCAGCATAGTACAAACTGGCATTGTTCGGTTCGTTCTCCAAGCCTTGTTTAATATAGGGCAATACTTCCGACAAGTTTTTACCCGAGGTGAGGTAACCATTGATAAGGCCAATCAAAATTTCCTGATTTTTCGGATATTTTACAAATGCACGGGCTAGGATTTCCATAGCCTTAGTGGTGTCGCCTTGTTCGCGGACAAGACCGGCATAGTATGCTAATGTGCTGCCTTCTTGTTCGTAACCCAAATCAATGGATTTTTTAAAATAAACAATTGCTTTTTCATAATTTTTAGCCGCACGTGCCACCAAGCCGGTATTGTAAATTACCATGGTGTCTGTAATATTTACAGTAGCATGACCGGAACATGCCAACGAACCTTCAAAATATTTGAGTGCGTTTTCGTAATTGCCCAAATTATAAGCCGCACTTGCTTCGGTAATCATTTTGTTGCCGAGACCTTGCATCGCTTCAGTAATTTTCTTGGTATTTTTCTTGTTAGCGTCCAAATCGTAAGCCTTAGCATACGAATCGTAAGCTTTGAAGAGTGCATCGGGTGTTACTTCATCGGTAATTTCCCAGAAAGCCAATACGCCCGCTGCATCAAAGTACAATTTCATATAAGCATAACGCAAAACCTCATAATTTGTACCGCCCAGGTCCACATTGTCGGTGCGCACTTTTTCGCCTTTCATTATGGTCTTTATTTGTAATTGTGACATACCCCGCATTACATTTTTAACGGGCAATTCGTAGCACTCTACAAATAATTCTCCGCGGTTCATCCACGTTTTAGGCTCAATCCCTTTTTTGGGATCGGCAATTTCTTCATCGCTTTTAGCGATTTTTTTCTCATACTTGGCTTTGTCTTTCTCGTAAGCCGATAGGTCTTGTGCTGATAAATGCAAAGCGCAAAACGCAAATAATACTACTAATAATTTTTTCATATTTGTAAATTTTAAGGTTCCTTGTTTTACTAATTTTCAATTACAATATCTGTGCCATCGTTGATTTCTTCGGTTTTCTCGTCGCTTTTGCCCACCTTGCACACAGCTGCAATACTGTCTTTTCCTTTCAGGTTGATGAGCTTCACGCCTTGTGTAGCGCGGCCGGTAACGCGGAAGTCCGACACCGCGATGCGAATCGTTAATCCCGATTTATTGATAATCATCAAATCGTTCTCGTCAGTTACGTCTTTAATAGCAATGAGTTTGCCTGTTTTGTCGGTAATATTCAACGTCTTCACCCCTTTGCCGCCACGGTTGGTAATGCGGTAATCCTCGAGGTCCGAGCGCTTGCCGTAACCGTTTTCGCTCACAACCATAATGTGAGTATTGTGGGCATTTTCTGCACCTGGGTCTACACAAATCATTCCTATTACTTCGTCGTTTTCTTCAATGTTGATGCCACGTACACCCATTCCCGTACGGCCAACCTCGCGAACGGTATTTTCGTTGAAGCGAACACACTTGCCGTCGCGTGCAGCCAGCAGGATTTCGCACTTGCCATTAGTCAATATTGCTTCCAGCAGTTCATCGCCTTCGCGGATAGTGATAGCATTGATACCATTGGCTCGCGGGCGCGAATAGGCTTCGAGCGATGTTTTCTTTACGGTGCCACGTTTCGTACACAACACAATTGAATTGTTATTGATGTACTCCTCGTCGTTCAACGTTTTCACGTTTATGTAGGCCATCACTTTATCGTCGGGCTCAATATTGATAACGTTCTGAATAGCGCGGCCTTTCGTAGCTTTGCTACCTTCGGGAATTTCGTATACCTTGAGCCAGTAGCAACGTCCCTTCTGTGTAAAGAACAGCATGGTGCTGTGCATATTGGCTACATAAATGTGCTCAATGAAATCGGCATCGCGTGTGGTGCTGCCTTTGGCGCCTACGCCACCGCGGTTTTGCAGGCGGTACTCAGCCAGCGGCGTACGTTTGAGGTAACCCAAGTGCGAGATGGTGATTACCACATCTTCGTCGGCATAGAAGTCTTCGGGGTTGAATTCTTCGGCCGTCATCACAATATCTGTGCGGCGCCCGTCTCCGTATTTGTCGCGCAGGGCAATTGTTTCGTCCTTGATAATTTGCAGCTGCATGCTTTCGTTGGCCAGCACTTCGCGCAAGTGGTTGATGAGTTTCATCAACTCGTCGTATTCGGCTTTAATCTTGTCGCGTTCCAAACCGGTCAATTGACGCAAGCGCATTTCGATAATAGCACTGGCTTGTACCTCACTCAGTCCGAATTTTTCCATAAGGCCCGTGCGGGCTTCTTCCGGCGTTTTCGAGGCACGGATAAGCGCAATTACTTCGTCCAGATGGTCGAGCGCAATCAGCAATCCTTCGAGGATGTGGGCGCGCTTCTCGGCCTGTTCCAATTCGTATTTCGTTCGGCGGATAATTACTTCGTGACGGTGTTTCACAAAGTATTTGATCAGTTGCACGAGGTTGAGCAAGCGCGGGCGGCCATCGACCAATGCAATATTGTTGACCGAGAACGACGATTGCAGTTGCGTATATTTAAATAAGGTGTTAAGTACCACATTGGCCACTGCACCCATTTTCAATTTGATTACAATACGCATCCCCTTGCGATCGCTCTCATCGTTGACATACGAAATGCCGTCGATTTTCTTTTCTTCAACCAGTTCGGCAATTTTCTGAATCAACTCTTTTTTGTTGACCATATATGGTATTTCGTTCACCACAATGGTTTCGCGACCACTGTCCGATACTTCGATATCGGTTTTAGCACGAATTACAATACGTCCGCGACCGGTTTCGAAAGCGTCCTTAATCCCTTGGTAGCCATAGATAGTACCACCGGTTGGGAAATCGGGGCCTTTCACATATTGCAATAATTCTTCCACTGTAATATCGTGATTATCCACGTAAGCGCAAATAGCGTTGCAAATTTCGGTAAGGTTGTGTGGCGGCATGTTGGTAGCCATCCCCACGGCAATACCCGAAGCACCGTTGAGCAACAACAGCGGAACTTTGGTGGCCAACACTGTCGGTTCCATGTACTCTTCGCTATAGTTAGGGCGGAAGTCTACCGTGTTCTTATCAAGATCGGCCAACACTTCTTCGGAAAGCTTTTGCAAACGGGCTTCAGTGTAACGCATGGCTGCCGCGCTGTCGCCGTCTACCGAGCCGAAGTTACCTTGCCCATCTACCAACATGTAGCGCAAGCTCCAGGGTTGGGCCATGCGTACCATCGCTTCGTAGAGGGCGGAGTCGCCATGCGGATGGTATTTCCCCATTACGTCCCCTACGATACGGGCCGATTTCTTATGTGGTTTTCCGGCGGCCAGGCCCATCTCGTCCATCCCGAACAGGATGCGGCGGTGTACGGGTTTCAAACCGTCGCGGACATCGGGGAGGGCGCGCGATACAATCACCGACATGGAATAGTCGATGTAGGAGCTTTTCATCTCCTCCTCAATGTTGATTTTAATAATGCGTTCTGTACTTTCGGTTGTTTCTAAATTCTCTGCCATAAATATTCTTCATAAAATCACGCTAAGGTACGAAAAAAACGCCAAACAGGGGCGTTTTTTACCGAATAGTTTTCAACAAAATCGAAGTGGTTATGGTTGAAAATAAAAAGTGCGATCTAATGTCTTTTTATGCTATCAGCGTGCACAACGCACCATGTTGGAACGAGGAGTCGTAAATTCAGGTGGGTGATTTTTCCAAATTAAGTATAACACGCCGGGTATCATACTTTGTTCCGCATTGCAACATGGATAGCAACTTGAAGTAACTACTATTTATACCCTTTCGGGTATAAGATCATTGAAACCGTGCAGTGGGCACCACATCCAGCGGGACGGTATGTCCGGCTTTGAATTGAAAATAACCGGTAATGGCAATCATGGCGGCATTGTCGGTGGTAAAACGTAATTCGGGCAGGTATACATTCCAACCCCGCTTGGCGCCTTCATCTGTCAACCTGTTGCGTAGGCCCGAGTTGGCCGATACG
>JAVBNJ010000129.1:0-8093 GCA_031551625.1 Bacteroidales bacterium | reverse complement strand
CCGTTGATCGTAAACGGGGGAGTGCCTTTCAGCGTATAGGTGCCGTTGTTCATTATGGCTTGTGGTGGGTAGTCTAACGCATTAGCACACCAGTCGAATTTGGCGGGCATACCGCTTAATGTGAGCGTTACCCGCTGGGTTTTACTCGCCGAACCCGTTACCCACACGCCTTTGCTGGCGCTCACCAAGGTGCCGACGCTGGTGCCGCTGACAGTAGCGCGCGTCCAGGCGCCTTTGGTACCATTGGCATTAACGGTGCGGTAATCGACAATCACCCACGTTTTGTAATTGTGGGTGCCGGTACAGGTTGACCATGCCAAATCAAAAGTTACCTGCTTGGTTGAATAGTTGGCGGCTACTTGCCGCACCGATACACAGCTGGCTGCATAGCCAATATGTGCACAAAGCAATAGTAAGAATACATAGTAGATTTTTTTCATAGTTTATTTAGTTTAATTTATAACTAATTAGTTAGTTTATCCGCCAATAAGTGAATAAATTGTTGTAGCTTCGGGGTTGTTTTAAAATCCGCGTAAATCCGTCTAATCGGCGTCATCCGCGTCCTATCAACAAACAAACACAACAACCCCTTGCTACGATTTTTTAATTGCTGCCTTTCAGTTTCAACTATTCAATATTTACAATGAAGAAACGTGAACTTTTACTTATTATATCGGAGGTTCTGCAATACCTGAAACAATATAAATAAAAGCCCACGTTTAATACGTGTTCTCTTAAATCCATTGTTTCATTGAAATTTTGCAGATTCCCGATACAGGATTAACCGAGCTAAAAGAACGTCTTATGAATGCACAAATGTATTGAAAAATTTTTAATTACCAAACAATGTTTCTATTTTTTCAAGGCTTGTCGTAATCTTGAAATTTGAACTATTAAACTGACAGCTTCTCGTTCGACAAGAACTTCTTTAGTTCCTCGATGGACAATTGTTTGCGGCGGGCATAATCGGCGAGTTGGTCGTCGAGAATATGGCCCACATGGAAGTAGTGTGCCTGAGGATGGGCAATGTACAGGCCGCATACAGACGATACAGGTTGCATTGCCATGTTTTCGGTAAGTCGGACGGGCATGTGCTTTTCTACGTCGAGCAAGCGGAACAGCGTGGTTTTCTCGGAATGGTCGGGCATTGTGGGGTAGCCTATAGCAGGGCGGATTCCCGGATGTTTGCCTTTCGGGTCGTAGGGCCAGAACTCCGTGCGCACACGCTCGTGCAAGTGCTCGGAGAACGCTTCGGCCAGGCGGTCGGCAATGCCTTGCAACAATAGCGCCCGGTAGTCGTCGCCTTGCGCTTTGAATGTATTTACTTTTTCTTCGAGGCCAATGCCAGTTGTCGCAACAAAACCACCGCAATAGTCGGCTACATTTGTTCCTTTGGGTGCTACGTAATCGGCCAGTGCATAATAATTTTCGTCGCCGTTGGCAGGCGTTTGCTGGCGCAGGGTGTGAATCACGTCGAGTTTCCGTTCGCGGGTATCGTCGGTATAGAATTCAATGTCGTCGCCTTTACTGTTGGCTGGCCAGAAGCCCACCATAGCATAAGCTTTGAGCCATTTTTCATCAATTAATTGTGCCAACATTTTTTGCGCATCGGCCAATAGTTTTTTGGCTTCGTGTCCGGCATTTTCTTTTTTCAATAATTCGGGAAAACGGCCATAGAGGCCCCATACGTGGAACAGCGGCTCCCAATTGATGTAGCGGCTGATGATTTCCATGTTGTAGTTACGCAAGTAACGCGGCTCCAAAAATTTCGGTGTTGTTACCCCGTATTTTTTCCAGTCGGTAATGTAATGACGTTTCTGAGCTTCGGTTATCGGAAGGTATTCTTTAACCGGTTGTTTTGTTTCGTGCAGGTTGCGCAAACTGGCGTAGTCCTCGTTCAGTTGTTTCAGGAACGCATCACGTGTATCGGTATTAGCCAGCGACACCGCCGTCAGCGCACCTCGCGATGCATCGGAGGTGTGGATCACAGGGCCCGAATAGCATGGCGCTATTTTCACGGCCGTGTGCAATTTCGATGTCGTGGCGCCGCCAATCAGTAACGGAATAGTAAACCCTTCGCGCTCCATTTCTTTTGCTGCATGTATCATTTCTTCGAGCGAAGGCGTAATGAGTCCGCTCAAGCCAATCATATCCACCTTTTCGGCACGCGCCATTTCAAGGATTTTCTGGCAAGGCACCATCACTCCGGCATCAATGACTTCAAAGTTATTGCACGCCAGCACCACGCTCACAATGTTTTTACCGATATCGTGCACATCTCCTTTGACCGTTGCCAGCAATATCTTTCCGGCTTTTTTCTGCAGCGCCGTATTTGGATTTGACAAATTTTGAAAATTTATTAAATCTTTTTGTTCCAGTAAAGCCACTGCTTTTCTCATTACCCGCGCCGATTTCACGACTTGCGGCAGGAACATTTTGCCACAGCCGAACAATTCGCCTACAGTGTTCATGCCGTCCATCAGTGGGCCTTCAATTATTTTGAGCGTTTGTCCGTACTTTTCCCATGCTTCGTCGATGTCGGTTTCGAGAGTAGTGTCATTGCCTTTGACAAGAGCCAATGCCAAGCGGGCTTCGACAGCCCCCCCACCCCCCAAAGGGGAAGAAATAACTGTCGCCCCTTTATCGACCGCGTTCCCCCTTTGGGGGGCGGGGGAGCTGTATTTTATCAATCGTTCCGTAGCATCCGGTCTTCGATTCAGGACTAAATCTTCTGCCAACTCCAGCAAATCTTTCGGAATGGTTTCGTAAACGGTAAGCATGCCGGCGTTGACAATGGCCATGTCCAAGCCCGCACGGATAGCGTGATAGAGGAACACCGAGTGCATGGCCTCGCGAATGGTAGTGTTGCCGCGAAATGCAAACGACAAGTTGCTGATACCGCCGCTCACCTTGGTGCCCGGCAGGTTCTGCTTGATCCACCGCACGGTTTCGATAAAGTCTACCGCATAGTTGTTGTGCTCTTCCAGTCCTGTACCGATGGCCAGCACATTGGGGTCGAAAATAATATCGTACGGCGGAATACCTAATTTTTTAGTTAATAGGTTGTACGAGCGTTGGCACACGGCAATGCGGCATTCGTAGGTATCGGCCTGGCCTTGCTCGTCGAATGCCATTACCACGATAGCAGCTCCATAGTTTTTTATTTTTTGTGCCTGTGCCAGAAATTTTTCTTCGCCTTCTTTCAGCGAAATGGAGTTGACAACACCTTTGCCCTGCAAGCATTTTAAGCCTGCTTCAATTACATCGAAGCTCGATGAGTCGAGCATCACGGGCACACGGGCGATGTCGGGTTCGGAGGCGATCAGGTTCAGGAACGTGGTCATCTCGGCTTTGGCGTCGAGCATGCCTTCGTCCATATTGATATCGAGTATAACTGCGCCATCTTCTATTTGCTGGCGAGCCACAGCCAGTGCATTTTCATAGTCGCCTGCTTTGATAAGTTTGGCAAAACGTGCCGAACCGGTTACGTTAGTGCGTTCACCCACATTTATAAAATTACTTTCGGGTGTTATGGTCAATGCTTCGAGACCGCTCAGGCGAAGAATTGTAGCAGGCTTAGCGATACTACGCGGTTTAGCATCTTTTACGGCTTCGGCAATAGTACGAATATGGGCGGGCGTTGTACCACAACAGCCGCCAACGATGTTTATCAAGTTACTCTTGAGATAATCCTGTATATGTACCGCCATACTTTCGGGTGTTTCGTCGTACCCGCCAAGACTGTTGGGCAATCCGGCATTGGGATACACGCTCACAAACACGCCAGCCTTCTCGGAAAGTTCTTGCAGGAAGGGGCGCATCTGTTCTGCGCCAAACGCGCAATTCAAGCCGATTGACAACAGCGGGTAGTGCGACACGGAAACCAGAAACGCTTCGAGCGTTTGACCGGAAAGCGTGCGGCCACTTTGGTCGGTGATAGTGGCAGAGAGCATCACGGGAAGCCCCCCCTGCCCCCCAAGGGGGAACTGTAATTGCTCAATTGCGTACAGCGCAGCCTTGGCATTGAGTGTATCAAAAACTGTTTCTATTAATAATAAATCGACTCCGCCGTCGATAAGCCCTTTGAGTTGTTCGGTGTAGGCAGCCACCAGATTGTCAAACGTAATGTTGCGAAAGCCGGGATTGTTAACATCGGGCGAGAGCGAGGCCGAGCGATTAGTAGGGCCAATGGAACCCGCTACAAAGCGCGGCTTGCCGGGTGTCGAAAATTCGGCTGCTGCTTCTTTTGCCAGTTGCACTGCTCGTAAATTCAACTCGTAGACGTTGCTTTCCAAGCCGTAGTCGGCCATCGAAATGCGGTTGCAGCTAAACGTATTGCTTTCGATAATGTCGGCACCTGCCTCGAGGTATTGCCGGTGAATTTCTTTTATAATGTCGGGACGAGTAAGAGTCAGTACGTCGTTGTTGCCTTTTAATTCACACGGATGTGAAGCAAAAAGTTTCCCACGAAAATCGGCTTCTGTCAAGTTGTAATGCTGAATCATGGTACCCATCGCACCGTCGAGTACCAGAATACGTTGTTGCAACAACTCTTTAATGTCGTTCATAGTTTCTCATTTGTTGTGTTGAACAAAGATACAGAAAAATTATGAGCCACTCCAATTTACATATTTTAGATGCTTTCTTATTTTTTTTGTATCTTTGCGCCCCAACTCTAAACAAGAACAGATGTTTATAGTACATACGGTTTCGGAATTGCAGCAGTTACTGGAGCTAGCGCGCAATCAGAAAAAAACAATCGGGTTTGTGCCTACAATGGGTGCGCTGCACTTTGGACACCTGGCACTGGTGCGTGCTTGTAAAACGCAATGCGATATTACGGTGGTCAGTATTTTTGTAAATCCCACGCAATTCAATAACCCCAATGATTTAACCAATTATCCGCGAACGCTGAAAAATGATACGGAGATGCTGCACGCTCTCAATACCGACATCGTGTTTGCACCAAGCGAGAAAGAAGTTTATCCCGAACCCGATACACGCAAGTTTGATTTTGGCGCTGTAGAACGGGTAATGGAAGGAAAGTTCCGTCCAGGGCATTTCAATGGTGTCGCTCAAGTAGTGTCTCGATTATTTGAAATTGTGCAACCGGATTGTGCATTTTTTGGGGAGAAAGATTTTCAGCAGTTGGCAATCATTCGTATTTTGGTAACGGAGTTGGACTATCGTCCGGTGATTGTGCCTTGCCCCACGGTGCGCGAGCCCGACGGGCTGGCCATGAGTTCGCGCAATACGCTACTTACCCAGGAACAACGTGACGCTGCACCACTCATTTATAAAACGCTTTCGGAAGCCAAAGAAAAAGTAGCTACGACGAGTGTGGAAGAAGTGAAAAAATGGGTCACAAAAACCATCGATGCGAGCCGGCTGCTGGAAGTAGAATATGTGGAAGTAATTAATGAGCTGACGTTACAACCCGTGGAGTCGTGGGCCGATGCCGAACATGTGAGGATATGCGTGGCGGTTTATGCCCGTCCCGTGCGGTTGATTGATAATATACAACTTAAGTAATTTAAAAGTTTCATGTTTCAAGGTTTCAAGTTGTGCAAAGCGCTCCGGCAAAGCCTTAAGCTAAACTAAAAGTATTATGCAAATAGAAATTTTAAAATCTAAAATACACAGGGCTGCCGTAACGGAAGCCAACTTGCACTACATCGGCAGTATTACTATTGACGAGGATTTAATGGACGCCGCCAATTTGATTCCCTATGAAAAGGTAACAATAGCGGATATTACCAATGGCGAGCGTTTCGACACGTATGTGATAAAAGGCGAACGCGGCAGCGGAAAAATCGGAATCAATGGGGCGGCTGCGCACAAGGTTTCCATCGGAGATCTGGTGATTATCATGTCGTATGCCACTATGGATTTCGAAGAAGCCAAGTACTTCATGCCGCACGTGGTGTTCCCCGACTCCAAAACGAATAAGCTAATCTAAAGTCAACCACGAATTTTACGAATTGACACTAATGGAGATGCACATCAAGACACTAAATATAAATTACACTAATTATTTAGTTTGCACTGCAAACAATTCGTGTAGTTTCACTATGGGATTATTTTGTTTAATTTCGTGTTTATTCGTGGCTAAAAAATTATATGGAAAAGCGTAATACAAAAAGGATATTGAAAGAAGCGTTGAAGTATACGTTTTTTTTGGCGTTGACAGTGGTACTGTTGTACTTTTCATTTAAAGGCGTTACGTGGAACGAGTTGGTGAATGGCTTGAAAACAGCTAATGTATGGTGGATCGGGGCTTCGATGGCAGCAGGTTATGTCGCATTTCTGATTCGTGCGCGCCGTTGGCAATTTATCATCGAACCATTAGGCTACTATCCATCATTCAAGAACACGTATGATGCCGTGATGATGACCTACCTGTCGAACTTTGCGGTGCCGCGCATGGGCGAAGTTATTCGTTGCGGAGTATTGCGCAAAACCGAAAAAATTCCGTTTGAATCATTACTCGGAACCGTAGTATTGGAGCGTGTTTTCGATATGGTGTGCTTGATCGTAATTACTGTAGCCGTTGTATTTTTGCGGTTAGATGTATTCGGCGAATTCATCCATACAAACCTTGTACAACCGTTTGTCGACAGCGCTTCGGGAAGTACGCTCACGTTCGTATATGTAGCGTTAGGTGCATTGGTTTTATTTATTATCGCGCTAATTGTTTTCCGTAAGCAAATTGCCAAATTACCTTTTGCCGGTAAAATAAAGAAGCTCTTGAAAGGGTTGGTAGACGGACTTAAATCGGGTTTCAAGCTCAAACGCCGCGGTGCGTTCTTCAGCTACACGGCTTTGCTGTGGGCGATATACTGGTTGCAGGCATTTGCGATTGTACTAGCCATGCCCGAAACGGCACATCTGACGTGGGTTGATGCACTGTTCCTGATGGTCATTGGCGGATTGGGCTGGGTGGCGCCGGTGCAAGGCGGTATGGGCGCCTATCATTTTATTATATCGTTGACACTGGCGGCAGTGTATGGCATTCCGCGCGACCACGGGGTGGTGTTTGCCACTATCTCTCACGAAACACAGGCATTGGTGATGATTGTATTCGGCCTTATTTCGTGGGGGTCTATTCTGTTGCTTACTCATCGTTCCAAGAAAACTACCGCTTAATTTGTTAATTTGGGTTTCCCACAAAGGCTCAAAGTTTATTTCCATTAAATGAACAAATCTTTGCAAACTGCGAAGTAAAATAATTTTCGTATTTTTGTAAAAAAGCAGAATTACGATGTCTTACCTGGAAGAAATAAAAAACAATTTGCGAAGTTTGAAACCAAAACTGTCTGATAAGTTCCATGTTGGAACAATAGGGCTGTTTGGTTCTATTGTACGCAATGACTTTTCGAGCACCACCAGTGACATTGATATTATTGTTGATTTTACACAGCCGGTAGGCATTGAGTTTATTGAGTTGGCCGACTATTTAGAAAATACGTTCCACCGGAAAGTTGATTTGGTTTCGCGGAAAGGTATCAAAGCACCTTATTATTCGGCTATCGAAAAAGAAATAGTGTATGTCTAAGCGCGAAGTTGAATTATTGATAAATGACATTATCGAAAGTGCTGAAAAAATTTTTCAGTACACAGCAGGTATGACATTTGAACAGTTTTTAGCAGACGACAAAACAGCTGATGCCGTTATACGTAATTTCGAAATTATTGGAGAGGCTGCCAACCGCTTACCCGAAGAATTCAAAGACCATCACGATAATATCGACTGGTTTAAAATCCGCGGATTCCGCAATCGCATAGTACATCATTACTTTGGTGTCGATTCTGAAATCATCTGGCAAATAAAAGAAACATTTTTGCCGGATATGATTACACAAATCAAAGCTATATAAATACCACGAAGTGGTGCAAAGTGAATAACCGTAATTAGTGAAATGCTACCTACGGGACTTCGTTTATTATTTCAGCAGGGCCGACGCATTTAGAAATTAAGTAATTTGTAAAGGAAGTCGATATCCCACGCCGCTTTTAATCTTTTTGTAACAAGGCTCATGTTTTTTGAGCCTTCTTTCTTTAATATATTTAGGGTTATTTTTCGCACCACCGCA
>JAVBNJ010000128.1:0-7354 GCA_031551625.1 Bacteroidales bacterium | reverse complement strand
GAAGCACGGCCGGCCTATTACAACGAGTATCTTCTGTGCTTGCAAAGATCGTCGCATCGCTTTTTTCATTCCGTAAAAAGATACTGCTTTATCTTTCTTGATGTGGCTGCCTTATTTGGGGTACTTCATTTTCAGGTAGCCATTTTTTATTTTACTACCTTTGTACTAATTTTATAAGCTATGAAAAATTTAGTGTATATCATTACCGGCGAGCCGTCGGGCGATATTCTCGGTGGCCGCCTGATACAAGCGTTACGCGTGCAGCGGCCCGGTGTGCACTTTGCCGGTATGGGCGGCGAAACCATGAAAGCGCAAGGGTTCGAAAGCCTTTTCGATATTGCCGAAACATCGGTAATGGGTTTTTGGGAAGTGCTGCCGCGCTTGCCGTTGCTTATGAAACGCATCAATCAGGTGGTGGCCGATATCGAACACCGCCAACCCGCTGTAATTGTAACGGTAGATAGTTGGGGCTTTGTGGCATCGGTTGTGGCCAAATTGAAAAAGAAAAAAATAACGATACCGCGCGTGCATTACGTAGCGCCGCAGGTGTGGGCCTGGAAAAAAGGCCGCGCTAAAAAAGCCGCCACCATGTTCGATCGCCTGATGACCTTGTGGCCCTACGAACCTAAGTACTTTGAGAAATACGGCCTGCAGTGCGACTTTGTGGGGCATCCTGTTATAGAAAATACATCCGATCTTACTGATGATTTAATCGTGTTCAAACAGCAGCACGGCATTCCGCAAGATGGCACGTTGCTGTGCGTGTTGCCCGGCAGCCGTCATAACGAAGTGAAAAAGCTGGCGCTGAAATTCCGCAAAGTAGCAGAATTGCTGGCTAAGGATTTTCCCGATTTGTTTGTAGTGGTGCCGTCAGTGGCCGCTATTGCCGGTGAGGTGCGCGAAGCCTTTGCCGGTATGTCTGTTCCGCACACCGTAATCGTAGGACAGCGCGAGCGCTACAATGTATTCCGCGCAAGCCGCTTTGCAGTGGCTGCATCGGGCACCGTAACGCTGGAACTCACGGCCTGTGGTACGCCGCACGTAATAGCTTATACATTTAATTGGATAACTAATTGTATAGTTAAAGTAGGCAAGCGCTTTGCCGATATTTCATACGCCAACCTCATCAATATATTAGCGGGGCGTATCATTATTCCCGAATTGATTCTAAACGATTGTCGCGCCGATAGAATTTATGCGGCTGCATGCGACCTGATGCAGCATCCTCAACAAATGCAGGCGCAAATGATCGAAGCTAAAAAAACATTTGCCAATCTGAAACCAGAAGGAATGATGCCGTCGGAGAAAGCGGCATCGGTAGTCGCCGAATATTTGGAACGCGGATGACGCGGATCAGGCGGATTTATACGGATACCAATTTTTATTCGGTTTGCTCCAAAAAAAAATATCGAAACGAAGTTCAATAATTTTTTTTGAATGATAGCAATAACAGCCGTTAATGTGGAAGGTTATCAACTATTTTGACATCGTTACCACTTGAAAAAGTAACTATCGTACGCACTTTCCATAGGTGGTGTATGGATAACTTGTAACAATGTATGTTATAAACCCGGCAGGGCGAGGGCACATCCCATAGCTATCGCAGCTTGCAACACCGATACCGAAGTTCATTACTGCTATGCCGCTTGCGCTATAGTAACTCGGGCAACCAGAACCCCTTGCTACGATTTTTATATCATAGCCAATGTTCCAACTTTTATTTACTACTGTTTTGCATCCGTTATTAAAAATGAGAAACGTGGTACTTTACTTATCATTTAAGAGGTTCTGGAATACCTATACTCAAAACAAGCAAACCCCACGTTTTATTTGTGAGAAATCGCTTTATCCCTTGAGTATAGAAATTTTCCAGATTTCTTAAATAGAATAAAAGTCAGTAAAGAAAGAACGTTAATTACGTTGCAAATATAAAAACAAATTTTTATACTGCAAATTTATTTAAATAATAATTTCCAATTTATTACTTCTACACCCCCGTATACGTTTGCGGCGACAGCGCCAGCAATTCTTTCTTCACGTTTTCCGGCACATCGAGCGATTGGATAAAGCGATGCATGCTTTCTTTAGTAATAGCTTCATTCGTGCGGGTCAATGCCTTCAACGCTTCGTAAGGGTTGGGGTAATTCTCGCGGCGAAGGATGGTTTGAACCCCTTCGGCTACTACCGCCCAGTTATCTTCCAGGTCGGCATCAATAGCGGTGCGGTTAAGCAATAGCTTATTCAATCCTTTGAGCAACGAACGCATGGCAATTACTGTGTGCGCTACCGGTACACCAACATTACGCAATACCGTGCTGTCTGTGAGGTCGCGCTGCAAGCGCGATACAGGGAGTTTAGCAGCTAAGTGTTCGAACAGGGCATTGGCAATGCCGATATTCCCTTCGGCATTTTCGAAATCAATCGGGTTCACCTTATGCGGCATGGCCGACGACCCCACCTCGCCCGCTTTAATTTTCTGCTTGAAGTACTCCATCGAAATGTATATCCACATATCGCGCGACAGGTCGAGCAGTACAGTGTTGATGCGTTTCATGGCATCGAACTGTGCGGCGAGGTAGTCGTAGTGTTCAATTTGCGTGGTGTGTTGTGAACGTTCGAGCCCAAGGCTTTCCACAAAATGGTCGGCAAATTCTTTCCAATCAATAGCCGGATAGGCTGCATGATGAGCGTTGAAATTGCCTGTGGCGCCGCCGAATTTCGCGGCAAATGGAATAACCCTGAGCCCTGCAAATTGGTTAACCAAGCGTTCTAAAAATACATTAATCTCTTTGCCCAAGCGGGTGGGAGAGGCAGGTTGTCCATGCGTACGTGCCAACATGGGCACGTCATTCCATTCAACGACGAAGCGTTGCAAGGTATCCAGGACATCCATTATCAACGGGTGGTACACATCGTGCAGCGCATCGCGCAGGCTGCGTGGTGTGGCAGTGTTGTTAATATCTTGCGACGTAAGCCCGAAATGGATAAACTCGCGGTGCTCGTTCAATCCGAGCTTTTCGAATTCCGCTTTTAAAAAATATTCTACCGCTTTCACGTCGTGGTTGGTAGTACGCTCAATGGTTTTGATTTCGGCGGCTTGCGCTTCCGTAAAGTTTTCGTAAATGTTGCGCAACGCCTCATAGCATTTTTTATCTACGGCTTTCAGTTGCGGCAGCGGCAGTTCGCACAAAGCGATAAAATATTCGACTTCGACTAATACGCGGTAGCGAATCAATGCATACTCAGAGAAATAATTGGCCAGTTGCTCCACTTGCGCCCTATAGCGCCCGTCAACCGGCGAGATAGCAGTTAGTGAGTGTAATTCCATAGACTAAATCAAAAAACAAAGATACAAAAAATATGTTACCGGATTGCTTATAAAAGTGTGAAAATTATCAAAAAAATACCCCGGCATGGGCCGGGGCTATTTCCTTTATATGAAGAAAGGAATTATTTTTTTGATTCTTCTACCGAAAGTTTACGGAATTCTTTCATTTGTTTGCTGATTTCCATGGCGGCTTTGCGAGCGCGGGTTCCGGCTGCTTTGTTACCTTTTTCAATTTGTGCTTCGGCTTCTTTTACGAAAGTTTCGATTTCGGTTTTGATTTTAGTAAGTAATGCTTGCATTTTGTTAAAATGTTTTTGGTTATTAAAAAAATTAGTCGACAAAAGTACACAATTTTCCGGTATCTGCAATTTTATTTTTTCCACCGAGCTAATCGCTTCATGTTACGGGTGAACAGCCATGCCAGAAATTTCGGATGCCCGCTTTTAATCATCATGTCTTTGCAGAAGGTCTGAAATTCTTTGACCGTACCGTTAAATGTGAAGTTGCCATTTTGGTAGCAATAGCTGCAATAGAGGTTGTTCTTCGAACCGTCGGCATTGGTACCGCCACCTTGCTGGTCTTTCTTCATGGGCATTCCGCAACTTTGGCAGAATTTATTGGTCTTTTCCATAATTTATATTTTTAGTAAAGGCAAAGATACAAAAATCCCCGATGCTTTTCTTCCTCGGGGATTTTTGTTCTCAGTTCCCCCTTTGGGGGCTAGGGGGCATTACGCTAACAGCAATTCCATAATCTTGATAGAAGCCAGGGCTACCGGTGTACCGGGGCCGAAGATAGCAGCTGCGCCTGCTTTGTACAGGGCATCGTAGTCTTGTGCCGGAATTACACCGCCCACTACGACCATGATATCTTCGCGGCCGAGTTTTTTCAATTCTTCAATGATTTGCGGAACCAGTGTTTTGTGGCCGGCAGCAAGCGACGATACGCCAACTACGTGCACATCGTTTTCTACCGCTTGTTTGGCGGCTTCTGCCGGGGTTTGGAACAACGGGCCCCTGTCCACGTCGAATCCTACGTCGGCATAACCGGTGGCTACCACTTTGGCGCCGCGGTCGTGGCCGTCTTGTCCCAGCTTGGCAATCATAATACGCGGTTGGCGGCCTTCTTTCTTCGCAAATTCGGCTACCAGTTTCTTCGCTTTTTCAAAATCGCCGTTGTTCTTCGCTTCGGCGGCATATACACCTGAGTTCATACGGATGGTTGCTTTGTAACGTCCTGCTATTTCTTCGCATGCATCGGAAATTTCGCCGAGCGTAGCGCGTACTTTGGCCGCCTCAATGGCCAATGCCAACAAATTGCCTGTTTTGTTTTTAGCGGCTTCGGTAATAGCTGCAAGAGCGGCTTTCACCTTCGCTTCGTCGCGGTTGGCGCGGAGTTGCTTCAAACGCGCTACTTGCGATTCACGCACTTTCGTGTTGTCCACATCGAGGATTTCGATCGGGTCTTCTTTATCCAAGCGGTATTTGTTCAACCCTACAATCGTATCGGCATGCGAGTCGATACGGGCTTGCTTGCGAGCAGCCGCTTCTTCGATACGCAGTTTCGGAATGCCCGTTTCAATGGCTTTGGCCATACCGCCAAGTTTTTCCACTTCCTCGATGTGCGCCCATGCGCGTTGGGCAATAGCATTGGTCAGGGATTCTACGTAATACGAACCCGCCCACGGGTCGAGCGATTTACATACGTTGGTTTCTTCCTGAATATAGATTTGCGTGTTACGTGCAATACGTGCCGAGAAATCGGTGGGCAGCGCAATAGCTTCATCGAGCGCGTTGGTGTGCAACGATTGGGTGTGTCCCAACGCCGCTGCCATAGCTTCGATACACGTACGGGCTACGTTGTTGAACGGGTCTTGTTCGGTCAACGACCAGCCCGATGTTTGCGAGTGCGTACGCAACGACAATGATTTCGGGTTTTTAGGGTCGAACGATTTTACAATCTTGGCCCACAACATACGGGCGGCGCGCATCTTGGCAATTTCCATAAAATGGTTCATGCCAATGGCCCAGAAGAACGACAAGCGCGGAGCAAATTCATCGACACTCATACCGGCAGCAATACCGGTACGAAGGTATTCCAACCCGTCGGCCAATGTATAAGCCATTTCGATATCGCACGTAGCGCCGGCTTCCTGCATGTGGTAGCCGGAAATAGAAATGGAGTTGAATTTCGGCATGTTTTTGGCCGTGTAGGCAAAAATATCGCCGATAATGCGCATTGAAAATTCGGGCGGATAAATATATGTGTTACGCACCATGAATTCTTTCAAAATATCATTTTGAATAGTTCCGCTCAGTTCTTCGAGCGTAGCGCCTTGTTCCAAACCTGCTACAATGTAGAAGGCCAAAATCGGTAATACTGCGCCGTTCATGGTCATCGACACGCTCATGTCGCTGAGCGGAATGCCGTCGAAGAGGATCTTCATGTCCTCGACGGAATCGATGGCGACTCCGGCTTTGCCGACGTCGCCGATGACGCGCGGATGGTCGGAGTCGTAGCCGCGGTGAGTCGCCAGGTCGAAAGCGACGCTCAGGCCTTTTTGTCCGGCAGCGAGGTTACGGCGATAAAAAGCGTTACTTTCTTCGGCAGTCGAAAATCCGGCGTATTGACGAATCGTCCACGGGCTCATCACATACATCGTGCTGTACGGGCCGCGCAGGAACGGCGGCAAGCCTGCGGCATAATTCAAATGTTCCATTCCTTCGAGGTCTTTGGCCGAGTAAAGGCTCTTTACCTCCAATTGTTCCGGCGTGTTCCATGTAGCCGGTTTCGCTGCGTCGGCTTTCGGCACAGCGTTGTAATTTACGTCTGAGAATTTTGGTCTCATATTTTTAATTTTAATAATTTCATATTTAAATTCACATTCAGCACAGAGGCGCAGGGGGAACACAGGGTTTCACAGAGTACCGTTTATTTTGCGGCGTATGCCTTCTTTGAGCAAGGGAACGTTAAAGTTAATAAGCAATCCTAATGTTTTACCGGATAATTTTAAATAGGTAAGCAATTGAAATTCGTGGATAGGTAAAATTATTTCCACTGATTTCAGTTCCAAAATAATTTTGTCTTCCACCAAAATGTCAATGTAGTATTCCTTATCCAGTTTTTCATTTTTGTAATGTATTGGTAGCGCAACTTGTTGTGCAACCTGTAGTCCTGCTCGTTTTAACTCTGCCGTGAGACAATACTCGTAAACCGATTCTAGTAAGCCAGGGCCAAGCTCTTTGTGAACTTCAATGGCTGCCTTAATAATCTGACTCGAAATGGTATTGTATTCAAATTCCGACATCTCAGTGTAACTTTGTGTGCCCTGTGTCTCTGTGCTGAATTGTATTTTTTGTATTGAATCGTATTCTTACAATCCCAATTCTTTTTGATATCCCTTCAATGTCTCGAGCACATTGCTCTTCACGTTGACAAAATTTTTGATGCCTTTGGCTTCCAATTCGGCGCGTGAGGCAGGGTCGCCGGCTACTACAAAAATAGCTTTGCCGCCGAGTTGTTCAAAAATTTTCGGAGCGCCTTCGGCATATTCGTCGTCGCTCGAGCCGGCTACTACGATTTCGGCTTTGGCGGCCAGTGCGGCTTTCACACCTTCTTCGATAGTTGCAAAACGGTTATTGTCTACCACTTTGTAACCGGCGCAAGCAAAGAAATTGCTGGCAAACTGGGCGCGGGCGCGGCAGAATGCAAGGTTTCCGAAAGTCAGCATAAATACCTGCGGTTGCTTGCCGCTCTTGTCGGTGGCGTAGCGCAAGGCTTCGAAAGCTTGGGCGCCACGGTATAGTTCAATCGGTTCGGCTATTTTATTTTCTACCTTGCAATGGCAACCACAACCGCGTGCTACGGTTTCGGCGGTAACGTCTTTGTCGATCGTTTCCGTGAAGTTCGGATATTGGTTGCTGCCCAACAAAATTTCGCGGCGGGTAGCGATGTTCATATCGTGTTTTTGAGCCGATGCTTTTATTTGTTCCTGTATAAATCAGGCTTTAAAAGCGGCATAGTAAA
>JAVBNJ010000013.1:0-24393 GCA_031551625.1 Bacteroidales bacterium | reverse complement strand
CTCCTCCTGCAAAAACTTGAAGAGCATGTTTTTAGGATCATCAATGAGTCTCCACTGGTGCTGCCAGAGCTCGGTAGCGCCGGGGGTGTAGTCCATCAGGTTGGCAGTGGTGTTCTGCGGGGCTACAAAATCGCTGCCGCTGCTGAACGTGTGCCGCAGGTTGAACGCCCCGTGCGCCAGCTCGTGTGCAATGAGCGCGGGCGTGGGCTCGTCGTACAGGAAGCCGCTCTGGTATTGCAGGGGCATGTAGCCGCCGATATCGCCGTCCTTGCCCTGGGCGCCGTCTACACAGAACAGGTAGAGCGCATCGTTCTCCATTTTGCCGAACGCCTGGATGACGGCTTTCTGGTCGGCGTTGTATACCGCCAGGGCGCCGCTGCCGCCGTGGGTGAAGTGGCCGCCGGGAAACGAAAGTTTTAGTTTGCCCGTAATGGTTTTCACCTGCCATCTTACAATGGCCGGTGCATAGATGCTGTTCAGCACTTCTGCGACCTTGTCCGCTTCGGGCAGTTTAGCATCGTTCACCTGTACCAGGTACACCGTTTTGGTCTTTTTATCGAACGTGAGCAGGTTCAGTTGGCCGGTGACCTGTTCGGTGGTGTCGCTGGTTTTGCGGTAGGCATAGAGTACTTCTCCGGTGCCCGGCCTACCGCCGCGCACAACCAGGTTACCCTTGCCGTCAGCCAGGGGCGCTACGCCCATTCCGGTGCGGAAAGTTGTTTTGCCGGTAGTGTTGGCCGGTGTTACCTTGTCGGCTTGGTAGCTTTCGAGGCTCTTGAAGGCCGGGCGGTAGCCGGGTTTGAGTTCGGGGTAGCCGGTGTGTAACGCACTTTTGAGTTCGGTGTAGGCATCAAACCCGTACGCCTGGCCTTGTGTGGCGGTGAAGGTTACAGTGGGGCTTTCGTCGGTGTGGCGGGTTTCAAGGTCGGCTTTGTGCTGGTCCAGCTGGCGGCCGCTGCCGCCGGTGGCGGCAAATTCTTCTTTCCCCATCACCTCGCCCTCGCGGGTAACCACGTATTCTTCGCCGTCGGCGCCTTTGAGCAGGGTGGCGTTGAGCCGCCGGTCGATGGGCAGCAGGGTGTCTTTTGCGTTCCCGTTCCGGTCAATGAGTACGCCGCGGAGTTTGCCGTCAGCGCCTTTGTAGAGGCCGGCCAGCGGGGCGTCTACCTTTAGCGTGTCGTTGATTGTCTTGTTGGTGCCGAGGTTGTCGAGTGCATCCACCAGGTTGTTGACATAGTCTTTCATTTTGTCGATGTTCAACAAGAATTTGGGGTCGTACACGCTTTCGAAGTTCATCTTGACGATGGTGTTGTCGGTGTTGACCGACAGGTTCCAGTACTGGCAGAGGATTTTGAGTTTCCAGATTTCGGCCCAGAAGAGGAATACGCCTTTGTAGACGCCGCCGGCTTGTTCTTCGACGGTTTTGAGGATGTAGCGGGTGGTGCCGGTGCGGCTGACGATGGTGTCGCCGGGTTGCAAATCTTTCCGCAGGGTGAAGTTGGTGAGTGGCGGGGCGGGCGGGATGTCGCGGCATCCGCAGCCGTCGCAGGGGATGGTGTCGGTGGTTTTGTGGGGGATGGAGAGGGTAGCCCAGTCCGACCAGTCGCTGGTTTTGGAGGCATCGTTGTGGCATACGGCCTGTACGCGGATGCTATACGTGCTGCCGTAGTCGAGGCCGGTGAAGGTGAGGTTGTTTTCGTCGGTGTCGCTGGCGCGGAAGTAGCCGGTGCCGGGGCGGCTGATCTCGACGTTGAACAGGGTGTGGTTGGCCGCCGGGGTCCAGCGCCAGGTGCCGCGGCGGTGCAGGGGTTCCACCGTGGGGGTGAGGTGGGTGACGGGTTCGCAGCGGGACTGGTAGGAAAACGTGCGCAGGGCGCTGTGCCCGTCCTGTTCGAAGGGGACCAGCCCGGCGGCGTCGGAGGCCGTCACGCGCCAGGCATAGCGCAGGCCGGGTTCGAGGAAGAGTGCGGCCGCATCAATTACTAAATTAGTTGTTGGCTGGGTGGTGGTATGGAGCGGGGGAAGGGAGGCGGCGACTACGTGGGGGTCGATGCCGGGGAGGCGGAGTTCCCAGAGTTCGAAGGTGTAGTGGGTGTGGGCAGTGGGGGCGCCGGTGTTGCTGGGGAGCCAGGTGAAGGTGAGGGGCACTCCGGGGGTCTGGCCGAGGTCGGCGCCGTCGGCGGGGGCGCGCAGCGAGGGGGGCTTGCCCAGGGCGATCCAGGCCATGGCGGTGCCGCGGTTGGAGATCACGCGGCCCGTGGTGTAGTGCATTACTTCGACCGTGAAGCGGTAGAAGCCTTCGGGGAGCTGGCCGCTGCGGGTATAGGCTTCTTTGGTGGTGCCTTTGAAGGTGAGGTGGTCGAGGTGGAAGTAGTCGGCCAAATCACTGCCGAACAGGAGCAGGTGCTGGCCGCCGGTAAGGTAGAGGGGGGTGGTGGTAATGGTGGGGAGGGTTTCGATGGTGACGCCGGTGGTGGTCTCGAGTTTGAGGTGGAGTTTCACCGGAAGGTTGGTTACCGTCACGTCGCGGACCATCAGGTTGACCACCAGCTGCTGCGATCCCGGGCGTGAGTAGTCCGACAGCTTCAGCGTGTAGGGCGGCGTCAACTGTGGAGTCACGTAGACCGGGTAGCTCTGGCTTATGCCCGCTGCTGGAAATAGAAGGAGGAGAAGCGCGCTTAGGAAGAGCAAAATGATTTTTTGTATATCAACTATTTTTTTAAACTTCATTAATCTTTTCATCCTGTAAATTTTTCCTTAAATTTATTTCTCGCAAAAGCACGAAGCGTACAGTTGTCCATAGATAGCACGGATTATCCTAGATTTTTTGTACTCGTTCAGCACTCTTTTCATTTGCTAATAACCAGTTTGGTTTGCCGGCGTTCCTGTCCGGCGGTTACAATCATCACATAGATGCCGGTATTCAGGTTTACCAGTTCGTAGTTCAGGTAATATTCTGCCATGTTGTGTACGGTGCGGTCGTCGACACAGCGTCCGGAAGCCACGTCGAACAAGACAATACGTACATCGCTTGTTTCGCGTAGGCCAATACCCACGTTGAACAAACCGTTGTTGGGATTGGGATATACGCTGAATGAAGCAATGAGCGGTTCTTTGTACCCCCATTGATGGTAATCGGCCAGTTCGCCGGGTTCCACAATTTCAATTTGCTTGGTAACGTATGCCTGGCAGTTGCCGTAGTGGGCCAGCAGACCGACATTGTAGATACCTGTTTGCAGGCTGCGCAACAATAATACATACGATTGGTTGTTGCTGCCGGAGGGCATGTCCAGCCGCTCGAAGTATGCATGGTCGTAGCTCCATTGCAAGCTGTCAAGCGGCACGTTCGACAGTTCAATTAGTATAATGGTGTCGCCCACCGCTGCTGTCGAGGTCATCAGGAAATCGGCTTGCAACGCGCTGTTGCCAATGGTTACCTGCACATCGCCATAGGCCGGGCAGCCGCGTTCGTCAATGGCTTCGAGGAAGTAGTGGCCTGTTTCGCTCGCATGGAAATAGCGTGCTGTCGATAGATTATGGCCTTCCGGCGTATGCCAACGGTAGCTGCTGTATTCGTTACCGTCCAGCACATGCACGCTGTTGGGGCAAATGATGACGTCGTCGCCCAAATCAATACTCAGGTAATCCGGTTCGTTTACTTCCGCTGTTAATTTCGCCTGGCAGCCGTGTTCGTCGGTGAGTGTGGCGTGGTATGTGCCTTTCACTAAGTTATCGATATGCGTTGTACGTTGCCCTCCCGACCATTCGTAGGCATAGTTGCCTGTGCCGCCGCTGGCAGCCGTGCGTATGTATCCATCGCTGCGCCCGTAGCAGTGCGGCTCTTTAATTTCAGTTGCACGTATTACCAATGTATCGGGTTGGTGTATTTTTACTTCCTGCAAAACCCGGCAACCATTGGCATCATTAAGTAGCAAGCTGTAGTTACCTGCACCAACACCGTCGATGCGCGTTGTGGTATCGCCGCGCGACCAGCGTAAATCATAAGCCCCCGTGCCTCCGGTTACGCTGGCGATAATGTAGCCGTCGCGGTAACCATAGCAGGCAGGCGCTTTGTGGGAAAGGAGTAGTGCGAGTGAATCGGGTTGAATGATGGTAAATGTTTTGCGGAGACTACAGTTATTTTTGTCGCTAAGCAATACGCTGTATGTTCCCTGTGTTACGCCTTCTATCGCAGAGGAAATTTTTCCGGTAGACCAACTAAAATTATAGTTCCCATTTCCACCCAGCGCATGGAGCGCAATGTGTCCATCGTTAAAACCATAGCAACTGGGCTGCTTGAGCGAGGATACCAGTATGTCGAGCGGGCCGGGTTGATCGACAGTTATTGTTTTATCTGTACTGCAACCGTTGGCGTCATTTACTTGCAACTGATAGACGCCTTGTGGTAATTTGGCGGCGTGTGCGGTGGTGTCGCCGTTCGACCAACGATAAGTGTGTGCGCCAACACCGCCCGTAGTTGTAGCAGTGATGCGTCCGTCGTTAAATCCGTAGCAGGTGGGCATTTCCACTTGTGTCGAAGCAATTAGAAGTGCATCCGGTTGCGTAACCGTAAAATAGCGGGTAATGCTGCATCGGTTGGTATCCGTGAGCGTTACATGATGTGTACCGACAGGAAAACGGGTGGATCCGTTTCCGGTATCGCCATTCGACCATTCTATAACGTATGGTGCATAAGGTGTAGCCGCAGTTACGGAAATTACGTTGGCCGTGCCGGTGGTGTCGCCGTGGCACAGGGTGGCTGTTGTTTGTATGGCATTAATTGTTGGTAATGCCGAGGTATTGATGCGTTGTGAGTGTTGTTGCACACAGCCGTTGCGGTCGGTTACCGTCAAGTGGTAAAGGGTGTTCCGTTTCAAATTCCGGGCATTGTCCAGTGTACTGATCATGTTGTTTTCCGTGTCGCTCCAGCGATAGCTGTAGGGTACCGCCCCCCCTTTCAGGGCCGCTTGCATGGCGCCGTTGTCGGTGTTGCAAGTGGTGTGTGTCACTGCAATGCTTGTAAATACCAGCGAATCGGGTTGGGCGACATGCACTACCAGCGTGTCCTGTCCCGGACAGCCACGGCTGTCGGTTACTACAAAAGAGTGCGTGCCTGCGTATAGTCCGGCGGCTGTGGCGCCTTTCTGCCACATACTGCTGCCTTCTTTTGCCCACGAATAGGGCGCCGTTCCGCCCGATATGGTAAAGAGTGCGCGCCCGTCGGCAGCGCCATAGCACTTGGCACTGTCGATGCTGGCCACTGTTGCCCGCACAAATTCCGGTTCGCTGATTTGGATTTTTACACTATCGACAGTTCCGTATTTATCCGTTACATAAAAGTTCTGACTGCCTGTTTTCAAGTTTCTGAAACTGTTATTTTCCCCGAATGTGGCACCGGCTTGATGGCGGAACTTGTAGCTACCCCAGCCACCGCTGGCCGACAGAACAACATACGCATCCTGGTAGGTTTTACAGCTTTCATGTTTATATTCGGTTACTTTTATTTGTAACGCTTGTGCCGGTTCATGTACCACTACTTGTGTTTGCAGGGTGTTGCCGTAGCGGTCTTCTACTTCCAGCGAATACGAACCTGCCGTGAGTCTATTCAGTAGTGTTGTGTTTTCGGTATCTGTAGACGACAGCGCTGTGCCGGTGCCGGAAACCCACTTGTAGGTATTGTTACCGGCTCCGCCGATTATGTTTACAAGTATAGAGCCATTGGCTCCGCCGGGTTTTGTTACAGGCATTGTATCTATAGCTCCTATAAGGAATTCGGGATAGGGAATAATGTCTATAGTTGCTACCGTACCTTGCCTATTCTCCTTGCGTCCTACGAGGTACCACCGGCCACCATGCAAATTTTGCAGATATACGGTGTCGTTGCTTACAATGAAATTTTTAGTTATATCGGCAGGCGTATGTGTCGACGAATTATCTTCGGGGCTTATCAGTTCATAGGTTGCAAAGTCTACGCTAGCTTGCAGCGCCACCTGCCCGTTCGCTGCTTTGAACGATGTTTCGTGTTGCAATTCAAGCACCGTAAGCGTCAAATCGGTGGGATCAATCACATACGCATGTTGATGGAGTGTACAGTTTTTTGCATCGGTTACCTGCAAGCTGTAGTATCCTGCCGGTACATTTTCCAGTGCCGGTTCATTAACCGGAAGTACTGTTGTCCGGTCCTGTATCCATTGGTAGGTATATGGTTTGTAGCCTCCATTGACAAGGGCGCTTATAGCCCCGTCTGCTTCCGAAACAAATGTAGGATGTGTAACTTCTATTTTTTCGAACCGGAAATAAGCTGTGTCGGGAAGGCTTGCGGTTACATCGAAGCGGCAGTTATTATTATCGGAAAGTTGCAGTAACCAAGTTCCGCTACTCAGGTTCTGCCAGGCCAGCGTGCCCGGCTCCAGGTTGATAAATGTGTTGATGGGTGTGCGAAGCGTGTAGGGCGGTGTACCACCGTGCAGGTTGATCAGCAACTCGCCGTTGTTGCCGCATGCCGGAGGTAATTCTCCTGTAATAGTGGCCCGCAAACTATCCTGCGGTTCGGTAATGGTAATTGTGCCGCGGAATGTAGCACCCAAACTGTCGCGTACTGTAATGCTGTAGCTGCCTGCAGGGAGATTGTCAAAGGTATTCAAAGTCGAAAATGTATTTTCGGGTTCGAGCTTGTAGCGATAACCACCCCAACCTCCGGCGCCTTCTACAGTAACCGCACCTTTTTGCGATTTACATAATGCATTGTGTTGTTCTTTTATCACAAACTTCAGCGTGTCGGTAGGTTCCGGTACATATAATGTGTCGCTTGTAACCCTGCATCCCTTGCTATCCGTGGCTTGCAATACATAGCTGCCTGCGTATGCCCCTATGTTGAGCGGAGCGCCGCTGATAGCCGATAGCGAGTGAACAGTTACGTTATTCTTAACTAAGTTAATAGTTTTAGTTCCATTATTGCCGCCTTGCAGGTTGAATAAAATTTGTCCCTCTTTGCTTCCCTTGTTGATTACGGGAAGCACCGTGTCGACGGCTATTTGCAAGGCTTCCGGCTCGTTGATTTCAATTTGGAAGGGAATGTTCGATTGGCAACCTTCCGTATCGTATACGTCTACAAAGTAGCTACCTTTGCGTAACCCGCTGAAATGTGCATTGGGGCTATGTTGCACAAAGCTCGAATCCGATGTGTGGATAACCGCTGTGCGAATAGCGGTAGTCCCTGTTTGCAGTACCAGTTCGGCCATTCCGGTATCCTCGCCGTGGCAGGTTGCGTCAGCCTGTGTTGCAATGCCTGTTACCGAAGGATTGCGGTAGTCTTTTATGTATTGTTCTTTTGTAACACCGCAACCATGTTGGTCCTTTATATCCAGCCGGTAGTTTACATCCCCTGCCAACCCGTTGAAACGGGCGGTGTCGGTTGCTGCCGGCTGTTGCGTGTTTGTGTAAGAATAGCCTATTGATTGCAAAGTATACGCATAAGGTGCCACGCCTCCCTCTGCCCGTGCGGCAATCACGCCGTTGGCCAGTTCGCAAGAGGTGTGTGTGGTGTCGTAAGCAACTATAACTAATTTATCAGGTTGTGTGATGGTTTCGTTGGTAGCTGTTGCCGTACAATGGTTATTGTCTTCTACTGTAAATGTGTAGCTCGTTGCCGGAAGTTGCGAAACGGTCAAAAATGTATCAGCGCCTTTAAACGATGAGTTTACTGTACCAACATTTGTAGCGATAGAGTAGGGGAATGTGCCGCCTGCAACTTTGTAGCGTAGCGAGCCGGTGCTGTTACCGTGGCATTTTATGTGTGCAGTGCTGTCGATGGCTATAGTCAACGGTTGTGGCTCGCCTACGGTAGCCGTAAGCGTACTGTTCGAGTGACAGCCTGTTTCATCTATTGCTTCGATACGGTAAATGCCGCGAGGTAAGTTGTTGAACAGGCCAGTGGTATTTTGTTGTGCAATGGCATTGTCCGTTGACGTAAGAAAAATTTGGTAATTGACAGCCGAACCTTTTTGCGTGCTCACAACCACTTGTCCGCTGCTGCTACCGGCGCAAAGCGCATTGGTTACGTTTGAAATGGTATTTACTGCCGGGTTTTTGTAGCTGTTGATATATTGCGTTTTGTTAGGAGTACTACAACCATTGTGGTCCCTCACATTCAGTTGGTAGGTGAGATCGCCGGCCAGATTTGTAAACGATACGGTAGACGTGTTGTTGCTTGATTGTTGCTGTTCGTGGCCGGTTGTGGCAGCGTACAGGGTGTAGGTGTAGGGTGTTACGCCGCCCGATGCGTTGGCTGCAATGGCTCCATTGGCCAGCTCGCAGGTGGTATGTGTGGGCGCCAAGTCCGATAACACCAGTTTATCCGGTTGCGTAATGGTTTCTGCTGCGGCAATGCCTGTACAGCCATTGTTATCAATAACCGTAGCCGAATGCACTCCTGCCTGCAAATTTGTTACCGACAATCCGGTAACGTTGCCGCCCGTGGCCTGCAACCTGTAAGGAGTGGTGCCGCCTTCAATATTGTAGGTAATGCTTCCGGTAGCATTGCCGTGACACAACACGTGGGAAATGGCGCTCCGGTTGATTGTGAGCAACGCAGGCTGCGAGATGCTTACCTGCGCGGTAGCCGTTCCGCCATAGTAGTCTTTAACATAAAATGTATGTACACCTGCGGTCAAATTATTAATTGTATTGTTGGTAGTCCATGTGCTGCCATTGCTGCTGTATTTGTTGGTACCCCATCCGCCGGTGGCCGTTAGTGTAACCATGCCATTGTTGCCTCCGTGGCACGAAACGGATGACGCGGTTGCAGTGAGTTGCAAGGCTTCTTGAGGTTCGGAAATAGTAAAACTGTAGGAACCGCTGCAACCCTTGCTGTCGGCAATATCTATGCGATGATTGCCAGCCGGTAACGATGAAATTTTAAAAGTATTATCGTTAATCTGTTCGTTAACTAAATTATTAGTTAGTAACAAATAGCTACCATTATTTCCACCCGACGCAGTAACAGTAGCGCTGCCGGTAGCGCTGCCTTTGTTGCTTACGGGAGTGGTAACGGAAGTGAATTTCAGCGGCGCTTTTTCGGGAATGGTGAATGGAACTGAGAGAGAGCAAGTGTTGCCGTCTTTGGTATCTCTCAAAACCACACTGTTGGCGCCGGCTGGCAAGCCGGTTATAATTACCGTGTTTTTATTAACTACTGTGTAGCTTGTGTTCGTTCCGGATGTAGTTATATTTGCTGCCGTTAGGGTACCGTACACATTATTTGCTGTGATGGTGCAGGCGCCGTCCAAGCTGCCGGGGCATGTGGGGGCTGCGGGGGTAGCGGCAGAAAGCGCCATTGCGGCTGCTTCGGGGATGTATACCGTGCGGCTGACTGTACAGATACCACTATCTTTTATATCCACTGTTACATCTCCACTACTGTAACCGGTAATCGTTGGGTTGGAAGTGTACGCTTGGTTGCCTACTCTGTATTCGTAGGGCGGGGCTCCACCCGATACGTTAATAGTAAATTGCCCATCGCTTACATTACAGGGGAACGAGGGGGCTTTTATGTTTTCAATTGATACATCAAATGGCACCAGATTAGCGATAGTAACTTCTTTGTAAGCGTTATTGCCATACCCATCGGCTACGTATACCGTGTAATATCCCGGCCGGAGTTGGCTGGCAGTGGGTTTGAAGTTAATTATTTCGCCGCTTGGAAGCCTGGTGGTATAGCTATAGGTGCCAATGCCACCTTGTACATTTACCATAGCAATGGTGCCATGATCGGTAGAGCCGTCACAGTCGCGATTGGTTATTTTAATATCGAAAGTAAGCTGCTTCGGTTGCTGTAGTATTGCAGATTGGCTATTTGTATTGCATTTGCTGTGGGAGGCATAGACAGTGTGATTTCCTGCCGGAAGATCTATTGATGCGTACCCCCGGTAATAGCTGTAACCATCTATTACGGTAGAAGCCGACAGTGTTGTTGTTCTGCTGTGTGCACCCGCATGTAAGGTAATTGAATTTTCGGCGCTGCCTTCTACCCAGAATGTAACACTACCGGTTTCTCCATATTTTTTTATTTGCACCGAACGCCCCTCGTTGTCTGTGCCGCTCCAACCGTAGGATGCGGGAGAGAGGGTGAATTCCGGAACGTTGGGCACAGTGAAAGTACTGCTGAATGGACAGGGAGACGTTATGGTAGAAGCGGAGCCGGTTGCTTTATATTCAATCTGTAAACTATATGTTCCCGGAGTATATGAAGTAGGTAGAATGTAGTAGCCATCGTTAGTGGTAGAAAGGGTACCGGAAGAATAATTTTTGACATCATACCCCAGGCTGTTTTTTGTGGTAATATTATAATTGATAGTTCCTTCATAAGGAATCTTAATGGTAACCATATTGCTACTACAAACCCGCTCTACAATAATCTCTTTTCCGGAAGGAAAAGTAAATTTCGGGAATAAATATACAATATCGGAGGCATAGCTATAGGAATAATTTCCATCCAGTAATATTTTTTTTGTGCGGAATAGTATAGGTTGGCCATATTCGATGAGAGGTAATATGCTATGCAGTCCATTTAGACGAACTGTTACGACACCTCTGTTATGTACTTTGCTTGTATAGGTACTTCCGTTCCATATAGTTACTGTAGACCAGTCTCCATACTTGTTTTTTACTTGAATCTCGGTAGTATGATAGTTGTATTCTTCATAAAAAGATCCCAAAGTAATAGTAATATCTGTATCAGGACATCCATTTGGAGAGTTATTGTTAAATAAAACTCTTGAGATTGGGGCAGGATCGTCAACCGTAAGGCAATAGTTCGAGTAGTCTATAGAAACAGTAGAAAAATTACATGTTATATCTGAAATCGTACAATATGAATCTAGTGTGCCACTTATAGGAATGGAACCTTTTAAATAAACAAGGTTATTCTTAGTGGATCTACATGACCCTCCTTGATTATTATATATTGTATTAGAAATATTAAACCCTACAGGCTGATAATTTATAGAAGCCCCTATCGTGAATCTAGGAGTTGGTCCTCCTATGTTGTACTCTATGTCGACCAACTTAGTATAAGGGGCTTTACTTCCGTCTGATTTTATAATTTCAATTTTTTGTTCAAATTGCAATTGCAACTGCTTAATACATGGTTCGTAGCCCCACGATATATACGGAATGTAATCTTCTAATAGAATATAATATCGGTTATCCCAAGTGGAAGTATGTGGTATTGGATCATCTTCGAATATTGGAAGCCCTGTTAATGTAGTATCTATAACCGGCAGTTGTCCGAATAGAGTACTGCTACTCGAAAGAATTATCATAATTAACCAAACTAATTTTTTCGTTTTCATAGTTCATCAGGGTTGTAATGGGTTATACATGGTCATCTCTACAGCCGATGTGGTAATTTTTCGTCCAGGTAAAGTATATGTGATTTTTACAGGATAATCGCCTTGAGCAACTACCGGTGGAAAATTGGTATTGAGTATAGCTACATCTTGAGAAGTAAGACTGTGTCTTTGTTCCTGGTAACGTTTAGCAATAATATGTTTTGAATAGTAAAAATCGCGGGCACACCAGAAAGGGAGTGAATAAACGAATAGTCCCGGCATGTGGTAGCCGGTGGCTATGCCAACACTCACTTCGTCGTCGCTCAATGATTTTTCTCTATTCGGCATTTGTACATATACCGCCTTTGCCGGTGGCGTACCATAATCTTGCTGTGCATTTAATTCGGAGCGATTTTTTTCAATGCCTGTAGCAGATTGCGAGCGGTACATATCGGGGTAGAACGATTGGGTGTACCATTTCGTGCGGTCGAGTTGTGCTTCAAATTGAACTAACCGGTTAGTTCCATCGGTACCGTATATTTCATATTTGTCGAAAAGCTCGCTTTCGCGCAGGTTGGTGCCTATGTTGTGTACAAATGGTTCTATATAGCTGCGCCAGCCTTCGTTTTTGTTGTCCATCTTTTTTATTTTTTCGGCAAAGGTGTTGAAGGTACTGGTTTTGAAATCGAGTGCATAAATTTCTGTTTCGTCGGCCTGCACCAGCGTGCCGGTGGCGTGCTGTTTATTCAAGCTCAGGCTGTCTTGCCCTGCTATGGTTGTGGTTTCGGTGCGTATGTTGCTGGTTATCGATACGTCTTTTGCTTGCGGTACATTAACAACTGCCAATTTGTAGATATGGTCATTCTCAAATGTTGTATTTTCCATAGAGAAGTCTATTTCCAGGCGGATACCGTTGTCGCTACTGTTGGTGCGGTATGTAAACGGTTGGTTGTATTTTTTTCCGTTGGCATCGCTCACGCGCACCACCTGGTCCATCCCTTCGGGTTTTTCGGTCGAGAATAAATAGGAATAGTTTTCGGAAACCAATATGTAGCCCTGTTTGTATTCGTTGGGGTAGTAGTTGTACTGACGATTGACAGGGTAGGAATATTTTACATGTTCGGGTAGAATTTCTTTCGGACGGTTGCCGGTGTGGAAAGCTACTGTTTTTTCTTCGAACATTGGATTGCCATCATCGCCATTCACATATTCCCAGTTGTTGTTTACCCTTTTCTTGAAGCCTACTTTTGCGGCTATTTCTACTTCCTTTTGGCTTTCGAACGGCTCGTCGAGTTTCATGGCACATACTTTGCCGTCGGTGTCAAATTTTGATTTGGCCACTACTTCCTGTCCGGAATCTTTGTACTTAATAGTAAATGTTTCGAGTGTAGCCATGTAGGTGTTTTGTTCGCCGTTATCTTCGTCAATGGTCATAGCGACATTGACCGGCACGTTGAACAGCACCTGGGGTGTAGCAAATACGTTGATGTCTTTGCTTCCTGCAGCAGGCGTGAGGCCGGCAATCACATCCTCGCCAAAGGGCGATCCGCCGACGGGTACACATTTTTCGCCTACGGAGAAATCGAAACTGCACTTGCCGGAGATAAGTCCACCCATTATACTAAAACGGCCACCTGCAGCGCCCATGAAGTACATCGGGTTAGGTCCGCCGCCTTGCAGTAGCGCCCCAGCCGATATGTCGAGGATATCGAAGCGGCGGGTTTTCATAAATAGCCGGAACTCTATGCCAATGTTGGCTTCTACAAAGGCCCATGCCTGTGCTTGGGCATACCAGCCATTGATGCCAGGTACTCCTGAAATACCTTTGCAAGTTTTCCCGTTCAGATCTGCCAGCATAAATTCAGCGCCTAAGCCTAAATTAAAGTGTGCATAAAAAGGCATCAACGATGCATCAAAGTTTAGATTAAGTCCTGCGCCGAATGCAATGCCTTTGCCAGACATTAATTTTTCAGTACTGCTGCGCTGAAGTTTTTGTACCACCGAACTACTCAGGTTTTTTAATACATTATTGGGTGGCATGGGTAGTCCGGGTATGTCGTCGCCCAGCATGAAGTAGGCGTTAACTTCAGACAGGTTCAACACGCTTACGCCAACCCTGTTTGAAGGCGTTCCAATGTGTACATACCATTTTTGTGGCGAGAAGTGAGCCGATGCCCAACCCATGCAATTATTTTGGCCGACTCCTTTTATTATCCAAGCATCCAAGTAAGTATTCAAATCGGCAGTAAATGCTTTGTTAATAAAGTCGAAATCTAAATTTATGGAAGCTGCCAATAGCGCACCCTGATTCATTAAATCGGGTTTTTGTCCTTCGAGGTCGGCTTTGATTGCTTTTTGAGCATTTGTAGCTGTACCACCTTTGCTCTCTATTGCTGTAAATTCTTTTGCTATATTATCTTTCATGCTACCCAGTATATCGGCCGTTTGCATGAGACTGACCTCGCCGCGCAGTTGTAAAAAATTAAGTCCGCCATATTGATTGAATTGCATCTCGAATCCCACTCTTCCATTAAGTGTCGATTCGGCTCCAAGCAATCCGAATTTAGCACTGGCCATTACGCCCAAGCCCACTTTGCGGTCGGGAACATAGTTTATGCCCGATAACGATTTGCCGAAGTCGGTACCTTCCGGACTGATTGGTTCTTTTAGCTTTGAGGTTTGTTGCATGTGCCGGTACAAGCCGCCGCCAAAGCCCATAAACGAAAGCATCGGGGGAACCGGTATTCCCGGCGTTACATCCATCATCACATCGGCTAAAAAATAACGATAGTCATCTACTTTGCCGAACACGCCTACCGCATCGAAATTGAATTTTTCAACCAATGATAATTTGATATCGCCGCGGAATCCGTCGCCGTATAGTTTATCGCCATTCTTGAACCACACGCCGCCTTCTAAACTAAATGCCGACGATTTAAACTCCACATGCACTTTGTCAATACCTACTTCTTTAAATTTCCACTTGGCATAATCGCCGTAGAGCTGAATACCAGCTGTTCCGCTAAACATGTCGTTGATGGCTATTTCTGCATCGAAACGCAAGCCGCTGCCTTTGCTGCTATTGAAGGTTTGAATATCTTTAAGCCCAAGTCCGAATCCGGCTACTTTCGGCATAGTTAAATTGCCGGTTATTCCAATCGCGCCAATCTGCAAGTGAGGCGCTGCACGGCTTATTACCATATCCTCGAACGATATATCGGGAATGGAAAGGCGCTTGGTGGTGTCGGATCCTATTTGCGCATGGATATTCAGTATGCCCGATGCGTGAATGCTCGGGTAAATATCCGAATCCTGAAAAAGAATTTCGATACGCGAGAGTTCGTTCAGCGTAAGTGTACTTTGCAGTGCCGGAAAATCATACTTACCTGCAATACCCACTTTAAATTCGTAATCGTCTTTTGCCAGGTTGAAGAATGCTTCGTAGGGCAACAGCGAGTGGTTGCCGAATGGTGGAATGTTTATATCGCCACCCAAGCCGAATGCTACCACATTGTTTTTTAGGAACCCCAACGAAAAACCGGTGAGCGACAATGCCCATTGGTCGCGTTTGATGCTATCGCTGCTTACCAGGTCTTGTACCGCTACATTACCCGAAAATCCGTTGTTGTCGAACAGTACTTGCTGCAACGCTACCGTGAGGCGTTCGTTGTTGCCTGGCTTTTTGAAAATAGCCGGAAGAGTTACGCTGGCTTCTTTTATTGCCAGCCCTTTCCAGAGGTTGCGTTCGGCCTCGTCTGTTGTGGCAAAATAATTGTCCGGGACTTTCATCATGTCCGATGTTTCCACATCGCTCTGGTCGAGGGTGGCGCCACGTAAAGTGAATAGAAAGTCTTTCAATCCTTTTATGGCAAAGGTTTGATTGATGTTCAGCGACAGTGTATAATTGTCGAAATCGTAAAATTTTGTTTCGAATCCGAAAGCCAATGGCTTGTTGGTTGGCACTCCGGTGCTGTTGACGGCAATAATAGTGGGTGATGTAACGAAGAACGCCAACTTGGCATCGAACGATTCTACGCCTTTGCAATCGAAATTTAACTTAGTGCCTTCGCAAATTACAATGGTGGCCGCTTTGCCAAGATCGCGCCTGACGGGCGTTATCAGCGTGAGGGTACCGCTGGAGCCCAGTCCTCCGAGACCATCGATGACGGCTTCGCCCTCAAACGCTATCGGTTGGCCGTTATCCTTGAATTTGAATGCACACGAGGCATAAATTGTGATTTTGTCGGTTTCGGTATCATACGACATTCGTTGTATGATTAACTCGTACTCGCCTTGTTTGATACCCACAGGTAGCGATATCTCGCCATTGCGAAACAATTCGGTCAGCGATTCGATGTAAGCTCCGGCATCCCTCACAGCGCGCATTACCGTAAAGGCCGATTCCAGTTTATCGCCCTTCTCGGCCTGCATTTTGTCGATCGCTGCTAAATCAATAGTTACCGCTACTTCGGTATTTACTTGTGCATAAGCTGTAAGGCAAAGCATTGCCAAACACAGCACGGATAATAGTTTCTGCATAGGTAGGTTGTGGATACGTTTAGGTTTAAAAATTCAGAATTTAAGATTCAAAATTAGAAGGTATCGGTTCGGATTTTATAGTCGGGATGTTTGGAGAACCAGTCCCGCGCAAGCTGTAGCATCTTTGGGTAATCGGTTGATTCCAGCGTGCCTGTGGCATCGGTCTTCACCGGGAAATCGACAATCACTGCAGCCAGTTTTTCCAGCACAGGGTAAGCGCAATTTATTTTTTCATCCCTATCAGGATTGGCCGAATAACAACCTTTTTCGTTGCTGTACAATAATTTTACACAAAAATCGATTGCCGTTTTTTGCCTGGTATACAGTAGGTCGGGCACTATGTATCCCGCCATAGCATTGTCTACCGGCAACTTTCGTACTTTACCGAGGAGATAGTCCAGTGGCTCCTGCTGATCCATGCGGGCCAGCGCCAATGCGGTGTACCATTTGTCTTTCACGGGTAGTTCCGGTGCCATGTAGCGCTGAAACAGCACTTCTTTTGCTATTCCCACAAAACCGGCCAATAGCGCCAATTCGGTATAGTATGGAATTTTATTATTTTTGCGCCGGTTGGTTATAGCTGTTTGTGCTGCCTCATCAAAATCAGCGGGGGCAAACGACTGCAGGTAGCCCACCACCAGCCCTACAGTGCTACCATCGGTATCGGAAATGCCTTGCACTAAGCGGCTCGCAGCGGCTTGTTTGCCGGTAGCATTTTCCATACCTTTTTTATATGTTAGGTAAAAAGCTTTTTGCCGTATAACCGGCAACGTGTCGGTGTAGAACGGCGCCAACTCGCTTAATAGCTTATCCAAGCTATAGGTTGCTACGATTTTAGACTCTACCCGGTAATCCGAAACACCATTTTGCCTGTATGCAGCAAAGTAATTACCGATTTCACTGCCCTGTACACATACGCCGGTGCCTAATAATATTACTAAGGCACAAAGGCGATACCACCTTCGATTCATAATGAGATATTTTTAGAACCTAAAATGTATGCCCAGGAGCAAGAGCTACATTAAAAACTAACTACAAAGATGCACATTTTTCCGGAAATACGCAAGTTTATTTTATTAACAATTGTTTTTTTGCGTTAGTTTATGTAAGAAATTAATTTATATTATATTACATAAAAATATAACTAAGTTGTTCATGTGTATAACTTTGTAGTTATATTTTAATATAATATATTGTTAATAAATTATATAATAAAAATACACAGTGCTAAAAAAAGCGCTGTGTATTTTTTTTATTGATTACTAAAATCAGGTAATTCTTACCAAGCGTACAGCGGACGGCCGTTCATCATTTTGTTAACAGCGGTGCGTACTTCGGCAATGGCTTTTTCATTTTCGACATTGCCCAACACGCGGTCAATGTATTCTACAATTTGCGGCATTTCGTTTTCTTTGAGGCCGCGGGTAGTGATGGCCGGAGCGCCTACACGGATCCCCGAAGTCTGGAATGCTGAACGGCTGTCGAACGGAACCATGTTTTTATTAACTGTGATATCGGCTGCTACCAGTATTTTTTCAGCAACTTTACCGGTCAGTTCGGTAAATTTCGAGCGCAGGTCAATCAACATCAAGTGGTTGTCGGTGCCGCCTGAGAAAATTTTGTATCCTTTATCAATAAAGGCTTTGGCCAACGCGGCGGCGTTTTTCTTCACCTGGGTTTGGTATTCCTTGTATTCAGGTTGCAGCGCTTCGTAGAAAGCCACGGCTTTGGCGGCAATCACGTGTTCCAGCGGGCCGCCTTGGGTGCCGGGGAATACGGCTGAGTTCAGTACAGCCGACATCATTTTGGTTTCGCCTTTCGGTGTTTTGAGTCCCCATGGGTTTTCAAAATCTTTGCCCATAATAATTATGCCACCGCGCGGGCCGCGTAATGTCTTATGTGTAGTCGATGTAACAATGTGTGCGTGGGGGATAGGGCTGTTGAGCAATCCGGCGGCAATCATACCGGCAGGGTGCGCCATGTCTACCATAAAGATAGCGCCTACTTTGTCGGCAATAGCGCGCATACGGGCATAGTCCCAGTCGCGCGAGTAGGCCGATGCACCGCCGATAATCAATTTCGGTTTGTGTTCCAGCGCTTGTTTTTCCATCATTTCGTAGTCCACCAAACCGGTATCTTCTTTCACGCCATACGATACGGCTTTGTACCACATGCCCGACATGTTTACCGGCGAGCCGTGCGAAAGGTGTCCACCGTGCGCCAAATCAAGTCCGAGGAACGTATCGCCCGGCTTCAGGCAGGCCATAAATACGGCCATGTTAGCTTGGGCTCCCGAGTGAGGTTGTACGTTGGCATAAGCCGCACCGTACAATTGGCACAAACGGTCGATAGCCAGCTGTTCCGATTGGTCTACAATCTCACAGCCGCCATAGTAGCGGGCTCCGGGGTATCCTTCGGCATATTTGTTGGTCATTACCGAACCCATGGCTTCGAGTATCTGCGGGCTTACAAAGTTTTCGGAAGCAATCAACTCAATGCCGTGCATCTGGCGTTGTTCTTCCTTTTTGATCAATTCAAATAATTGAATGTCGCGTTTCATTATTTATAGTTAAGTTAAAGTTATTTTACTCGTTCGGAATATTCGCGTGTGCGGGTATCAATCTTAATACGGTCGCCTTGGTTTACGAACAACGGAACCATAATCATGGCACCGGTTTCTACTGTTACCTGCTTTTGCGCATTGGTCGAACCCGACGTATCGCCTTTCACAGCCGGTTCGGCATACGTTACTTCCAATTCTACAAACGGTGGAAGTTCACAGGATAACACACGTTCTTCGTCGGCATGGAACATCATTTCCACGTATTGGCCTTCTTTATACAAATCGGCATTGTCAACCATCTCTTCTTGCAAATCAATCTGTTCAAATGTTTCGTTATGCATGAAATGGAAGCCGCTTTCGTCTTTGTACAAGAATTGGTAGGGACGGCGTTCGATGCGCACCAACTCTATTTTTTCGCCTGCGTTGTAGGTGTTTTCCAAGGTTTTCCCATTTTCCAGGTTGCGCATTTTTACTTTTACAAAAGCGCCGCCTTTGCCGGGTTTCACATGTTGGAACCATGTAATAACACAAGGTTTACCGTTAAACTCAATACACAATCCGTTTTTAAAATCTGCTGTTGTAGCCATTTGTTTTAGTATATTTTATATATTTTTTTGTAAAATTTATCTTACAAAGGTAGTTTTTTTTATTCAAAAAATCAATTATTGTAATCAATTACTTGTAAATGTTATAGATACGAGCTTCTTGCAAGTCTGTGTTTAATTGGCCTGAGTCACACTAACTTTTTTGTTTACTAAAAGCAATGGTATTTGAGAAGCATGTGAATGATTTCCTGGTTTGTTTGCGAAAGCCGGTGATAGGAGTCGCTTAGCAGGTTATTATTATGTACGAGCATAGTTACTGTTTGGTGCAGTGTGAGGTCTGTATTCGTTTCGTTCAGGCTATTGCTGCGTACGAGTATCTCTTCCGGTTCGCTATCGTGCGTTATAGTGCTTTCTTTGCTTGCAGCAGGGTTTACAGGTGCTAATTGTTCCATTGTTGGTGCCAGTTTAATCATGAACCCTTTTCCGGTTACTAGCCAGTCGAGATTTAATTCAGGGTAGACGGAGATAATTTTCTCTACTGTTTCCAAAGAAAGCCCGCTTTTTTTGTCTAATACGCCATTTGAAACCCCTGTTTCAGTATAAAATTTATTTTTCGTTATTCCCTTATAATCAATAAATAACAATAGTCTTTTTTTGTAGGTTGAGATTTTTTTCATTTTATATTTTGTGAATTGAGATTTTTTTCATTATTTTGCAACATTGATTCTACATAACAGCCTAAATTTGTTGTAATTTAAATGTTCAAAGGTATATATAAATTATCAAAAAAACAAATTTGAAATACATTTATAATGAGGTATTTGACTTGTTTGGACAAGCAAAAATGCGGATTTGTCCACGCTAATTAAGTCACTGTTCGAATAAACTAACCATAAAATTGATGAAAAATTTCTATTTATTCCTGAAAAAGGCATTATATTGCCTGTTTTTTATGGCGTTTTTATCGCCACTTGCTGCCCAGGTTACATTGAATGGTAAGGTCACTGATACAAAAGGGGAACCATTAATAGCGGTAAGTGTACATGTTAAAGGGTCGAAAATATTGAAGATTACCGACGATGAAGGCCGGTATACAATGAGCATTCCAGCCAATATTTCATCTCCCGTAGTGGTTTTTTCTTATGTGGGATTTAAGTCCCAGGAAGTAGTAGTTGGTAGCCGCACAGTAATTAATGTAATAATGGAGGAAGAAGCGGTTGCCTTGGAGGAGGTCGTTATCACCGGTATGTTTACCCGCAAGAAGGAAAGCTTTACGGGAACGGTGAAAACCAGCACAAATGAGGATTTGCGATCGGTGGCTAACCAGAATGTGTTACAAAGTTTGAAGACACTTGATCCTTCGTTTATTGTGGTTGATAATACGCTGTCCGGTTCTAACCCTAATGCCAAAATGAACGTGGAGATACGCGGGGCTACAAGCATCAATATAAATGATGTGAACGACCAGTTTGCTCAAAATCCCAATCAACCTTTATTTATTATAGATGGCTTTGAGGCAACCATAGAGCAGGTCACCGACCTTGATATGAACCGTGTAGAGTCGGTGACATTGTTGAAAGATGCGGCTTCTACCGCCATATACGGGTCAAAATCGGCCAATGGGGTAGTGGTCATCGAAACAATTAAGCCCAAGCAGGGTGAGCTTCGTATTTTCTATACCGGCGATTTCCGTTTGGATGTGCCGGATTTGAGCGAGTATAACCTGATGAATGCGTCCGAAAAGTTGGAGTTTGAAAGGCTTTCGGGGCGTTATACCAACGATCGTGATGCAATGCAGCAAATGAAACTTACAGCGTTGTATAACCAGAAACTGGCCGAGGTAAGGCGTGGCGTGGATACCTACTGGCTAAGCGAGTCGTTGCGCCTGGGGTACTCGATAGGTACTTCGTTGCAAATTACAGGTGGCAGCGAAGAGTTTGTGTATGGCATAGGGTTTAGTTACAAGCCGCAGCAAGGGGTAATGAAGGGGTCGTACCGTAAACCTTGGGGCGCCAATGTGGACTTGACTTACCGGAAGGGTAAAATAAATGTAACCAACCGGTTGAATTTAAGTGGTTATACGGCCAGTGAATCGTACTATGGTTCGTTTTCGCAATATGCAAAAACCAATCAATATTATCGTAAGAATACTACCGATAAGTATCTGGAAGAGTCGCCGGGAGTAGAGGTAGGCAGTGTACCTTATTTGGTGCCAAATCCCTTATACAATGCTTCGCTTCATAATACCGATGGCACCTCATCGTTCGGATTTACAGATAATCTGAAGTTGATATGGAGTATTAACAACCAATTCCGTTTTGATGCCGCTATGCAATTAAAAAAAGACCAGGTAGAAAATATTGTGTTTGTATCGCCGGAAGATACTTCATTCGACGGGGTGAGCATCTACACGCGGGGGCGCTACAGGAACGCCCGTACCGATCAGTTCGGGTATACTGTCAATGCGGCGCTTACCTACGTGAATATGTGGGCAGACAAGCATAGCCTGACGGCCAATTTGCGTGCCGAAATACAGGAAACGGAAAATAAATTGTTAAACATGGTTGCTGTGGGGTTTCCTCCGGGAACCAATGGCAATCCGGCCTTTGCCATGTCGTACGAGCCGGATGCACGCCCGGCTGCTGCAAAGGCTGTAAGGCGGCAAATCAACACAATTGCCAGTTTGAATTATTCGTATGATTCGCGCTACTTGCTTGATGCCAGTTTCCGGTATGATGGTACCTCTGTATTCGGTTCTACTAAACGGTTTTCGCCTTTTTATTCGGTGGGTATAGGTTGGAATATCCACAATGAAAAATTTATGCAGAACGCCGGATGGTTGAATATGCTTAAACTTCGTGCCAACACGGGTTCCACCGGGAATCAAAATATCGGCATGGCGTTGTCTACAAATATATACAGTTACTTCAATGGGATCAATTATTTTGGACAAGGATTGATATTGAGCGACCTTGGTAATCCGAATATACAATGGCAACGAAGCCTACAGACCGATATAAGTTTGGACATCGGTGTATTGCATGGGTTGTTGAATGCATCGTTTAGTGTATATTCGAAAAATTCGAGCCCGCTCAGTGTGGCGGTTACTACACGTACGTCGACCGGCCGGTCGACCATGCAGGAAAGTGCAGGATCTTTACTTACACAAGGGGTAGAAGGTATGGTGTCGGTTTCTCCTATCCGTTTAAATACATCGGAATCAATCAGCCGCCGGATTGTGTGGACGATTAATGTATCGGCTACAGCTTACCGGAGCGAATACAGTGGCTTCGGGAACCTGATGGATCAGATGAATGCACAACAGTACCAGAATAATTCGTTGGAGCGATTGCAGGACGGCTATAGCCCGACCGATATATGGGCTGTACGCTCGTTAGGTATTGACCCGGCTACAGGGCAAGAGGTATTTTTGAAGAAAGACGGGACACAAACCTTTGTGTATGACCCCGCCGATATTGTGAAGGTGGGGAATACGCGGCCTGCTATTGAAGGTATTATTGGCACTAATTTTACATTTAAAGGCCTTACTGTGGGTGTTAATCTTCGTTACCGTTATGGTGGTCAGCTTTTCAATACAACGTTGTTTGAGAAGGTTGAAAACATTAGCTTGGAGTCGTTGAAATATAATCAGGACAAGCGGGCGTTCTACGATCGCTGGCAAAAACCGGGCGATGTCGCATCGTTCAAAGCCATCAATATAACCACCAACGAAAACACCCGACCTTCGTCGCGTTTTGTACAGGCTGATAATACATTGATCGGAGAGTCGCTTAATATCGGTTGGACTTTCGACGCTGATTCATGGATACGGCATTTGAAACTTCAAACATTGAAATTTGCTTTATATGGTAATGATTTATTCCGTTTTTCTACTACTGAAACCGAGCGGGGAATTGATTATCCCTATGCCCGGAGCTTTTCGTTAAGTGTCAGTGCATCCTTCTAACCTAGTAAAATAACAGCATGATGAAAACAACATTTTACATATTAGCCTTTTTTGTTTTAGCCCTGTGTGGCGCTTGTGAATCGTATTTGGATGTGAAACCGGAGGATAAATACCGCGAAGACCAGGCCTATTCGTCCGAAGATGGTATCAACATGGTGTTTAATGGTATTTATTTACGTTTATCTACCGCCAATCTGTACGGTGCTTCGCTGACTTCGACCCATATTGAGATACTGGCCCAACGGTACAATTGGGGCCGGGCAGCCGATGGTACATTGTACCGTCAGTTAGGCACCTATGGTTTTGAACAGCCCCTGGCGCAAGCAGCTATCAACGCTATATGGTCGGAAAGTTATTCGGTTATTTTAAGCCTGAACATATTCATGCAAAAAATAGCGGAAAGCGATTTGCTGACAACGGATAAGAAAAACCTGTTGCTGGGTGAGGCGCTCGGGCTACGTGCTTTTTTACATTTCGATTTGCTGCGCCTGTTCGGACCTGTATATGCAGTAGATTCTACGGCCTTGTCTATTCCCTACAATACGGCTACAGTCATAGAGAACAAACCCTTGTTACCGGCCAACGAAATTATGGGAATGATAGTGCAAGACTTGTCGCAAGCGGAGCAGTTGTTGCAAAACGATCCTGTTATTACTATCGGGTCTAATGATAAATCGTCCGATAATGTGAATTTTTACAACTCGTTCCGTAACCGGCGCATGAACTACTATGCGTTGAAAGCATTGCAAGCGCGTGTGTTTCTGTATCGCGGCGACAAAGTATCGGCCGCCGCCGCCGCCAACACGGTAATCAATAATGCCGGTTTTAAATTTCCGTGGATATCCTTGGCTCAGGTGAATAATCAGAGCAATGCAAACCGTGTGTTCTCAACAGAAATTATTTTTGGTGTGCAGAATCCTGATATGTACAATGTGCAACGGACAAACTTCAGTTCGGATTTGCTGGATTCTCAAATACTCACGGCGCTGCAAAGCACCAGCGCTACCGACCAGAATACATTGAGTGCGTACTTCGAAAATAATATTGACGATGTGCGTTATTCGAGAACATGGATACAACCTGTAGATAAATCGTACCGGACATTTTTCAAGTATGCCGATATTCAATCGAAAGACAGCTTGTACCGCATGTACCAGCCGCTTATCCGCAAATCGGAATTGTATTATATTGCCGCCGAGTGCGAGCCCGATGCGACCAGGGCTAACGAGTTGCTGCAGGAGGTACGCAAGAACCGCGGTATCGGTACTATTCCAATGACCGGCACGTTCGACGAAGAATTAGAGAAAGAGTATATCAAAGAGTTTTATGGCGAAGGGCAGCTTTTCTATTTCTACAAGCGCCGTAATGTACCTGCTATATACAGCGGAAGCATAGCTAACCAAAAGGTAGCGCCACGCTATGTGGCCCCGTTGCCCGAATCGGAAACAT
>JAVBNJ010000143.1:0-20186 GCA_031551625.1 Bacteroidales bacterium | reverse complement strand
CGGCCATAAAATTATTCCCGTAAAACCGGCGCTTGTCGGATTAGTATTACAACCGAATTCCACATTGCGCAACTTGCAAGGCATTAGTCTACCGGTAAAAGCTTCTATTGCAAAAAAAATGGAAGTAGTAGAGCCGTTATTATTTACACATAAGGGACTAAGCGGCCCGGCTATATTTCAACTTTCTTGTTGTTGGGAAAAAGAAGATTTCATTTCTCTTGATTTTTTGCCTTCGGAAAATTCCATAGCACTTATGGATTTGCCGGATAGTGGAAAATTGCAAGTAAAAACTTTATTTTCCCGTTTCTTGCCCGACCGGTTGCTGCAAGCCATTTTACCGGAAAAATTAATTGCAAAAAAAATTGCAGCATTAAACAAAAAAGACAGGATGGAGATAGCCGAAAAAATACATTCTTTTTCTGTACAACCAACCGGAACAGAAAGTTTCTTAAAAGCCGAAACAACAAAAGGCGGGGTGGATACTTCACAAATAAATCCCAAAACAATGGAAAGTTTATTGGTCCCTCAATTATTTTTTGCCGGAGAAGTGCTCGATATTGCCGGCAAGTTAGGCGGTTACAATATCCATTGGGCTTTTGCCAGTGGGTATATAGCCGGAGGAAATTTTTTTATTCAACAATAAACTTCACGAACAAATCAAGGGCGCCAAAATTTGGTATCTTTGTTAAATATGTTTACGCATCAACTTAAAAATTACGATCAGCATGAGCGACGCTGTTAACCTCGGACTTCCCCTTTTTGCCAACCTGTTGATACTATTGGTAGCCGCACGGTTGTTGGGCGAGTTGTTCGAGCGGTTTAAGCAACCGTCCATGATTGGCGAAATTTTGGCAGGTATCATTCTAGGGCCAAGCTTATTCAACGTTATCCAACCGACACACGAAATACAAATCATTGCTGAGCTGGGTATTTTTCTGTTGGTAATTATTGCCGGACTGGAAATAAATATCGACGATATAATCAAATCCATTCGCGGGAAAAATCTTATTATTTCCATCATGGCTTTCTTCCTGCCCATTCTCAGCGGTTTCCTCGTTGGTTATCTCTTTGGCACCAAAGTAATGACAACGGTGTTCATCGGGCTCTGTATCGCTATCACAGCACTGCCTGTGAGCGTTCGCATTTTAATGGATTTAGGAAAAATAAACACGGCTACCGGACAGAAAATAATTTCCGTTTCGATTCTCGACGATGTACTGGCATTGACAATACTGGGGGTTATCCTCAACATCAATGACTCGGACATGACGATGACGTCGATAATTACCGTGTCGGCTATTTCGCTGCTGAAGCTCGTAGCATTTGTACTTGTCCTTGCATTGAGCTATTATCTAATTAAAAAAATTTCGAAGCGGGACAACTATATCGAAAACAAACTCAACGATGTGCTCGCAGTGCTGAAAGGCAAGGAATCGCTGTTCGCCATCTTCTTTGCGTTCATTCTAATTTTTGCCAGCATCACCGAATTACTCGGCTTTCATTTTATTGTCGGCGCCTTTTTCGGCGCCATGCTTCTTAGCGAAAACATTGTAGGGAAACCGCATCTAAACGCTATACACAATACCACCAACGGCTTGGCGATGGGGTTTCTTGCTCCTATTTTCTTTGCAAGCATCGGGCTTGAGTTTAATTTTACGGCCATTCACAACTATTGGCTGCTTATTGCAGTAATTGCAGTTTCGTATATATCAAAAATCCTGGGCGGGTTCCTGGGCGCCAAAATGGCCGGCCTTAACAGTCACGTTTCGCTTACCATTGGTATCGGGCTGAATGCGCGTGGCATCATGGAACTGGTGATTGCCAATATTGCTTACCAGTCGGGACTGATTAATTCGGAAATTTTTTCGATACTCGTTATCATGGGAGTACTAACCACCATCACCACTCCAATAGCTTTGAAACACTTTTTCCACGACGAGTAGAATCCATAAAACCGAAAGCGTTCCTGTTTTTGCACCTCTTATTTTTTTTGTATCTTTGTGTACTTAATCCTATTGAACGTAAATTTATAATTATTAAAAATAATAAAGCTATGGCAAAAATTAAAGTAGGTATTAACGGCTTTGGCCGTATTGGGCGCCTGGTGTTCCGCGCTGCAATGGAAGAACGCAACGACATTGAAGTAGTTGGCATCAACGACCTGATTGACGTAGATTACATGGTATACATGTTGCGTTACGACACGGTACATGGTCAATTCAAAGGTACGATTGAAGTGAAAGACGGTCACTTGGTAGTGAATGGACAAAAAATCCGTGTAACTGCCGAGAAAGACCCTGCCAACCTGAAATGGAATGAGGTAGGTGCTGAATATGTAGTAGAATCAACAGGCTTGTTCTTGACGAAAGAAAAAGCAGAGGCACATATCCAAGCAGGTGCAAAGCGCGTAGTGATGTCGGCCCCGTCGAAAGACGATACCCCGATGTTCGTGTATGGTGTAAACCACAAAATATACAAAGGCGAAACAATCGTATCAAACGCTTCATGTACCACCAACTGCTTGGCTCCGCTGGCAAAGGTTATCAACGATAACTTCAAAATTGTGGAAGGCTTGATGACTACAGTACACGCAACTACTGCTACGCAAAAAACCGTTGACGGCCCGTCGATGAAAGATTGGCGCGGCGGACGCGCTGCCGGTGGAAATATTATTCCTTCGAGCACTGGAGCTGCTAAAGCAGTAGGCGTAGTAATCCCCGAATTGAAAGGAAAACTGACCGGAATGTCGTTCCGTGTGCCGACACTTGATGTGTCGGTAGTTGATTTAACTTGCCGCATCGAGAAAGCGGCTACATACGACGAAATCAAAGCGGTTATCAAGAAAGCGGCTGATGGCGAATTGAAAGGTGTGTTGGGTTATACTGAAGATGAAGTAGTATCGAGCGATTTTATTCACGAGAAACGCACATCGGTATTCGATGCCAAAGCCGGTATTGCCCTCAACCCGAATTTCGTGAAACTCGTTTCGTGGTACGACAACGAATGGGGATACTCTAACAAAGTGTTGGAACTGATTGCCCACATGGCCACAGTTAAATAGCACCTTACGTGAATTATTGCAAGAGGTGGGAGGCTTAATGCTTTTCACCTCTTTTTTAAATAAATTGGTAAAATGGTTCAACGGTGAAAAGATAAAAGGGTTGTTGGCGCCAACAGTATAGTTCCCTTTCACCCCTGTTCCTTTTCACCCTTTCACCTTCGAAAAAATGAATAAAATACTAATCCTCTCCGCACCATCAGGCTCTGGTAAGACAACTATCACTCACCACCTGCTGAAAAAATTTCCTCAACTGGAATTTTCAATATCGGCTACTACCCGCACCCCACGCGGTATGGAGAAAGACGGGATCGATTATTATTTTTTGACACCCGAAGCGTTCCGCGAAAAAATTGCACGTGGCGAAATGCTCGAATGGGAAGAAGTATATCCAGAAAAGTATTACGGGACACCACGAAGCGAAGTAGAACGAATCTGGAGTAAAGGGCACATAATGGTATGCGACATTGATGTAAAAGGTGGGGTGAATGTAAAAAAGATTTTCGGCGAGCAAGCGCTGGCCGTATTTATCCAGCCACCGTCGATTGAAGAACTGCAAAAACGGTTACAATGCCGCGGCACCGATTCGGCCGATGCCATTACTTGCCGGGTCGATAAAGCACGGGAAGAACTATCGTATGCTTCGCAATTTGATGTGGTGCTGGTAAACGATGTATTGGAAAAGGCTTTACTAGAAGCTGAAAAGATAGTAGAAGTTTTTATTTCCTATTAAATGCGACGAAAAGACGTTATTCTAATCATTTCAAATGAAACAGCGTTTTTTAGCACTTTTGATTTTTCAAATCCTTAAACTAATTTTTACCACCTGAAAATTTTATACATCAACGAGAACTGCGCCGAAATCATGTCGTCTTCGGTTTTGCCGATTTTCATGTACGTGGTTTCGATACCCAGCTTCAGGTTTTGATTAACGGGCACGTAGTACGAAAGGGAAAACGAATAATCTTCGAGGCTAAATTGCGACACACCCACGTCATTACCCAAGCCGCTATTTCCGTATATCATATCGGCCCAACCCACGCCCACCGTGGCATACAATTCATCCCAAACGCGGGTCGATACGCTAAAATATAATGGAATAACATTAAGGTACGATTTTACTTCCTGTGGATTGAGGCCATTCTCATCATAATATGTGCCTTTCACTTTATACACCGAATAAAAACCACTCTCTATACCAAATTTCACACGGTACAACGGTTCCCAGTAGAGTTTGAACGAAGCGGCATAACGGTTACTATACACCTTTGCATCGGGTGGCAGGTTTTTCAAATCGTTAATGTAGCGGTTGTAGCCCACGCCCGCCACCAGTGTCAGCGTATTGCCATATTTTGTTGGAGCAGGCATTGTTGTTGCTTCAGCAGCCTCTTGTGCCTGCAAAGCAGGTGCTGCCAGAAGTATAAGCAAAACAACAAATATCCAATATCTAATATCCAATAGCTGTTTTCTATCTAAGATCATCTGCATTTTAGTTGTTGTGATAGACATAGTGGTAATACGATAAAAGTGTAGGATAATTGGTTAATATGCCATCGAACTGGCCTTGCAAGATAAACTCGCGCATAAACTGCGGATCGTCGAGCGTCCACACAAAACAAAAACGATTTTCGTTGTGCATCTGTTGCACAGCCGATGTTTGAATACCCATTGTCCAGCGCGGTGCATAAACTTTTGCATTGGAACGTTCCACTTCGTCGACCGATACTTCGCACAATGCCGGAATATTTTGACGATCGGGCAATGCAAGGTACGCATCAACCCGCGCCTTGTCGGGCAAACCCATCACAATGTACAACTCGCGCCCCATGGCTTGCGCTTTAGCCAAGTATTCCTGCTGTATCGGGGCAATGTAGGCTAACGACTCGGGTTCTTTGTTATCAAGCCACACGTAACGTAAATTAGTATTGTATAGTACCGTATCAAGCATTTCACGCAATGTAGGGATGGGTTCGCCATGGTATAATTTCACCATCGTACGCAATTGCTGGAATGTATAACCGGTCAGCGGCCCCATCACCGGCCCTTTCTGCGTAAGGCGAATGTTGATGTCGTTGTCGTGGTAAAGTACCGGCACACCGTCTTTCGTAATTTGCACATCAATCTCAATACCGTTGGAGCCCAATCGTTCTGTAAAGTTTACCATGGCACATGAATTTTCGGACACCGGCAGTTTATCCGCAGTACGTCCTCCGGCACGGTGCGCCATTACGGCAAATTTACTATTGCGCAATTTTGCAGTGAATGTTTGGATACGCACCAACTCCAACACACCATTCATTCCGTTACCATTAAAATAGGCACCGCGTAAAATAATCCCCGTGTTCTCTTCACCGTTTATCACGCTACGTCCGCCTTCCGTATCTTTGATATAGAAACGCAGCAAGCCTGTGTTGTCGCTCAATGCATAACGCCAGTAGCCTTCGAAAAGCACCAGTGAATCGAGGTAACCGCCTTCCATCACGCAGTACACGCCTTGTTTGCGACCGAAAACACTTAACAACTGGTTCTTGCTCGTCCACTTCAGCACCACCGTGTCGCCAAGCATTTCGTTACCACGCGTCACACGGTAGATACCTTCCATCGTCATTTTCGATTGATCGGTCAATAACTTTGTTTCGCCCGCTAACGAATACTCGCCATACGACGGCACATTGAGGTAATACTCGTCGTACTTATCGCAAGCCGCAGCCAGCAACAAAAGTAGAGAAAATAAATATATATTCTTTTTCATAATCTATTGTCTTTCTCTCCCCCTATTAGGGAGCAGGGGTTTTACAATTGGAATGCTAAATAAAGTTCCGGCAGGTAGTAGTAGCGGTTGAAGGTAGGGAACGCCATCCACGCCGGATAGAAATACTTGGTGTAATTATTACGGAAAGCTACTGTCAGCGTATGATTGGTAGTGAGCCGCTGCTCCAGATACAGGCCGACGGTTACACCCGTAAAAATGTACCCGCGTTTAAAACCCGTTTCTATATTTTCTTCGCCCGAGCGGGTACGCATACGGTTGATGATAAACACCTCTCCTTCGAGTGACAGCGCCATACTGCCAAAGTTGTAGCCGAACGAAATATTCGGGTAGCTGAACAATGCATTAATATTATCGTCGAAGCCGAACCACGGCAGGAAGCCATACATAAATGCGGCATCGTAGCCCACATTGAATGAAAAATTACCTAACTCGGCATTCCACCGCGGCCCCACACGCAACTGGTTTGACACAATCAACGTAGTAAAATCTCCCGAAAGCGAAAAGCCTTTAGGCAAGCCATAGTTCACATGAAAGTTGAACAGCGGCGCCTGGATAGCCGTTTCGACCCAATCGAATGGAATTTTGGCAAAACTCATACCCACGCCATAATCGAAATGCTTAGACTGGATCACATGCGGCAAGAACAATGTGTGTTCTTTGATGTCGTATTTTGCAGGAGGCGCCGCGTTGTCCTGCGCGTAGCTTGCCGCCACAGAGGCAACAAACAAGACGGATAAAAATAGTCGTTTCATCAACGTAAACATAGGTTTAGTGGCACAAAGATAGAAAAAATTTAGTATCTTTGTATAATGAACCGGATAGTGGGTATTGATTATGGGCAAAAACGAGTGGGATTGGCGATTACCGACCCATTGCAAATATTCGCTACCGCATTGGATACCGTACCTGCCGGTGAAGCAGTGGCTTACCTGAAAAAATATATGGAATGCGAAACTGTGGAACGCTTTGTGGTGGGCTACCCGATGAACCTCGACAATAAGCCTGCCGAAGCGGCGCAATATGTCGATGCATTTTTAAAACAATTGAAAAAGCAGTTTCCGGACACACCGGTTTCGTTGGCCGACGAACGATTTACATCGAAAATGGCATTCCAGGCAATGATTGACGGGGGTGTAAAAAAAATGGACCGCCGCAATAAGGCGACAGTCGACAAAGTAAGTGCAACACTTATTTTGCAATGGTATTTAGACAGCAATAAAAATTGACAAATGAGACGATCGACATTTAATTATTGATTTCTTCAATCAACAATTGTCAATCGTCAATAATAAATTGTTTATGGTTTTACCTGTATACGTTTACGGCTCGGCCGTGTTGAAAAAAGAAGCGCAAGCGATAACAAAAGAATACCCCGGCTTACAAGCGTTGATTACCAACATGTGGGACACGCTGGCATTCGCCGAAGGCGTGGGCTTAGCGGCTCCGCAAGTGGGGCATGCTATCCGACTGCTACTAATTGATGCCACACCATTCCAGGATGACTATCCTGAAGCCGCCGATTTCAAGCGCGTGATCATCAATCCCGAAATTGTGGAAATGAGCAATGAAACGTGGACCTTCAACGAAGGTTGCCTAAGCATTCCCGGCATACGCGAAGATGTGGTGCGCCCGAAAAAGATTCATGTGCGCTACTTCGACGAAAATTTTGCGGAACATGACGAGTGGCTCGACAACGTGCCTGCCCGTATTTTCCAACACGAGTATGACCATGTAGAGGGCATCCTGTTTACCGACCACCTCGCCCCTATCCGCCGCAAGATGCTGAACAGCCGCTTGCAAAACATTTCGCGCGGCAAAACACATGCCGATTATAAAACGAAAATCGTTTAACGTAAAACTTAGTTTTGATAATCCTAAATTCGAGGGAACCTCTGTGGGCTCTTCCGAACGAATGAAATTGCTCCGCCTCCACGAATTACCGAAGAGCTATACTACCCCTAAAGAGCGTTTTTTAGAACACGAATGAACGGGTTTGACGGATTCACAGATTGTATAAAAATCCGCGTGTATTTGTTTTATCCGTCTAACCCGTGTCCTTTAGCCTTTAAAGTCCCCTAAAGGAGACTCCAGAAGATTACAGCATTATTTTCAATCCTGCAAAGTAGCTGCGCGGATAGATTGGGCCGTACATGTAGCCGGCATCGCGGTCAGGGCCTTTGTCGAAATCGCGCTGGTAGGAGTCGAACACATTTTTCACCCCTGCGCTCAATTCAAGCGCAAGACTACCGCCCAATTTAAACAAATACGACAGTTTAATATTGGCATCAAAAAAAGCCGGTGTTTTCACATTCCCGTCTTGCGGAACATATCCGGCATTGTGCTGCACCAACATACTGCCGGTATACACACCGGACAACGCCGCCGTAAAATTTTTCAACGGCATCAACGTGCCGGTAAAGTAACCGTACCAATCGGGAGTGCGGAACATGTTTTTTGTCGGAGCCACCGTTTTGCTCCACGGTTCGGGCAATTCGTCGTATTGGCTTCGCTGGTACGTAAAGCCTGCTTGTAACTGGTAGTTTTTCCCGAATGCCGCTTTGGCTTCGAGGTTCATGCCTGCCACTGTAGCACCCGACGTGTTTGTTTTTTCGTGGATAATATTTCCTTGCGAATCGGTGCCTTTGTACACATCGGTAAACACATCGGTCAGATGCGTATAAAATCCTTCGACTAATAAATTAGTTTGAATTATTCCGAATGTATGATACAAATCGGCCGACGCGCTGAAACTGCGCGAACGCTCGGGCTTCAGGTCAGGATCCAGCTCCACTAAAATCACTTTTCCGCCGGTTGCCAGAATATGCAAGTCTTCGGAAAATACTTGCGGGGCGCGGAATCCCTCGGAATAACTAACACGCAGGCCGATATCTTCAAGCGGATTGTACCGGAAGTTAATCCGTGGGCTGAATATCGGATCTTTAATCATGTTGTGCTTGTCGAGCCGTGCACCCAGCAGAATGCTGAACATGGGGTTCTTCCACTCGTTCTGCAAAAAGACACTTCCTGTTTGCGCCGTCTGGTCGGTGTGACGGGCATAACCGGGCATATTATCGTCGAGATGGTCATAGTAATATTCGGCGCCCACAATAAAGTTAGCAGGCATAAACCACAATTTTTCAAAATCGTAGGAATACTGTGTACCTGCATCGGCTGTGAGTCCCGACGTAATACCGTAGGCATTCGGGTCCTGCCCTGCACCATAGTAGCTGTTGCGCATGGTGTATTGCGTGGAGCCGTACACACTCACTTTATGTTTATAGTCGGCCGAATGCATATCGTACTTGAAACCGCCACCGTTGATATCATGTTCCGTCTGCTCGGCAATGTTGGCGCGGTGTGGCGGCAGGTCGAGGCTGTCGCCGCCGCGGCGGTATTCGTCGATATTGTGGTATTCCAACGTCAGCTTCGACCAACTGTTGGGACGATAGTAACCACGGAATCCTAGCGTAGTTGATCGCAACTTCGACAGTTCGGTATAACCGTCGCCATCGGCATCGTACGGGTTGCGGTGGTTGATGTTGCCGAAAATGTACATCCCCGCTTTATAGTCGTTGGTTACCAACGATGCATTCAGCGCCGTCACATTCTCGGCCGCCTTTCCGCCAATCAGATTGAAATTGTGCGACAGCAAACCCGAATTGCGCACCGGTTCTTTGGTAATCACATTTACAACGCCGGCAATGGCATTGGAACCGAACAACGCAGAACCTCCTCCACGCAACACTTCCACACGGTCTATCATGCCCACGGGAAACTGCTCGATGCCATACACGCCGGTAAGCGCGCTCACAATAGGGCGGCTATCAATAAGGATTTGCGAGTACTGCCCGTCGAGGCCATTAATACGCACTTGCTGAAAGCCGCAGTTCTGGCAATTGTTTTCGACGCGCAGGCCGGGCATAAACGAAAGGCCCTCGGCCATGTTGCCCGCATTGGTTATTTCAAATGTTTTGGGATCAATCACACTCACCACCACAGGCGTTTCCTTGCGCGAAGTTTCCCGCCGGTTGGCCGATACCACCACCGCATTCAACTCCTGCGTTTTTTCGTGCAACACAATGGTAATATCATTAGTCTTGCCGGGAGACAGTACAATTTTTTCTTCGGCGGGCAAGTACCCTACACAGCTTGCCAATACCACATAGTTACCTTCGGGTAGTTCCGAGAGTATAAAATGCCCATGCCCATCGGTTGTAGTAGCAATCTGCGTACCTTTGAGCACCACACTGGCAAAGGCAATGTGTTCGCCACTGTCGTCGGTAACATGGCCCAACAGTTCGCATCCACCTTTAGGTTGGGCAGCTCCCGCAAAGGCTACAAAAGAATATAATAAAAAAATATATATTGATTTCATTGGAATTATTTCGTTTAATAGTTCAATTTTTTTAACCGCAAAGTTCGCACAAGCGACGCAAAGGGCGCAGAGTTTATTTACCCTTTGCGCTCTTCGAATATCCTGATAACTATCAGAACTTTGCGCTCTTTTCGATTAAAATAAAAATAAGGAGATGACTATCCTATACAAGGCGGACCGCGGAATTGAACGGACGCTAAGAAGGAGGAAGCAATAACAAATGAAACACCTGAATCGTCTGTGCAAATAGTTTCGAATAATTTGTAGAATAGCGGAAGCACTTGCAACTCACCGATACCACTGGCATAGAATTGTGAGAGCTGGGCAATAAGCTGTAGTTGGGCAGTGGTATGTTCGTGCGACGGCGCACCGGACGACGAAGATGAATGTGCATAGGGGTGCGAGTGGACGATGGTTACCCCACCGACAACGTGTGTATGGGTAAAAAACGTGATGTTGCTGTAGTAAGCTATAAACAATAGCGGCAACAACCATTGTACCCTTCGCATTATTTTTCGAACTCGCTGCATTCGGATAATAAAAAAGAGCAATCGTTAAAAACAGTTGCTCTTTAGTTTCTAACCTGTAAAGGTACGAAAAGTAGCCGAAATTACCAAATTATTTCTAATGGCTGTTGTATCTTCTGCGCAAACGCTTCAATGTATTTAATCCACTCGGCTTGCGAAGCAAAGCCCCACTTGCTCCAGCCTGCGCCGGTGTAATAGGTTAGCGGCGTATCGTGAGTGTAGGTGCCCATAGCCAACACGTGCTGTTGCTCCACTTTTGCATCGCTCAGTGTTTGCGGAAACACCACAGCGGTATAGATAGTGCCATTGTCGTGATCGGGTTTTGATTTGTCGGCCACTTCGGAGTAGGCAATGTATCCCTTGGCTGGCGCCAGCACCGGGGTGTGTGCCGGATCGGCCTTGCCGGCATCGGCTACTTTCCCTGCGTTCTTGAGCACAATGCCTGCGGCTACCGGCATTGTTCCTGAAATACCTTCAAACGTTTCGGTTATTTTGTTCAACTGCGAACCCGCATCAAGCGAGATAATGCGTGTTTCGATAACAGGTATGCCATTCACATCAAGCGTGTCGTAGCGCAATTCGAACGATGTGCGCACCGGCCCATTGTCGAGCGTACGGTACGATATAAAGTTTTTTCCCAGCCATAGTTGAGCGTTGGTAAACGGAGCCATCGCCCCGCAACCCAATGAACGGCCTACCTTGTAAGCATCCACTCCCTTTCCGTGGTCGGTATGGTACGAAAGATTTTTTTCGAAATAATCGCTATACAAATCGTTCATAAACAACTCCGGCGTGCGCTTGCAAATCACGTCGATACCATTGCTGGGGCCATCTTTCGCAATAAGCGCCGTGCCGTAGATGCGATAGGCCATGCGGTCGTTCTCCCAGATATAATCGTCGTAACGCTCAGGGGCAAAGCGGCCGAATGCTTTGTGCGGATATTCCTTCGGCTCGGCTACTGTAATGGTGTATACCGCGCTGCTATTGGCTTTCACGCCGGCCTGAAAAATGAGTCGCTGCGGAATACCGGTACCGAGGTACAGAATTTGCGAGGGAACTTCGGCGCCTTTCGCATCGGTCACCACATATTCAAAATAGGTGTTGGCTTGTACCTTCATTTGTATATCAAAGTAATCCAACTCCACTGTTTCGCCGGTACGCGCTATGTTCAACGGATTGCGCACAGTAACTTTCACGCTCTGTGCAAAACAGACTGCGCTGAGCAGCATGGATACTATTAGAAATTTTATTTTCATATAACTAAAATTTATAATTTATGAATTTACAATTTATGAGCGCTTCGCGCAAATCCGTAAATTGTAAATTTATAAATCTGTCAATTCAATTACTTCGGTTGTTTGCCAATATATGCCAAAATGCCGCCATCGACATAGAGCACATGGCCGTTCACAAAGTTCGATGCACCGGATGCAAGGAACACCGCCGGGCCTTGCAGGTCTTCGACACTGCCCCAGCGACCCGCCGGAGTGCGGCCTACAATGAACGTGTTAAACGGGTGCCCCGGCTCGCGCAGCGGCCCTGTTTGCGAAGTGGCAATGTAGCCCGGCCCGATGCCGTTCACTTGAATATTGTATTCGGCCCACTCGCACGCCAAATTTTTGGTTAGCATTTTGAGTCCGCCTTTGGCTGCAGCGTAGGCGCTTACAGTTTCGCGGCCCAGCTCGCTCATCATGGAGCAGATGTTGATGAGTTTGCCGCCACCTTTTTTTATCATGGCCGGCGCGCAGGCTTTAGACATAATGAACGGACCTACAAGATCGACATCAATCACTTGGCGAAACTCCGCAGCCGTCATATCCACCGCAGGAATGCGCTTGATGATGCCGGCATTATTGACCAGAATATCAATCACCCCTACTTCTTTAGTTATGCGTTCCACTGCAGCTGTGGCAGCCGCTTCGTCGGTCACGTCGAAGTTGTAGCCGCAGGCATCAATGCCGTTTTTTTTATATTCCAGCAGCGCCGCATCAATACCGCTTTGCTCGCGGCCATTGATAACGATGCGTGCTCCCGCGCCCGCCAAGGCTTTGGCAATGGCCATACCAATGCCGTGCGTAGCACCGGTAATTAATGCAACCTTGCTGTTTAAAGAAAATTGATTAGTCATATAATTTACAATTATAAACTACTGTACCGGTTTATATTTCGGCACCAGCGATTTCATGACCGTCCATCCAATGAGGTAAACTACGGCGCATACCGAGAAGATAATGAAATAGCCGGCTTCTGCACCATGGAAGCCAAAGAATGCCATTTGTGTTTCGGCGGCATGATCGAACAGCACCCCCGAACTTTTGTTAATAATGAATGAGCCAACCCCTCCTGCCATACCTCCGATTCCGGTAACAGTAGCAATCGCCGTTTTGGGAAACATATCGCCTACTGTCGAAAAAATATTGGCCGACCACGATTGGTGGGCAGCACCGGCAATGCCAATAATAATTACCGGAAACCAATACGAGTAATCGCCTAATGGCTGGGCAAGCAACGCCAGCAGCGGGAAAAAGGCAAATATCAACATGGCTTTCATACGGCCGGCATAGGGATTCATTCCTTTTTTATCGACAAAATAGCTGGGCAACCATCCTCCGATAATCGAAAGCAGGGTAATCATGTAGAGTACAAACAGCGGCAATGCCGAGTCGGTGGCACTCATGTGGTACACAGACTTGAGATAGGCCGGCGTCCAAAACAAGTAGAACCACCAGACACCATCGGTCATGAATTTACCAAATGCAAATGCCCATGTTTGTTTGTGGCGGAAGCAGTCGAAAAACGACATTTTTTTTGCTTGTCCCGCTTCTACTTTTTCTTCTGTGATGTTATGCGATTCTTTGTCCTGCTGGATATAATGCAGTTCTGCCGAATTCACTTTCGGGTGCACTTCAGGTTTTTTATAAACAAATACCCAAAAGCCCATCCACACAAAACCGAGGGCGCCAATCACGATAAATGCGGCCTCCCAGCCCCATGCACGCGCAATAAATGGAATAGAAACAGGCGCTGCCAATGCGCCGACAGTTGCTCCGGCATTGAAAATACTGGTAGCAAAAGCGCGGTCCTTCTTCGGAAAATATTCGGCAGTAGCCTTAATGGCCGCCGGGAAGTTGCCGGCCTCGCCTACCGCCAGCACCAAGCGGGCAAAGATAAACAGGATGACACTTACGTTCACAATCTTGGCAACGGTGTCGACTGTGGCGATAGCGTGGCGTGCGCCTTCGAAGCCGACAAACCAGTTACCGGTGAGGATTCCCGAAGTGGCAATACCGCAAAATGCATGCAGCACGGCGCCAAACGACCATATACCAATAGCCCAGAGGAAACCTTTTTTGGTGTCGAGCCAATCGACAAAGCGGCCTGCAAATAGCATGCTTACCGCATAGAAAATAGAAAATAATGCGGTAATGGTGCCGTAGTCGTTATTGGTCCAATGAAACTCGGGGGAAATAAAATCGCCCCACGTAAGCGACAGCACTTGCCGGTCGAGGTAGTTGATAGTAGTAGCAAAGAAGAGCATGGTACAAATAACCCATCGGTAGTTGCTCATTCTGACCGCAGCATTGGTTTGTTTCATAATCTTTCAGGATTAAAATTTAAAGCTGCATCAAAGGTAGAAAATTCTACCGATGTGTACAGCACATCCATGCAACCTCGCTAATTTTTTAGAATCTTTGGCCAACTTTCGCTACGCATACGGTGTGACTTTCCCGTGGCTAACGACTATATAAATATCGAGGTACTATGAGGTACAACATACCAAGAAGTTGTGAAGGCATTAACCATTCACACAAGAACACACACCGCTATCGCGATCTAGTACTCCTGAAATATTTCTTAAAGCATTAGCACTACAGAACTACACATTTTTCTGATCACCAGATCTATTTATTGATAATTGTTCCCCTCCTTAACATGGAGCTCGTTCTTCACCTTAACTAAGAAAAAATATGTACCTTTGCACAAATGAAGCACTTTGCACTCCTCATCCAACGCCTGAGTGAGCGGCTCTCCCGCCTCCCCGACCGCCAATTGACACTGTTGCTGGCGCTCGCTGTGGGCTTGTTGAGTGGATTGGCAGCTGTGCTGCTCAAAAATTCAATTCACTTTATCCAGCGGGCGCTCATCAGTTGGTTTGCTAATAGCACCGAAAGCCTGTTGTATCTCGTGTATCCCGGCGTGGGCATGCTGCTCGCGTTGCTATTTGTGCGCTACGTGGTGAAAGATGACATCAGCCACGGGGTAACCAAAATCCTGTATGCTATTTCACGCAAGAATTCGCAAATTAAACGGCACAACACCTGGACATCAATGGTAGCCAGCGCCATCACCATCGGGTTCGGGGGATCGGTAGGAGCCGAAGCGCCTATTGTGCACACCGGCGCCGCCATCGGTTCGAACATTGGACAAGCGCTTAAACTGAAAGAACGGCACATTGCACTGTTGCTGGGCTGTGGAGCAGCCGGGGCCGTAGCAGGCATTTTCAAGGCGCCGCTGGCAGGCATTGTGTTCACGTTGGAAATCCTGATGTTCGACCTTACCATGACGTTCGTCCTTCCGCTCATGGTATCGAGTGTAACAGCCACGGCCGTATCCTATCTACTATTGGGAAATACTGTTGCTTTTACCAACAGTATCGAGCCTTTTTCGATGGCCAATATTCCCTACTACCTTCTGCTCGGCGTATTCTGCGGCTTTGCATCGCTTTACTTTACACGTGCTACCCTATTTGCCGAGAAACAATTGAAACGGATTAGCAAGCCACTCCACCGATGGATCTTTTGCGCATTGGGATTAGGTATTCTCATTTATATTTTTCCGCCACTCTACGGGGAAGGCTACGACTCGCTTTCCGCTTTTCTCAACAACAATGCTACCGAAGCAATCGGTGTTACCATATTCAGTTCGCTCGAAGGAAAAAGCTGGTTCATTCTTCTATTCTGCGCCGGCGTATTCTTGTTCAAGATACTGTCAATGTCGTTTACCAACAGTGGCGGCGGCGTGGGCGGCACATTCGGACCTACCCTGTTTATGGGAGGTATGGCCGGTTTCAGTGTGGCGCGACTGAGTAACATGAGTGGTTTCCACACCGTGCCTGAAGCCAACTTTGCACTTGTGGGCATGGCCGGTATGATGGCCGGCGTGATGCAGGCGCCGCTTACAGCCATCTTCCTCATTGCCGAAATTACGGGCGGCTATGGATTATTGATGCCGCTGATGCTTACTTCCGCACTTTCGTTCGCCACCATCCGCGGTTTCGAAAAACATTCTATTTACACCAAGCGCTTGGCGGCTAAAGGCGAACTCATCACGCATGACAAGGACAAAGCGATTCTCACATTACTCCAAATTGATTCCCTTATTGAAAAAGATTTTAATACCATAGCACCCGATAACACGCTTGGCGAACTGGTCAAAATTATTTCGCAATCGTGTCGTAACCTCTTTCCCGTGGTCGACAAAAACAATAAGCTACTCGGCATTGTATTGCTCGACGATATCCGCAGTATCATGTTCGAACGCGAACGTTATACAACCACCTACGTGCGGAATATCATGCAACCCGTACCGGCCAGCGTATCTTCCGACGAAAGCATGGATTCGGTTCTCGACAAATTCGAGCAAACCGGCGCATGGAACCTGCCCGTACTCGACAAAGAAGGCAAGTATGTAGGCTTTGTATCCAAATCAAAAATATTCTCGGCCTACCGGCAACAACTGCAAGAATTTTCGTACGAATAACCATTTAACCACAGAGAACAGTTAGCCACGAATTGACACTAATGAGATACACATTGAGACACCGGACGAAAGCACACAAATTGATAGGACAAGCTCTATTTTGCGCAAGCAAACAATTCGTGTAATTTTTATTTTAGTGTCTCAATGCTGCATTTTTTCGTATTAACTTCGTGTAATTTGTGGCTAAAAAAAGTAATTGATATGTTAAATAACAAGTATATTGAGCTGATTGCAAAAGCCACCAATGCCCTTGCTTGGCAGGTAGAGAACACATTGAAATTATTGAACGATGGGGCAACCATTCCTTTCATCAGTCGTTACCGCAAAGAAATGACAGGCAGCCTGGACGAAGTGCAGGTGGCCGAAATAAAAATGCTGGCCGCCAAATACGAAGAACTCGACGAACGCAAGGCCGCTATCCTAAAATCTATTGAGGAGCAAGGAAAACTAACGGGTGAATTGAAAATGCAAATTGAGAAGTGCCCGGTACTTTCGGAACTCGAAGACCTGTACCTCCCCTACCGCCCGAAACGCCGTACTCGCGCCACCATTGCCAAAGAAAAAGGCTTGGAACCATTGGCCGAATTAATCCTGCAACAGCGCACCGCCAACCTTGATGCCGCCGCCGAAAAATTTCTGAACGACACGGTCGAAACGATTGACGATGCACTAGCCGGTGCACGCGACATTGTGGCCGAGCAAATAAGCGAGAATGCGCAAGTGCGCGACGCATTGCGTCACCTCTTCCAACGCGAATCCACCATGCACTCGAAAGTGGCAAAAGGAAAGGAAGAAGAAGGGGTAAAATTCAAAGATTATTTTGATTATAATGAAGCACTACGGCGTATCCCCTCGCACCGGTTCCTCGCCGTGCTGCGTGGCAACAACGAAGGTGTGTTAACTATAAAATTAGTTCCCGACGAAGAACGTTCTATTGAAACAATAGAACGTATCATTATTATTCGCAACCCAGTAAACACGGAGCAGATGGAAATTGCGATAGCCGATGCTTACAAACGTTTACTATCGCCATCGCTCGAAACGGAAACGATTAACTGGCAAAAAGAAAAAGCCGACAACGAAGCAATCAACGTATTTGCAGAAAACCTTCGCCAATTACTGCTTTCGTCGCCACTGGGGCAAAAGCGCGTACTGGCACTCGACCCGGGCTACCGCACGGGTTGCAAAGTAGTGTGCCTCGACGAACAAGGCAACTTGCTGCATAACGAAACTATTTATCCGCATCCGCCACAGAACGAACGAGCCACAGCCATGCGTAAAATCACGTCACTGGTCGATTCGTATAAAATACAGGCCATTGCTATTGGCAACGGCACTGCCAGCCGCGAGACAGAGCATTTTATCCAGAAAATTGCCTTTCCGCACAAAGTACAAGTATTTGTAGTGAGTGAAGATGGTGCATCGGTTTATTCCGCGTCGCCTATTGCGCGGCAGGAGTTCCCGGATTATGATGTGACCGTGCGCGGCGCCATCTCCATCGGCCGCCGCCTGATGGATCCGCTTGCCGAGCTGGTCAAGATTGATCCGAAATCCATTGGCGTGGGTCAATACCAGCACGATGTGGATCAAGCAAAACTGAAAGACCGCCTTGATACGGTGGTAGAGAGTTGCGTAAACAAAGTGGGCGTAAACCTCAACACCGCCAGCAAACATTTGCTGACTTACATATCGGGCCTCGGTCCGCAGCTTGCACAAAATATTGTGGACTACCGGGCCGAACACGGCGCTTTTACTTCGCGCGAACAACTGAAAAAAGTGAAACGTCTTGGCGAGAAAGCATTCGAACAATGTGCCGGGTTCTTGCGAATTCCCGATGCCGAAAATCCGCTCGACAATAGCGCCGTGCATCCCGAGCGCTACAAATTAGTAGAAACCATGGCGCACGATGTGCAACAAAGCGTGACCGACCTGCTGGCCAGCGAAGAAGCGCGCAAAAAAATTGTGCTCCAAAATTATGTAAGTAATACTGTTGGCTTGCCCACGCTTACCGACATTATGAACGAACTTACGAAACCGGGACGCGATCCGCGCACGGTGGCCAAAGTATTCGAATTCTCGCCCGATGTGTTCAGCATCGATGATTTGCAGGTCGGCATGGTGTTGCCCGGCATTGTAACCAATATCACTAACTTCGGCGCCTTTGTCGATGTGGGCGTCAAGCAAGACGGGCTGGTGCACATTTCGCAACTGGCCGATAAATATGTATCGAACCCCAACGACGTAGTGAAACTTCACCAGCATGTAATGGTAAAGGTAACAGAGGTGGATATCGCTCGCAAACGAATTCAGCTAACGATGAAAGGCATTAAAAGCGAATAACAACTATTCCTTGTTACAACAATCATCCTAAAACGGGATGTTTGCTGTAACAAAAGGACTATTAGTGCAAGCCATAATAAAGTTGGCAGCAATTTAAACAGAACATATATGACAGACAAAGTATTTATTGAAATCGACAGGTTTGACAATTGGGCTCAATCGCAGTTTGATGTACCACAAGATGACATCGGCGGAGAATGGGAATGCAACTATGAAAATTGGGATGACATTTATAAATCCTTTGAAAATTTCATTACAATAGCAAATCCAAACGAGCTGACAGGGAAACAGAAAAACAGACTTTTATATATCATCGCAAGAGACAATGAGATCGGATATTTATCTCGCATTTTGGATAACCAATTTTTGACAATACTAACAGAACAATCAATTGCTGATGGACATAGAGACGACAAATGGCAGTTGGCTGTTCAACTCTATAAGTTGACAGATAGGGAAAAGGCATTAGCATTTTTAGAAAAATTAGTGAACGATGACGACGAATATGTGAATAGACGTTCTTTACTGGAATTAGCAAAACTGAAATCTGAAAAAGTAGAATTTTATGCGGAGAAATTTTGGAACAAGAACAAATATGGACAAATGGAAGAATATCAAAAGATTGCAGTTCTTCATTCTTTGAAAATAATTAATTCAAAACTTTTAGACAATTATATTGAATTAGCCAAGCAAAGCGGACAAATGTATTTGATTGAAAATGCAGAAAAGATTACAACCGAAAAAAACAACTGCTAGCTTGCGCCCTACCTGCAAGCGGGCTGAAATCGGTAATTGAACTTTTGTCGCCCGCTTCGGCTTTAGTCTCATGGGATACTTTTGTGTACCACAAACCCGTCCGAAAAGCAGCCGCAGGAACGTTAGTTGTCACTCGCGAGAAAGGCAAATGGACAGATTCTCGGTAGACAAAATAATGCGAAAATTCAAGTGGAGAGAATTTTGACAACTTATAGAAAATTTAAGATCTAACGCAATGAGACGAAAACGATTGAAACATTATACTGATATATTTTGCGATATGTTTATAGGTTGGCGACTTTCCAACGACGATATCGAAAAAATTCAAAACATAGGAAGCGGAAAAATTCGGTTGGACTTTTTGACAGATAAGTTATATTTTAACAATAATGAATCGCCTGTAAGGTTATATATATTGGGTGAGATTTCTGCTTGATTTAAGGACAATTTGCAAAAAGACAATATTGACTCTAAAAAGATACAAGAAGCCTGTTTGATTATGGATACTGTTCCTGTAGACAAAAAGACCAATCCGAAATCAAGAACTAAGAAAATAGTCCAGATAAATGTGGACATGACAGCGATTATAAAAACAGA
>JAVBNJ010000136.1:0-14509 GCA_031551625.1 Bacteroidales bacterium | reverse complement strand
GCCGGTTCGCTGTTTGCCGGAGTGGAAGAGTCGCCCGGCGACACGATCATCCTCAACGGACGTAAATTCAAATCGTACCGAGGCATGGGGTCGCTCGATGCCATGCAAAGTGGATCGAAAGATCGTTATTTCCAGGATATGGAAGACGATGTAAAGAAACTGGTGCCCGAAGGTATTGTGGCGCAAGTACCCTACAAAGGTACGCTGGCCGAAGTATTTTACCAACTCATCGGCGGATTGCGTGCAGGCATGGGTTATTGCGGTACCCCCGATATTGCCGCATTGAAGAAAGCGAAGTTTATCCGTGTAACCGCAGCCGGGTTCATCGAAGGGCACCCGCACGATGTAACAATTACCCGTGAAGCTCCTAACTACAGCCGCTAACTAATAAACGAGTCACAGCCTGAATCAAAAATTTTACCATCGAATGAAAAAAATTCTATTTGCTGTAACCCTTTTAGCATTGTGTACTTCTTGCGATTTTTTCACCAAAAAATCGACCAACGAAAAAAAGATTGCCGAAGTAAACGGGAAAGTATTATATCAGTCGGATGTGGCAGCCATTTTCCCGGCGGGAATATCGGCCGAAGACAGTTTAATGCTGCTACGCAATTATGTGAACAACTGGGCGCGCAGGCAATTGGTAGTCGAGTTAGCCAACCAGTATTTGAGTAAAGAACAAAAAGATGTGGGCAAGGAATTGGAAGATTATAAATTGTCGCTGCTTATTTACCGGTACGAAAAAATGTATCTTGAGCAACAGCTCGACACGTTGGTAAGTAACGAGAATATCGCTAAATTTTATAATGAAGCGCCACAAAATTTCATTGTCAACAAACCTATTGCAAAAGTAATGGTAATAAAAGTTCCGGAGGATACGGTAAAAAACAAGCGGCTGCGTATGATGTACCGCTCGAAACATGCCGAAGACCATGAGGAATTGATGAAATTTTGTAACGAAAATGCGGGGGCGTGTACCAATTTCGACGAACAATGGATTGGCCCGGAAACCTTGGCCGAGAAGTTGCCAATGGATGCCAGGCAAATAGAAAACGATTGGAGCAAGGGGTATATTTACCTTGTGGCCGACGGTTCGGAATATTTCGTGAGCATCTACGAATTGGTGAAAGCCGGAGAGCAGGCGCCGTTGGACTATGAGCGTAATACTATTACCAGCATTATCCGTAACAAGCGTAAGCAAGATGTGCTGAAAAACCTCGAAAACAATATTTTTAATGATGCATTAAATCGCAATCACTTGAAAATATATATTGACAATTAAGAATCGAAAACATGCGTAAATTCTTTTTCACCCTATCCCTACTAGTCTTTTCAACGCTTTGCGTGGTGGCGCAAAATGGAATTGTTATTGATAAAGTAGTGGCGGTGGTAGGCAGCGAAATGATTCTTTTATCCGATGTGGAATCGCAGGCTGATTATATGCGTATTCAAGGCGTAACATCCGATAAAAACATTAACTGCAAAGTACTCGAAAATCTGTTGCTGCAAAAACTATTGCTGGCACAGGCAAAAGTTGACAGCTTGAAAGCAACCGATGCGATGATTGATGAACAGGTTGACCGCCGGCTGCGGATGATTATGGCACAATTGGGCGGCGAGAAAGCTACGGAAGAGTATTTCCGCAAACCGATATTTCAGTTAAAGAAAGACTGGCGCGATTTGGTGAGCGAACAAATCCTCACCCAGCAAATGCAGGCCAAGCTAATGAAAGATATTCCCGTGACACCATCTGAAGTAGAACGGGTGTATAAAAAAATGCCGAAAGACAGCTTGCCTGTTATTCCGATACAATATGTGTTGCGCCAGATTGTATTGCTCCCACCTGCCAACGATGCAAAGTTCGATGTACGCGAACGTCTGCTCGAAATCCGCGAACGGATTATCAACGGCGAAAAATTCAGTACATTGGCAGTGCTTTATTCCGAAGACCCCGGCTCGGCAAAACGCGGCGGCGAATTGGGGCTTACCCCGAAACAGGAGTATGCCGCAGCCTTTGCCAATGCGGCCATGGCATTGAAACCCGGACAAGTATCGCCGATTGTAGAAACGGAATTCGGCTATCATCTGATTCAGTTGATTGAAAAAGATGGCAATGATATGTTCAATGCCCGCCATATTCTGTTGAAACCGAAGTACACCGTGGCCGACCGCCAAGCAGCATTCCAGAAGCTCGACAGTATTGCAGCGGTTATCAAAAAAGGCGATATGACATTTGAACAAGCGGCATTTCGCCTCTCGCAAGATGTCAAGAGTAATGCTAATGGCGGTTTGGTAGTCAATGAAACCAATCTGTCGTCACGCTTCGAAAAAGACCAGCTCAATCCGGCCGACTATGCAGTGTTGCGTAACATGAAAGAAGGCGACATCTCAATTCCTTACGAAGCGCAAGACAAATTGGGAAACACGCAATACAAGATTTTGCAATTGGCAGAGTTGATTCCCTCGCATCCGGCTAATCCCGAAGACGATTACAACGTGATTCAGCAATTGGCCAAACAGCAACGCCAGCAAGCCGCTTTTGATGCATGGATAACCAAAAAGCAAGCATCGACCTATATGCGCCTTGACCCGATGTTCCAAAATTGTGAGTTCGAACGTAGCGGTTGGGTAAAATAATTTTTATTTACTAAATTATTCTCAAAAATGCGTCAGCAACGCTCTGCACTCTGCACTCTAAACGCTGCTCTCTTGCGGTGGAGTTGTGTTAGTGTACTGTTGCTACTGCTTGCATTTCCTTCTATCGCACAGGAGAAGCCACCGGTTGACACCAGCAAACGTAAAAAAGTAAATATTGAAAAGGCTGATTTCATTCGCAGCATGCTTTATGAAGGACGTGTAATCCAACGCCTGATAGGCAATGTGCAACTGATGCACAACGGTGCGCGTATGACTTGCGACAGCGCTTACTACTATTCCGACTACGAATTCGATGCATTCAGTCGCGTGGTTATTGTGAAAGGCGATACGCGCTTGTATGGCGACGAACTCAATTACGACGGCAATTATAGCCTGGCACAGGTACGTGGAAAAATTGTGCGTTTGCTTGATAAAACAGCAGTGCTGCGCACACAATTCCTGGATTTTGATACCAAAGAAAATATAGGACATTTCTACGATGGCGGCACTATTGATACCAAAGAAAATTTGATTGAGAGCAGTGAAGGTTACTATTATTCGAACCATAAATTATTTGTGTTTAAAGACTCCGTCGAAATGCGCAACGAAACGTATCTGATTCGGAGCGATTCGGGGCGCTACAACACAAATACCGACATCGCCACATTCGAAACCAATACCAAAATCTGGCATGACGATGGATTCCTCTCGTGCGATAACGGGTGGTACGACAAGCCGCGCGACTATTTCCACTTTTCGAAAAATGCGTATATTCTCTCCGGCGAACGCGAAATGTGGGCAGATAGTATCTTTTACAACCGTAAGGATTCCGTGGGCGACTTGTATGGACATATACAGGTACACGATACGCTGAAAACATTTTATACGTTCGGCAACGAAGGACATTTTTCCGAGAAGCCCGATCGTGTAATGATGACACGCACCCCTTCGGTGGCCTACTACACTAACGAAGACAACAAGCCCGATACATTGTTCATCCGTGCCGATACGCTGCGTTTTTTCTCCGACCCCAATCCGGCATTTTATGCAAAGGATTCTATAGTGTCCCAAAAGGCAGATTCGTTACCCACTGCGGTAAGCATTCCATCCAATAATATTCCACTACCGGCACGCGACTCAACAATATTGCCGCCAATTGATACTGCCAGCACCTTGCGTGATTCGTTGGCAAAAAGCACATCAGCTGCCGTAATGCCCGATAGTAGCGGGAAAACAACTATAACTAAAGACTTAGAAGCACCATCGCCGAAACTATCGGTACCATCTGCCGATACAGTGACAGCGCCGTTACCCGACAGTACCATCCGCCAACTGTTCGCTTACTTCAAAGTACGGATTTATCGCTCCAATGTGCAAGGCGTGGGTGATTCGCTGGCCTACTCGTCGCTCGATTCGCTGGCGCGCATGTTCGGCAAGCCGGCGCTATGGAATGAACAGCAACAAATCACATCGGATGAAATGCATTTCCTCACCAACCAACAGGAGATTATTCGTGCCGATTTTTTGCAGAATGCCTTTATTATTGCTAACGAGCAAGACTCTTTCTACAATCAGGTGAAAGGCCGCGATATTATTGGTTATTTCCGCGATAACGATATCTACCGTATGGACGTGATGGGCGGTGCTCAAACCATTTACTACATGCAGGAAGATAGTGTAGTCGCCAATGCCAACCTGGCCGAAAGCGCCGGAATGCAAATTGATATTGCAAAGCGGAAAATCCGGCGCATCAAATACATCTCACAACCGGTTAGCGATACTTATCCGCTTGATAAATTACCACGAGACAAGGGGCACCTTAAAGGGTTCCTGTGGCGCGATGCCGAACGCCCGAAATCGCGCTGGGAGGTATGCACCGAAACACCGCGCCCTTCACGCCGTACAGAAACCGGGCGTTACTTGAAACCAACATTCCCGATTACCGCACGGATAAATAAGATACGATAAAGCGATTTGGCCAACAAATCGGCAACAGATTTTTAACTTCGTATTACCTCTATTTCTGCATTTATTCCTACTTTCATGATGGATGAAGGTTTGCGCGTAGGCTTGCCTTCATAGGCAAGTGGTACGATGTAATCGCAACCGCGTATTATTGCGTCCATTATTTTGTCGAAAGTCCCGGGCGAGGGTTCTCCCGAGATATTGGCCGAGGTGGATACAATCGGTTTGCGGAATTTGTGCAACAACTGTTGGCAGAAATCGTGATTTACAATACGGAAAGCGACCGACCCGTCGGCTGCTACCACATTAGCCGCCAGGTTGCGTGCTGCGGGGTATACGAGTGTGAGCGGTGTGTCGGCTATTTCGGTAAGGTTGTAGGCAATGTCCGGAATGGCGCGCACATATTGGCCGATCATGCCCATATCCGAAGCCAATAGAACTAAGCTTTTGCTGTCGGTACGTTGTTTCAGCACAAAAATCTTTTCGACTGCTTTTTCGTTGGTCGCATCGCAGCCGATGCCCCACAATGTATCGGTAGGGTAAAGGATAAGCCCGCCATCGCGTAATACTTGTACGGCTTGTTGTATCTCGTTTGTCATGACATCAGTTCGTTATATACGTTCCATATATTTTTGGCAATGCTGTCTTCCCGGAAAAGTTTGGCATGTATCTGCCCTTCGGTAATCAGCCGGGTACGCAACATATCGTCGCTCAATACACGTTGGATAGCATCGGCTATTTCTTTTTCATTGAGCGGGTCGACAAGCAATGCCCCAGGCCCTCCGGCTTCGGGCAAACTCGAAATGTTGGAGGTTACTACCGGTATCCTAGAGTTGAGCGCTTCGAGTACTGGAATACCAAAGCCCTCGAACAGCGACGGCAAGCAGAATACTTGTGCTTGCTGGTAAATGGCAGGCAGGTGTGTAAAAGCGACCTGATTCAACAATAGTATACGGCTGCTTAAATTTCGCGCGGCTATTTCTTCGGTTACTGTTTCGGTATAGGCTGTTTCGCGGCCTACGGCTACCAAATGCACATCGTTGGGTAAGTATGACATTGCTTTTACCAATGTCTGTAAATTTTTGCGTGATTCGATAGTGCCTACATACAAGATGTATTTTTTCGGCAGGCGGTACAACCGCCTTACCCGCTGTTTATCGCTTTCCGTTGTCTGATGATAGAATTGCGAGTCGCATCCCTGATATACCAGACGGATTTTATTTGAGTCGATCCCAAAAAAATCAATTAGATCTAGTTTCGTTTGCTGGCTGATGGCAATGATCAAATCGGCTTGCACGCAGGCGCTTTTGTATTTGTTAGTATACAGCCAACGGTCGATAGGCTTGTAATACTCCGGATAACGCAGGAAGATCAAATCATGCATGGTAACTACCGAACGTATTTTGGAACTGAGGCCTACCGGTAGCTCGGCAGTAAGCCCATGGAATAAATCGATTTTATCGAAATGTATATCATCGGCCATGCCGAAGCGGCGCCATGCAGATGGAAACCGTTTCAAGAAACCTTCAGGCTTGCGTACGGCAATATTGGGGCGTTTGGCAAACGATAGCAACGGGCTTTCTTTATAGTAAGGCGTATAAAGGTAGTAATCGTTATCGGGGTAGAAATCCGATAGGATAGAAATCGTGGAACGGCTATAGTTGCCGAGTCCCGTAAAATTTTTAAATGCCCGTTTGGCGTCGAATCCGATGCGCATAATCGACTAATTTTTTAGTTGTAGTTCTGTAATTACCGGATAGTGGTCTGAATAGCTCACAGTGGGTATATAAAAGCGTTGTGCCTTGAAGAATTTGTCATTGAAAATATAATCAATACGAAAGGCAGGCATAAATGTACGGTACGACGAGGGAATGCCGGAACCCGCAGCAATAAACGTGTCACTGAGGTTGCCTTTCATTTTGCGATAAGTGTACGACATGGGCAGGTCGTTGAAATCGCCACAAACCAGTACCGGATAAATCGAACGGGTAATGTGTGCCGCCACCGTATCGACTTGCGCCGCGCGCTTCACAAAAGCATCGCGCAGGCGTTGCGATACTTCGCGTATTTCCTCGTTGCGCCGGTCTTCCTGTTTGAAACGCGAAAGACTCACCGCCAGGTTGAGTTTGGTCGATTGCAGGTGATTGTTGTACACTCGTACCGTATCGTCGCCTACGGCTACATCGGTGTAGATGCAAAGGTTGGCGCTATTTGTGAACAGAATCCTTCCGCGATTTACAATCGGGTAACGGCTCAGCACGGCAATGCCGTATTTTGAATTATTGTAATGTGGCCGTGAATAAAAATAAATGTGCGGGTATTGCCGGAATGTGCGCTGTAGAATAGATGTATCGAATACAGCAATTTCCTGCAGACACACCACATCCGGTGATTCTTTGCCGATAAATCTTGCGATGTTTGAAAATGTTTTCAGCGATTTCGTTTTGTAGTCAATGCCGAATACATGTACATTATATGTTAAAACTTTTAATGTACCGGTTGTTTCTTTTTTCTCGGAGCGAAATTGTACGTAAGCCGGAAGAAGAAATAAGCCGGGAATGAGTACGGCTGCATGTATCCAAAATGTTTTGCGTTTGAGTACTAACCAGAAAATGAAAAGGCACGTATTCAATACAAAAAGTATAGGAAAAAATAATCCGAAAAATGCAAAAAACCATGTGCCTGCAGGGCTTACGTAGCGCGATAAGTAAGCGAATAGTAATCCTATGGCGACTATCACGCCAAGCGATTTGGCTATCCAGCCGGCAATATGTTGCAGTTTTTTCCACATGGCGTTACCTGCCGTAATCGTACATCCGGTTTTTCTTTTTCCAAAGTTTGATAAGAATGAAAGCGAACAACATGCCGCCCAAGTGTGCAAAGTGGGCTACGTTATCGCCGGTATTGGCTATACCGAGCATTAATTCAATTCCTCCGAAAATAATAACGGCCCATTTAGCGCTGAGGTTTACCGGAGGGAAAATGAATTGAAGGCGTACATTAGGGAATAGCATACCAAAGCCAAGCAATATTCCATATACTGCACCCGATGCGCCGACCATGGGGGTATGCATAATGCTATTCCAGGTGTCAACCGGTACGGAGTAGCTGGTAAGTATTTGCCCTTGGCCAAGCAATTCACGCATGCGCATAAGCGTATCGGGATCAATTTGCGCTTCGGCATGTAGTACTTGTAACCACAATACAAGACAGTAAAACAGGGCGGCGCCAATGCCCGTTACAAAGTAGAATATTGAAAATTTCTTAGTGCCCCATTGGTATTCGAGCGAACATCCGAACATCCATAGTGCGTACATGTTGAATAACAAATGCCAGAAACTGCCATGCATGAACATGTGGGTAACCAATTGCCATGGTTTGAACAGCGGTGAGCCCGGATAAAAGAGCGCCAGGTTTTCAGTCATAAAGTAATTCCCTGCTCGTTCTGTAATCATTGTCCCCAGCAGCAAAGCTACATTGATGATAATCAAATTGCGGACAACCGGTGGCGTATTTCCGAATATATTTGATGTGCGAAAAGAATTCATCGTGCAGCCTCCCAACCCCCAAAGGGGGCTTTGTTAATTGCGACTTCCGTTGTTTTATTTGTATCCATAACCTTTGTTTATTAGCACAATTTTTCTTAAGATATACTCACAAGCCCCCTTTGGGGTTGGGAGGCTTCTAATCAAGTTTTAGTACGGCCAGGAATGCTTGTTGCGGAACTTCTACATTGCCCACCTGGCGCATGCGTTTCTTTCCTTTCTTTTGTTTTTCCAGTAGTTTGCGTTTCCGTGAAATATCACCGCCGTAGCATTTTGCCGTTACGTCTTTACGCAATGCCTTGATGGTTTCGCGGGCAATAATTTTTGCACCGATGGCGGCTTGCACCGCAATATCAAACTGCTGGCGAGGGATAAGGTCTTTCAGCTTCTCGCACATCTTGCGCCCGAAGTCGTAGGCATTGTCGCGGTGAATAAGGCACGACAGGGCGTCGACCTGTTCGCCGTTGAGCAGCACATCGAGCTTTACGAGATCGGCTTTTTCGTAGCCGGTCATGTGGTAGTCGAATGAGGCGTAGCCGCGCGAAATACTTTTCAGTTTGTCGTAGAAGTCGAATACGATTTCGGCCAGCGGCATGTCGTATGTCAATTCCACGCGCTCGCTGGTAAGGTAGTGCTCACCTTTGAGAATACCGCGCTTGTCGAGGCACAACTTCATAATCGGGCCATAGTATTCGGTCTTCGAAATAATCTGTGCACGGATGTATGGTTCCTCAATATAGTCAATCAAGGTAGGAGCCGGAAGCCCCGATGGATTATGCACATTCACCGTTTCATCTTGCGTCGTATGCACAATATACGACACGTTGGGCACCGTGGTAATCACGTCCATATCAAATTCGCGGTACAGCCGTTCCTGGATAATCTCCATGTGCAGCAAGCCCAGAAATCCGCAGCGGAAGCCGAATCCAAGAGCCAGCGACGATTCCGGTTCGAATGTCAGCGAAGCATCATTTAATTGCAATTTCTCTATGGAGGCGCGCAAGTCTTCGTAATCGTCGGCATCCACAGGATAAAGCCCGGCAAATACCATCGGCTTCACTTCTTCAAAGCCGGCAATGGCTTCTTTGCAGGGATGTTCGACATGTGTAATGGTATCGCCCACTTTTACCTCGGCGGCGGCTTTTATACCGGAAATAATATATCCTACATCGCCGGTTCTGATTTCGTCGCGTGGGTTCATTTTCAATTGCAGGATACCAATTTCGTCTGCTTCGTATTCTTTGCCGGTATTGAAAAATTTTACCTTGTCGCCTTTACGGATGGTGCCGTTCATGACCTTGAAGTAGGCAATGATACCGCGAAACGAGTTGAATACCGAGTCGAAAATCAATGCTTGCAGCGGCGCTTCCTCGTCGCCTTTCGGAGCGGGGATGCGTTCTATAATGGCTTGTAATATTTCATCGATGCCTATGCCTGTTTTGGCGCTGGCGCATAATACCGAATCGGGATCGCAGCCAATGAGGTCGACGATCTGGTCACGTACTTCCTCTACCATGGCGGCATCCATATCAATTTTATTGATTACGGGGATAATTTCCAAATCGTGCCCCAACGCTAAATAAAGGTTTGAGATAGTCTGCGCCTGAATGCCTTGTGTAGCATCTACAATGAGCAGTGCACCTTCGCAGGACGCAATGGCGCGCGATACTTCGTACGAAAAATCGACGTGGCCCGGCGTATCAATCAAATTAAGCACATACGGTTGGCCGTTGTGCTTGTAATTCATTTGAATCGCATGGCTCTTGATAGTGATGCCTTTTTCCTTTTCCAAATCCATGGAATCGAGCACCTGCGCTTCCATTTCGCGAGCTGTGAGCGTTTTCGTAGCTTCGAGCAAGCGATCGGCCAGCGTACTCTTCCCATGGTCAATATGAGCTATAATACAAAAGTTTCGGATATTTTTCATGGGCGCAAAGATACGCAAAAATACCTAAATTTCAAGATTTCAAATTTCAAGATTGGCTTGCTCACTCAAGCATATTTTGACCTTGAAATTATCTAACGCCTTCTCATGAAAATCATGATATAGTACAGCAGCGTGGCCAACGAGCTAAGCGCTGCTACTACATACGTATAAGCAGCCCAGCGGAGAGCGCTTGTAGCCATCGGTTTTGTTTCGTAATCGGTGATGCCGGCATGGTCGAGCCATTGTACGGCGCGCATGCTGGCATTTATCTCTACCGGAAGGGTAATGAAGCTAAACAGCGTGGTAAGAGCAAATAATATAATGCCCGCAAGTAATAATTGCGGGAACGATTGTACGAAAATAATTCCTGCCAGCAGGATCCATTGCACCCATTTTGAAGTGAAACTTACCACAGGCACCAGTTTCGAACGCATGGTCAGGAAATGGTAGGCCGTGGCGTGTTGCACAGCGTGTCCGCACTCGTGGGCGGCCACTGCGGCGGCGGCTACGCTATTGCTGGCATAGACCGGCTCGCTAAGGTTTATGGTTTTAGTTACAGGGTTGTAATGGTCGGTCAACTTGCCTTGCACCGACTCTACTTTCACATCGGTAATACCGTTGTCGCGCAACATTTTTTCGGCCACATCTTTGCCGGTCATCCCATTGGGGAGGCGCACTTTTGAATATTTATTGAAACGGCTCTGCAAGCCCGATTGAATAAGCCAACTCAGTAGCATGAAGAAACCGAAGAGTAGCCAAATAGGAGGAATACCTGTCATAATCGTTGTAAAATTTAAGTTACAAAGATAATTCAAAAACCGCGCCAAACAAAATTTTGTGACAAAGTGGCGGAGCGTGTTTTCATCACGATGTTTTATTTGCAAAAAATTGTATATTTGCATTCTATTAAAGAATGAATTATGATACGCACAGTACTCGTTCCTACGAACGCCAACATTATGTTTCCTATTCCTGCTGATTATGTGGGAAAGGAAGTGGAGGTAATCGCCTTTACCAAAGAGGAACCCTGTATTACTGCTTCAACAAAAAAAGAGTAGTATTCAGGAGTTTCTCAGTCAGCACTACTGGTTATAAATTCGATCGCGATGAAACCAACGAGAGATAATCGGTTTTTGTTGATGTAAGCATTTAAGATTTTACAAACTAAAAATAAATTTTGCAAAGTAAAAATAATTTACAACCTTAGCGGTACTATAATGCTCTTTCACATACTTCGTTGAAATTATTATAAATATATTCAACGGCTTTTGTTCAAGTGTTGAAAAATCAGACAGTTCTAAAGATACGAGAATGAAAGCCGCTACTCCAACGTGAGTTGGACGCGGCTTTATCTTAGGTTGTCTGAAACACCTTCAACAGAGTCGCGTTCCAATTCACGTTTTTATTTTCTTTTGGAACGTCCTTAAATAAATGAAAGCTATTAAAGATGGCTATGATTAAAAAATCGTAGCAGGGGATTGTTAAAAATAGTTAATACTAGTGTTTGTTTGTGTACAAAACAATCCCAATGCTACATAAATTATAAACTAAAAAATTAATAAAATAACTAAAATTTTAAGAATTATGAAAAAAATTTACTATTTGTTACTGTTTGTGCTTTTACCTACTTTGGGTTACAGTCAAGATTACAAAGTAACCATGTCGGCAACAAGTGGCAGTTATTCGACATCGCCAACGGTTAGTTTCAACGTGTCGTGGTCTGCTCGGCAGGAAGGAAAGTACAACTCCAAAGTGTGGGTGTTGGTCGATTACAAAGATATCACTACGGGTATTTGGGACCGTGCAACGATTACAAGTGTCAGTGCCGGAAGCAGTGGCTCTACTATTACCGCGAATGGACGCGGATTTTGGCTGCAGGGTAATAATGGGGCTTATAGTCAAAAAGTAACGGTAATGCTGAGTACAGGAAGTGCCACTAAATTTAGTTGGTGTGCCCATGTGAACGATTGTCCGCCAAATGTAACAGGTGATGGAGGTGTTTATAGATTTCGTGGCACACCTCCATTTACATTGATTGCAGTTGATGGTGTAACAAAGCAAAAAGTGGAGGGAAAAACATTAAATGTTACCGCTTTGACAATTATCCCAAAAGTATTGACAGATGCAACAGATTGCCCCGGGGCCTTCTGTCCTTACATCGGCCTCGACTTATATATTGATGCTACTCATGCTTGTCAATTACGTAACGTTGGTGCTCAAAATTGGGAGGCATATATAAAGGACGTGAGAGATTCGCAGATATATCGGGTTACTCAATTTTCGGATGGCACATGGTGGATGGCTGAAGACTTAAATTCTGCAGTAGGTCGTACGTCGTGCGGTGGAGTTAATTTATATGCTAATCAGAATATTTCTTATTGTCCTTCGGGATGGAATTTGCCGACAGGTGGATTGGTGGCATATAGGTGGAGCACTAACCTAAGGAGCGATGCGTATGGTGGTTCTTTTGCGGTTAGCTCTTGGTATCATTGGTCTGCCGACGGTCAGTGTCATTCGAACACTGGAGATAGGGTAGATGTGGCAGTTAGCGATAATATAACTGCGTTAGAATTTCATGACTCACGAAATTCGTGGCTGTGGAATACCTTTGACTACATCCCAGGCCGTGTTCGTTGTTATCGCTAGTACAATCTGTTGACGATAGGATATGTAGCGCAAACTTGAAGAGGTCAGTTTATTTTTTAATTACCAAATTTATTTGCGTATTTTTATAGAATATTTATTCCTACCTATGCCCGAACAACATAACGTAGAATACAAACAAAGTTGGCACGACGAATACTTGAAAGAGGTTTGCGGCTTTGCCAATGCGCGAGGCGGTGTATTGTATATCGGAAAGAATGATGCAGGGCAAGTGGTCGTCCTTGCCGATTATATCTATGCTTTTGATACGTTGGATAAATACTACTACCAACAATTGGCCGTGGAGCATACCTCCGGCGCTGGAACTCAGAATACAGTAAAAGCCGTGCCAAACGAAATTTTGTGATAAAGCGGCGGAAAAACTCAATCAGTCTTTCACACAACGCACACTAAACCCGTAGTATTTTCCCCATTGATACTGGTCAGGATAAACTTGATAATAATAGTCCGACAACCGATACAATAAACCTAAATCGTAAGCAACCTCTTGGCTGTAATTTTCAATTGTCCAGTACCAGGCGGCGGCATCACAGCCGCTTGCTCCACAATATCTATTACCGCTTGCATCAACGGCACATTGCAGGTTTTCGGCTCCCCAGTATTGGCCGGCAGTCCCTGTCTTGGCAAAGAACTTGTAATAATTACTTGCATTGTCCCTGTTTATTCCGGTACCTCCCAGCGCTTTGTCCAATGCTATAAAATCGTTGCGGGTAGGTACTCGCCAAGGGCAGGGGCAAAGCTGGTTGGCAAATTGTGCGACAGCACACCACGAAAAATAATAATGAGTGGCTCCGTAGTCAATTTTTTTACAATCGGCATTATAGGGCGCACTGGTTGAGGCATTGTAGGCGCTCTTATTACAGTAGGTTGCTGTTACGGGGGCGCTCCACGTTTGGGCGCCGATTACCCATGTTTGTGTGTTGGCAAACCCTGTGCTGCCCAATGAAAATGTAGCCGCGGTACAACTGACACTGGCCAATGTAGCACATTTATTATTGCTAATAGCAAGGCCATCGCAGCAGCCGCATTTGTCCGGAGTTTGTCCGGCTACGCTGCAACTTGGCGGAACACTGCCGGGGCAATTTGTAGCATCGGTAAACGCCGTAAGTATTTTTGTGAGTGTATAGTTTTTGCCAGAAGCTGTTGCGGTGCTTCCGTCGCTATAGGTCAGATTAAACGGTGGTGTACCTTTGAACGTGACCGCTCCGGCAGTCGATTTGGAAACTTGCGGCGGGCAATCGGTTGCCGAGGCACACCATTTGAATTGTGCAGGCACGTTCGTCAGTGTTACTGTTATGTTTGCATTTTGTGCGGCGCTTGCCTGTCCTTGATACCAGAATCCTTTTGTATTAGTGCCGTCTGCTGTACAGTTGGCCGGTAGCCTGGTTAAATCAACAGTGGCGCGTCGCCAGCTTCCGTAGGGTACGCCGTTGCGTACTTCCTGATAATCGACCAGTACCCATATTTTGGAATTATATGTGCTGGCGCCCGACGAACCGCGACTGCCCGCCGCCCACGAAATCTTGAATGTGACTTGTTTGGTGGCATAATTAATGCTTACCGATTTGGTAAACGTACGCTGTTGGGCAGTAACCGACATACTTAGCAGCATAACTGCAATAAAGAAAAATTTTCTCATAATTAGTAAGTTTTAGTTTAGGAACTAATTTTTTAGTTTATAGTTGCGTAGCGTAAGGGTTGTTTTAGATCCGCGATAATCCGTCTAATCAGCATCATCTGCGTTCCATTAACAAACAAACACAACAACCCC
>JAVBNJ010000003.1:0-9137 GCA_031551625.1 Bacteroidales bacterium | reverse complement strand
AGGCCCGCGTTTGACCATTTTTTTCATAAAGACACGCATCCTTTACGAGGTTTATCAATATATAATTTGATTCCAAGCTGTTCTATCTGTAATAGTACATTGAAGGGACAAATAAAGTTTGATCCAGCTACGCATATCCATCCATATATTGATGATTGTTTGTCATGTTATAAATATTCTTTTAAACCTTATGATGTAGAGTCTGTACTGGGGTGTAAATCAAATTTAGAAATTCAGATTATTTCGAATACGAGTAGTCCACTTTCTACAAAAATAGATGCAACTGCTAAAGTATTTAAGCTTGAAAGCATCTTCAATGGGCATACAGAAGAATTGAAAGATTTGTTTGATATAAGATATAGATTCTCTGAAACTTATTTAAAACAACTTGCTTCGATATATAATATAGGAATTTCACATGAAGAGGTCTATAAGATTGCTTTTGGTGTTCATTCTAGTGAAGATGAATTTGGTAAAAGACCTTTTAGTAAAATAAAAAAAGATATATTGACCGAATTAGGTGTTTTACAACAATAATTTCTTCTAAAACAATGGTTAAAGGGCATCAAAAAAATGTCAAGTGTATGCAAAATATATTCTATTGACATCATAAAAGGCATAAGCTTGTGATGTTGGCAACGAAACGAAAATCGTAACCGGTGAAGCAATGCGTAACATGCTACAGAATTGTAGTGAAATCACTATAGAATGACAACCTCTTTTAAGAATCGTCAATTTGTATCAATATTGTATCACATTTAAAGTAAAAAGTACTACTTTTGTAAGATAACACAAATCTTAAAAACGTTAAAACACTGATAGCAAATTACTTAGTGGAGATGCCGAGAGTCGAACTCGGGTCCAAACAAACCATCCAAATGCTTTCTACATGCTTATCTTTTGATTGGTTTTCGTAAACAGGCCGGACAAAAGCAACCTACCTGTTTCTTAGTTTCTAAATTTTCGCAACGCCTTAGAAACATCGACGCCGCTATCTCTTAATGAATGATACCCCGTATGCCAAACGATTAAAGAGCGGAAAAGTTTGGCGGGATACTCGTCGGGCCGACAGCCTAGGCCGGCCGGATTAAGGTAGTGTGCTTGGCAGACTACGCAGCGAGTGCATAATTTGTTTCGCCAGTTACGGCTTGTGCATTGGGATTTACGGGCCACTCACACAACGCCCGGCATGCTTACATTCCGATTCAATTTGCTGTCAAAACCAGAACATCCCCAGTTTATTTCTACAATTTTCGGATGTACAAATTTACGGATTTTTTTTCGGATTTTCAAATATGCTCTCGCTGTATCGCTACAAAGACAAAATCTGCGCGCTTACAATCTATCGCAAACAGCGGACTGGTAGATAGTACCAATACGAGGAAGAGCCTGTCATAGCCTCTTCCTGCATGCTCCAATTGCTTGTATATATCCTCCAATCACGATCAGTTCCTCTGGCTAGGTAATTTATATAACCTTGAGCCCAAAAATCAACATATCCACCTCCTCCAGATGTATGCCAAGTACGAGAAGCGTCAGCATTGAATCCATATCTATCATTTCCACCCCGGGTTGTTGACGCAATATCTTTAGCGACAGTTGCACCAATGTTAGTTTTCAGATTATTTATTATGTTGACGTCTGGTATTACCCAATTAGTCGGGCAGGCATTCGTGGGACTGGGATTCGAAGTGTAAAGCGCTCCATATAAACTGCAATTTTCGGCAACATTCTGATAACAGCAATAATTACTACCTCGATAGTCTAAATTATCTGCCATCCACCACCTGCCATCAGGCATTTGAACAATACGATATATTTTATTATCGCGAACATCTTGTATCCATGCTTCCCAATTTTGTGCACCGCCTGTTCGCAATCGACAGGAATGAGTGGCATCAATATATAAATCATTATCAGTATAAGGGCAAAACATACCAGGACAATCTGTCTTATCCGTTACCATTTTTGGAGCAATTGTTAAAGCTGTTGCTGCTAAAGTTCTTCCGACAACTACTTGTTTAGTTACACCATTGGCAGCAATCAGTGTAAAAGGTGGCGTGCCGTGGAATGTGTAAACTCCGCCACTGGCGGTAATATCAGGTTCTCTGTCACTCGCAAAAGCACACCACTTAAATTGTGCAGGTACATTAGTTAGCGTTACAGTAACGTTTGCATTTTGTACAGCACTCGCCTGCCCTTGGTACCAAAAGCCTTTAGTGTTAGTTCCGTCAGCAGTACAGTTAGCTGGTAGCTTGCTTAAATCAATTGTAGCACGCTGCCAACTGCCGTATGGCACACCATTGCGTACTTCTTGGTAGTCGACCAACACCCACACTTTAGATTTGTAGATACTGACACCACTTGCCCCACGGCTGCCCGCTGCCCACGAAATATTGAGTGTAACTTGCTGAGTGGCGTAGTTTACGCTTACTGATTTTGTAAACGTGCGTTGTTGAGCAGTTGCTGCTACACTTAGCAACATAGCTGCAATTAAGTAGATTTTTCTCATACAAATTTAATTTTTAGTTTCATTTTTAATTTATTAGTTTTTAATGTTGTAGCTTTAGGAATCGGCACCTTTAAGCACATACAAACAAACACGTTTGCCGATTCCCTCTGCTACTTGATATAAAAATATCCTGCTTCAATTTTATTGTCTTGGCCTTTTTAATAATAAGCTGTAGTATCTAAAAGAAACGTGAACTTCAACTTACCAACCCTGAGGTCCTGATAAAACCCATGTAAGTAATAAGCAAAGTTCACGCATAATACGTGTACCTTGTTTTACTTCACTTACAATTATTGAAATTTATCAGGTTTCAGAGTTGTAAAATAAAACCGGTGATTCAGTATATAAAGAGCGTAATAGTGCTACAAAAGTAGCAACTAATTTTTAATATCCAAATAGAAAATTGTTAAAGCAATATTAAAATTTATTGGATCACTTCTTTTACCTCCACTTCTGTCGAGTCGGCAGGTGTATCTATCACCACTTCTGTGGCATCGACAAAGCCCGCACCACGGCGCAGGTTCACTTGGTCGGTAATAATAAATGCAGACGGGTATGACTTACTTATTTCATTTAAAAAACGCATCGCATCAGTCTTCGTACGGAAATCGCCCACTGCTACTTTAAAATACAAATCTTCGAACACACGATACACCGCCACATCGGGATAGTTCTTCTTGAACCCTGTGGCTATAGCCGTCGAACGGTCGCGTGCCGTTTTGCCATTGTCAAAAAATATGCGTACCCGGTAACCTTTACTTTTTTTATATACATTGCGGTAAATGCTGCTACGCATAGCATCCTCAATCTGTTTGTTTTGTGTAATAGTTACCTGCCCACCGTCCTGTATAGTTTGAAAAACATCCGGCTCTTGTGCCCTTGTGTCAGTAGGCAATAAGCAGTAAACTACAAGCAGTAAACTACAAACTAACGTTTTAGGCAACCTATTTCTTAATTCATAATTCATAATTCTAATTCCTTTACATGCTTTTCATCAATTGCTCCAATGTCATATTCTCTACGGGGAATGTCTTGCTCCACATGCCAGCCTTCACTTTCAGCGAACCGTTGACGACAAACTTTTCGATATTGATATTCTGCAGATCAATGCCACTCGTAAGCAAAGCAATCATATTCGTAACCTTCAATTCCATCGGCACCGCTTGATAGTCGGCCGATTTGGCGGGTATCTCCGTTTCACCCAACATGCGCAGGTGTGCTATTACCGTACCGTTCATCAACACATCAAAATCAGCTTCCTTCAATGTGAGCAAGCTCTTCGTCGGATTATTTACCTTCAATGATGCATCAATATTTATTTTTGAAAGACTTTCCATCGCCATGTTATTCACTCGGAAATCCTCGACACGCACCTCGTCAAAATTTGTAGTACAAGCCGATAAAAATACGACTAAAAGTACCAATAGCACGCTATTATAAAATTTTCTCATCCGTCTAAAAACCTAAATATCTTACAAATTTACAAAAAAATATCGAAAAATAAAAAAGAGTTTTTGTATTTTACAAATTTTCGTTACCTTTGCAGCCCTGTTTACGAAAAATTGACGTATTGCCCGGATGGCGGAATTGGTAGACGCACTAGTTTCAGGGACTAGCGGTCGCAAGGCTGTGCAAGTTCGAGTCTTGTTCCGGGCACACGAAAACAGATTTCAGGATTTCGAAATAATGTAATAATTTCACAATTAGTTTTGAAATCTTTGAGTCTTGAAATGTTGGAATCTTAATTGCCCGGATGGTGAAATTGGTAGACACACTACTTTGAGGGGGTAGCGCCGGTTACGGTGTGCAAGTTCGAATCTTGTTCCGGGCACAAAAACATAAACCTTGATGTCGCAGATTGCTTCGTACCTCGCAATGACGATAACAAGGTTTTTTTATTTTGTACAACAACTACATTATTATATAATATTATATGTTCTCTATTGTTTTTTTAGATGGCGACACACTGGGTAAGGATATTTCACTCTCACCCATTGAGCAGCAAGGAAACCTGAAGGTGTATGGCAATACGCTGGCAGGCGAAGTGAGGAAACGCATTGCCGAAGCCAATTGCGTAATTACAAACAAAGTAGTGCTCAGTCGCGACGAGATAGATGCCGCACCGCACCTGAAACTGATATGTGTGGCGGCCACAGGCATGAATAATATCGACTTGGAATATGCCAAACAAAAAAATATTCCCGTAAAAAATGTGGCTGGTTATTCGACCGACAGCGTGGTGCAGCTCACATTTGCATTATTGCTGAACATGGTGTGCAGCATTTCGTACTACGACCGCTACGTGAAAAGCGGTGCGTATACCAGCAGTGCCCTGTTTACACACCTTGGGCGAACATACTTCGAGCTGCAAGGCAAACAAATGGGCATCATCGGAATGGGGAGCATCGGGCAAAAGGTAGCAGCCATTGCTACGGCTTTTGGTATGAAAGTTGTTTATTATTCGACATCCGGAAAGAACAACCAATCGCAATACCCGCGTATGGAACTGGATGAGCTGCTGGGCACGTCGGACGTGGTATCTATCCACGCACCGCTCAACGAGCAAACAAAAAACCTGCTCACATTCGAGAAACTGAAATTAATGAAACCTACGGCCTGTTTGCTTAACCTTGGGCGTGGCGGCATTGTGAACGAAGCCGCACTGACACGTGCACTGAATGAAAACTTGCTGGCAGCCGCAGCTACTGACGTATACGAACAAGAGCCGATGCCTTCCGACCATCCGTTTAGTCGCATAAACGACAAGGAAAAACTGGTGCTTACACCACATATTGCGTGGGCCAGCATCGAAGCGCGCAAACGCCTGGTAGAGTTGATGGCAAAAAATATCGACGTATTTAAAACAACCGGAGAATAAAACAATGGCACACTTGCCGACATCGCTGAAAGAGTTGAAAACATTGGGATGGGACTACCTCGATGTGATTCTCTTTACGGGCGATGCGTATGTAGACCATCCGTCGTTTGGCGTAGCGGTAATTGGCCGCACACTCGAAGCGGAAGGCTATCGTGTAGCCATTGTGCCGCAACCCAATTGGCGCGACGATTTGCGTGATTTCAAAAAACTCGGGCAACCACGGTTGTTCTTCGGCGTGACAAGCGGCAGTATGGACAGCATGGTGAACCACTACACTGCCAACAAGCGCCTACGCAGCAACGATGCCTACACGCCCGAGGAGAAAGCAGGCATGCGTCCCGATTATGCAGTTACAGTTTACACCAAAATTCTGAAACAACTGTTCCCTGAAGTACCCGTCGTTATTGGCGGCATAGAGGCTTCGCTGCGGCGATTCACGCATTACGACTATTGGAGCGATTCGCTGAAACCCTCGGTATTGGCCGAGAGCGGTGCCAACTTACTGGTTTACGGTATGGGAGAGCGTCCTATTCGCGAGATTGCGCAAAGGTTGGCAAGCGGTGAAAAGGTAGAAGCGATAAGGGCTGTAAAACAAACGGCTTACATAGCCCCCTACTCCCCCGAAGGGGGCTTAATGCTACACTCTTTTGAAGAATGCAAAGCCAGCAAACAAAAATTTGCCGAAAACTTTGCTATCATTGAACACGAAGCCAACCAAAAATGCAGTGCTAAAGTTTTAGTGGAACCATTTCAATCGTCAATCGTCAATCGTCAATTGTCAATTGTAGTTAACCCTCCCTACCCCACGCCCACCGAGGCAGAGATGAACGCCTCGTTCGATTTGCCTTACACGCGCCTGCCACACCCGCGCTACAGCGGCAAGCACATTCCGGCCTACGAAATGATTAAACATTCGGTGAACATTCACCGCGGGTGTTTTGGCGGTTGCAGTTTCTGTACCATTGCAGCGCACCAGGGGCGGTTTATTGCCACACGCTCCGAACAATCAATCCTGCGCGAGATTGAGCACATTGCGCAATTACCCGGTTTCAAAGGCTACCTGAGCGACGTGGGCGGCCCGTCGGCCAACATGTACGGCATGCAAGGGAAAGACGAGCGTGTATGCGAACGCTGCTCGCGCAACTCATGTATCTTCCCCGCCATTTGCAAAAACTTGGACACCAACCACAGCCGTTTGTTGAACATATACAAACAAATCCGCAACCTGCCCGCCATCAAGAAAGCCTTTGTGGGCAGCGGCATCCGCTACGATTTGTTCTTGGACGAAAAGGGATTTTTTGATCAAACGTCGGCCGATTATTTTAAAACCGTGCTGCGACACCATGTGTCGGGACGGCTGAAAGTGGCGCCGGAGCATACCGAACCGCATGTACTGCAAGTGATGCGCAAACCATCGTTCGTGTTGTTTGAAAAGCTGAAAGAGTTGTTCGATGGGCAAAACCGCCGCGAAGAACTGCGACTGCAATTAGTGCCCTACTTTATTTCGAGCCACCCGGGCTGCACCGAACGCAACATGCAGCAACTTGCCCAAAAGTTGCACCACCTGCGCCTGCAACCCGAGCAGGTGCAAGACTTCACTCCCACACCCATGACGCATGCCTCGGCCATTTTCTATACCGGCATCGACCCTACAACATTGAAAAAAGTGTATGTAGCAAAAAACCGTAATGAAAAATTACGGCAAAAAGAGTATTTCTTCAAAAAATAACAAAATAGCTATTAAAAAATTAACTAACTTATTATAAGCTATTTAATTTTAAAAAATGTTAGTTATAACTAACACTTTTTATATAAATTCATTAGTTATAACTACTATTTTTTATAAAAATATAATAGTTATATAGAATAAATTTTATATCTTTGTAATAGATTTAGATAGTAAAATATACTAAAAATGGAATTTATAACTAACAATTATCACAGATTATTGCGAGCTACAACTGACAAATTTGTGCGGTATGCCTACGATGGTATTGACTGGAGCGACCGGCTGATTGCGGTAGTTGGGCCTCGCGGCACCGGCAAAACAACCATGCTGTTGCAGCATATAAAAAAAACATTTGCCGACACCAACAAGGCGCTATACGTGAGCCTCGACAATATTTATTTTACTTCAAACAGGTTGCTTGACTTGGCCGACAGGTTTTACGCCTATGGAGGCACCCACCTGTTTATCGACGAGGTGCACCGCTACCCTACTTGGGCTATCGAAATAAAAAATATCTATGACAGCTATCCCGATTTGAACATAGTGTTTACCGGCTTGTCGATGCTGCAAATATATAAATCGAAAGTAGACCTCTCGCGCCGCATGATTGACTACCAACTGGCAGGCTTGTCGTTTCGCGAGTTCTTGCAGCTCAATGGAAAGCTAACCGTGCCCACGCTCACGTTGAAAGACATTATTAAAAACCATGTAAACATAGCGCAAGAAATTACCGCCAAAATAAAGATACTGCCGGAGTTCAAGCATTACCTTGAGTATGGCTACTATCCTTTTTTCCGCGAAAACCTGCGTACCTACTACACACGGCTGCAACATGTAATAAACACGGTGCTTGATGTAGACTTGCCGGCTGTGGAGCCTATCGAATATCCTTCGATTTTGAAGATAAAAAAACTGCTGGTAATTATTTCGGGCATGGTGCCTTTCACGCCCAACATTGCCACACTGTGCAGCGATGTAGACACGCACCGCGCCGCGCTGGTAAAGTATTTCGACTTGCTTGACAAGGCCGGGCTGATTGCCAATGTGAATGCGCCGGGCAAGAGCATGGGCGCCATGAGCAAGCCCGACAAGGTGTATATGGATAACACCAACCTGTTGCATACTTTGCGCGGCAATGCCGTAGACACCGGCTGCATGCGTGAAACCTTTTTTGCCAACCAGTTGCGCGCCGCTAAACACGCGGTGGGGACGGCCAAGCAAGGCGACTTTACGATCGACAATAACTATGTCTTTGAAGTAGGCGGCAGCAGCAAGACATTTAAGCAAATTAAAAATGTAAAAAACTCGTACATAGCAGCCGCAGAAACCGAAGTTGGCTTCGGCAACAAAATTCCGTTGTGGCTGTTTGGATTGCTGTATTAAAAACGTGATCCATTGTTTTAATGCCTTGAAAGAGGTGCTGAGAAACCGTACCGAGGCGAACTACGTACCACGCTTTTGCTTGCGCCTCGTTCCTCCGTGTGAAAATTCTCAAGTTTCTAAGAAAGTACTAAAGTTGCAAAAGTACGTTTTTAGGTAAAGAAACAAAAAAATTGTAGCTTTGCATCCTTAAAATTTAGCATAATGAAAAAAATTGCCTGTTTATGTATTGCACTGTTTGCCATTACGGCCGCGCAAGCACAAAAGATAAGCCCCGAAGTACTGGAAGCCTACAGTAAGTATGCCCGCCTGCTCATGTACATTGATTCATACTATGTCGATACAGCGAATATTACCAAGCTCACAGATAAAGCTATTACCAACACCCTCTCTAACCTCGACCCGCACTCGACCTACCTGAGCGCTGCCGATGTGAAAGCTGCCAACGAGCCACTCGAAGGCAACTTTGAAGGCGTAGGTATCGAATTCTCCATCTTGCACGACACGCTCACCGTGGCTGCGCCCATTGCCGGTGGTCCTTCGGAATCGGTGGGTATCCGCGCAGGCGACCGCATTATAGAAGTTGATGGGAAAAATATTGCAGGCATAGGTTTGAAAAACGAGCACGTACTCAAACT
>JAVBNJ010000105.1:0-5495 GCA_031551625.1 Bacteroidales bacterium | reverse complement strand
TTACATGGGCACACCAGTTGTATTTGGCAGGGACTCCGCTTAATGTTACGGTTACTTTCTGGTTGTAGGCGCCACTGTTTCCCTGCAGCCAGAATCCGCGACCGCCTGCTGTGATAGTGGAACCGCTGCTTCCGGCACTGACGGCTGTGACCGTGGCGCGGCTCCACAAGCCGGTTGCCAAATTTTTGTAATCAATCAGCACCCACACTTTGGAGTTGTATTTCCCTTCCAGCCGGTTTGTCCACGACACATTGAAACTTACGGTTTTTGAAGTACTGTAACTGCCACTTGTCGACGATACATTTACTTTGTAGTTTTGTGCAAATGCAACGCAAGCAAGCGTTGTAAAGAACAGAGAAAAGAAAATTTGTTTCATCATTATTTTATTTTTGGTTAGTTTAACTAATTAGTTAGTTTTAAATTACGTAGCTTTGGGGTTGTTTTAAAAATCCGCGTAAATCCGTCTAATCAGTGTCATCCGCGTTCCATCAACAAACAAACACAACAACCCCTTGCTACGATTTTTGAATTACTGCCGTTTCTGTTTCAATCTGTGTAAATCCATAAACAAGAACAACGTGAATTATTTACTTTTTACTGAGGTCTTCGCATACCTGCACAACAAAATAAATAACCCACGTCTTTATAAACGGAATTTTTTATTCTAGCTGTGCTGTAACGTGCGAAGTTTCAGTAAAAGAATAAAACATCAACAGTAAAAGAACGTCATCAATGCTACAAAAGTAGCACAATTTTTTTAAATACCAAATTTATTTCACCGCATTATCGGCAACCGGAATAAATACATTTTTATACCTTTGTAAAAAATCTATCGGGCCGATGTGGAAATATATTCGACTTGTCGTACTTGTGTTACTAATTGCGGGATTTAATAGCTGTGCATCGTCGCAACGAATAAAGGAAGCTCCTGTCCCGGCTACAGCAGCCAATGCAGCAGCGCCCCCGGCCAGGAGCGATAAAATGGCTACCACCAAAGCAAAACAGCCTGCTGCAAAACCGGTAAAAACTGGGCAATCCGCCTCCACCGCCGAGGGTACAGTCCCTACAAAAGATACTATTACTTATACATCGTTGGCAATATCTACCGTCCGCTATTCCGAAGGTTATCCGGCTATGCAATATTATGGCAACCAATGGAACATGCAGCACATTCGCTGTAGCGCCGACCCGCGACCTGTGGGCGCGACAGAGCTGATACTTACTGAAGGCGCCGAAAATTTTGTGATGCCTACTTGCGGCAAGGTGTTATCGGAATTCGGGCGGCGTAATGGCCGGATGCATACGGGTATCGATTTAAAATTACAATTGAACGATCCGGTGTTTTGTGCATTCGACGGCATGGTGCGCATGGCACAACCGTATGCTGCCTACGGAAACGTAGTAGTGGTGAGGCACGAGAACGGACTCGAAACCGTATATAGCCACCTCAACCGTATTGCCGTAAATGTAGACCAACGTGTGAAAGCAGGCGATGTGCTAGGCAGCGGAGGCCGCACAGGGCGCGCCACAGGAGTACACCTGCATTTCGAAACACGTTTCATGGGCGAGCCATTCAACCCGCGCCTGCTCATTGACTTTGAGCAATGCCTATTGGGAACAAACACCCTGGCCCTGAATGAAGAGAGCTATACATTGTTTGGAAAAAATCTTGCGGCTACCAAGCAAACCACCACATTGCCGCCGGAGTTGGAAGAAACAACCGAGGCTGTTCCGCAAACACATATAGTACAAAAAGGAGATACGCTGTATAACTTGTCGCGCCGTTATAACACAACGGTTGCAGCATTGCAGGCGCTCAACAGCATGGGAAATTCAACAGCATTGAAGATTGGACAGAAGCTAGTAGTTCAATAATGCTTATTTAACCACGAAGGCGCGCTGAGTATACACAAAGTATCATAAAGAAATTCATAAAGCCCTCGGTGGTTAACCTATTTTAGCAATAGCGTTCCCAAATACATTTCGGAATCAGATGCCAGAAGAGTACTACAAAATTCCAGCGGAACGGCAAGTACACCGCGCGTTTCTTCTTTTCGATGGCACGGTAAATATCGTTCACTGCTTTCGGCAACGAAGTGATGAGCGGGTAGTTATAACCTGTCAGGAAATCGGTAGCAATAAAACCGGGCATGAGCGTGGTGAACGAAATTTTTAGTTTTTCGTGGTGGGCACGTTGAGCAAGGCAATCGACATAGTGGCGCATATAGCGCTTGGTAGCTGAGTAGGCCGGCGCTTGTCTCAATGCACGCACACTGGCTACCGATGAGGTTACTACAATATGCCCCGCTTTATTTTGTGCTTTAAAATAATTATATCCGAAAATAATCAGTTGCGTAAACCCGAATGCGTTAATCATCACAGTCTGCAATTCTACTTCAGGAAGCAGCTCCGGTTTTTCTTTGCCATAGCCAGAGTTAATGAACAATGTATCCATGCCGCCCATCGTGTCGATCAATGTTTGCAGTTGTTGCGGAGCCGATGTATGGCACGCATCCATTACCTGTATGTAGATATTATCGGGATATTGCGCACGAATTTCTTCCAGTAATTCAGCCCGCCGGCCTGTGATGCCCACTTGGGCGCCTTGCTTGGCATAGCGTTCGGCAATAGCACGGCCAATACCGGAAGTAGCGCCTATGATAATTATTTTTTTCATTTGCCCGACTTTTTTGTTTTTGCCAGTTCCCTGTTTTGCTTGGCACGAAACTTTACGATTTTTTTCACCAGTGTTACCGGTATTTTCCGCTCCAATGAAAACTGGATGGTGCCTTTGTGTGTTTTGTATCCAAGCAACTCGTCTTTAAATTCTTCAATCGCTTCGGGGCCGGGAAACAGACTCACGTGTTTTGTAAATCCGGCAAAATAGACCAGCACTCGTCCGTACAGTTTGTAGCCCGGCATTTCCCACGAGATGCGCTCTTCGGCTTCGGGCGCTGCTTCCAGAATGGCCGTACGTAGCTGTATTAAATGTTCTTTCACATTATCACCAGCTACGGCAATGTATTCGTCTACAGTGGTTGGTTTAGCAGATTGCATGATGTTTTGTTTTTATACAAAGATATGGATTATTTAGTAACTTTGCCGAAAACAAATAATAATCTTGAATACCTACTCTTTCCAACATATTTTCAACTATTGCCCGAAATGCGGTTCGGGGCAATTTGAATGGAACAACGAAAAATCGAAACGTTGCCCCACATGCGGTTTTGTGTACTACTTCAATGCTTCGGCCGCCGTAGCTGCATTTATTACTAACGAGCACGACGAATTGCTGGTGTGCCGCCGCCGGAAAGACCCGGCCAAAGGAACGCTCGACTTGCCCGGCGGATTTGTAGACGACCGCGAAACGGCCGAGCAAGCGGTGGTGCGGGAAATAAAAGAAGAACTGAATCTCGATGTAATATCGATGCGTTACTTGTTTTCGTTGCCCAACACGTATCAATATTCCGGATTGGATATTCCTACGTTAGACCTTTTCTTTGCGTTGACTGTGGCCGATTTTACACTGCTGCGTGCCGACGACGATGTGGAAGATGTGCAGTTTATCCCGCGCAACGAATTGCGAACCGCCGATTTCGGATTAGCATCTATCCAAAAAGCCATCGAGCAGTTTATCCTTTCGCCACCAGGCAATACACCACATGGGTACAAAAGTTAAGGTTTATTTTTTAATTAGATCTGTCGGGTTTTAACAGCAACCTTAAAGGAAATAGTTTCGAAATATTTTTACATCAACAAAGACTTACGGTTCCGCTCATGCCATGCAGTGCGCCAGGGAGTAGTTCTACAGCCATCACATAGTTATCTTCGATACCATTAATGTTTTTAATGCTAAAATTAATTGACGGCTCAAAGCCAAACCGTTTATAATAGTCCGGATCACCCACTAAAAAAACAGAATCGTAACCCATGGCAGTAGCGCGCTGCATGCTTTCGCGAATCAATGCCGAACCTACGCCTCTATCACGGCATTCTAACACTACGGAAACCGGCGCCAGCAGCAGCGATTCAAATTCTTCGGACGGTATTATTATTTTCAACTTGGTGAGCATGATGTGCCCGATTAGTTGCCCGTTTTCTTCGGCCACTAATGCCAATTCCGGAATATAAGCCGGGCTGTTGCGGAGTTTTACAGCAAAATCCTGCTCATCGCCATCGGCTACCTTGGCGGTTTCGAAAGCGATACGGATCAATTCATAAATTGCCGGCAGGTCGGCTGTTGCTTCGGTACGAATAGTCATGACAAAATGATTAGTGGCTTCCTTCTAATAATGCGACTTTGTCGCCCACCTTCCGGCATATCGCATCTTTTATTTGCTCTACATGAGGACACACGAATCCGATAGGCGTGCCTTTCACAATACACGATGCCAAGGCAATGGCTTCGGCACCACGGTCGACCAACCCTTGGGCGCGACTCACAGCACGCTTGCCTGGGCAACCGCCACACGACACAAATCCTATTAATTCCACTTCGCCTAATTCTTGAAACACTCCTTTCCCGGTGGCTGCTACTTTCAGACAAGCGCTACCGGGGCACATATCTTCCGTTTGCTGGCAACGGATAATTCCTACTTTTTTCATTACCTTTACAAATGGTTTTTAAATGACAAATTTACAAAGAATATCTAACATGCAGCAATTAAAATCATTTACAAATAAAGACAATGCATTCTTCCGGCAATTATTCTTCCTTTTAATTTTAATTGGCCTGGGCATTGTTATCTGGAAACAATTATCGTTTTTCATGAGTTGTTTCCTGGGAGCGACAACCCTCTACGTGGTACTCCGCTCCCCGCTGTTTTACCTCACCGAGAAAAAGCACTGGAAACGTTGGATTGCTTCGCTGGCATTGGTTATTGCTATCTCTTTACTATTGCTGGGAGTAGGCTTCTTTGTGTATCAGATAATCGCAGCCGAACTTTCGACAGTTGACATTCCGGCTATTATAAAGCAGTTCGAAAAATATTTGAGTTCGTTTAGTTCCTACATCAAATATCCGATAGTTCCACAAGAAATTTTCTCCCATTCGACATCCTTTTTAACAGGGTTGTTTACCGGACTTCTTAATACGACCTACGCTTTTTTCTTCAACTTGTTCATGATGGTAATGGTTCTCTATTTTATGCTTGCCAATGCCCGCAAGTTAGAGGAAACGATCAGTTTCTACCTGCCTTTCAACCCAAAAAGTATTTTGATGATGAAAGAAGAAGTAAAGCAAATGATCTACAGCAATGCCGTGGGCTTACCGTTGATAATGCTGGTGCAGGGCTCTGTGGCCGCCTTCGGATACTGGTTGCTGGGCATCGAAGATGTTGTTTTCTGGGCTTTCCTGACAGCCCTGGTAGGATTAGTTCCGATTGTCGGAACAGCCGGAGTGTGGTTGCCGCTGTCTATTTTCTTATTGGTAAACAATAATATCTGGCACGGCATTGTGATAATTTTATACGTCGCACTCATCATAAACAATGACG
>JAVBNJ010000131.1:0-5745 GCA_031551625.1 Bacteroidales bacterium | reverse complement strand
TTACATGGGCACACCAGTTGTATTTGGCAGGGACTCCGCTTAATGTTACGGTTACTTTCTGGTTGTAGGCGCCACTGTTTCCCTGCAGCCAGAATCCGCGACCGCCTGCTGTGATAGTGGAACCGCTGCTTCCGGCACTGATGGCTGTGACCGTGGCGCGGCTCCACAAGCCGGTTGCCAAATTTTTGTAATCAATCAGCACCCACACTTTGGAGTTGTATTTTCCTTCCAGCCGGTTTGTCCACGATACGTTGAAACTTACGGTTTTCGACGTAGAGTAGCTTCCACTAGTCGACGACACATTTACTTTGTAGTTTTGTGCAAATGCAATGCAAGCAAGCGTTGTAAAGAAAAGAGAAAAGAAAATTTGTTTCATCATTATTTTGTTTTTGGTTAGTTTAACTAATTAGTTAGTTTTAAATTACGTAGCTTCGGGGTTGTTTTAAAAATCCGCGTAAATCCGTCTAATCAGCGTCATCCGCGTTCCATCAACAAACAAACAGAACAACCCCTTGCTACGATTTTTCAATCATTGCCATTCTCCGCATTTTTATAATAAAAAATAAAAACGTGGATTTTATTTATCAATCAAGAGGTCTTGGAATACCTACAACTAAAATAAACACAACCCACGCTATTGCATGATTTTGTTTTTATTCCTTAGTTGTAGAAAGTTTCCAAGTTTCTTGATTGGAATAAATCGAATGCAAAAGAACATCTATTATGTTACAAAGGAATGAAATAATTTTTTAATTACCAAATTTTTTACAATTTTCGTCGGAAAATTTCGTTTGTTTATCGTGAAACGTGTTATCTTTGTGGAAAGATTGTTGACCGGGGCATCCGAACGATATATCTTTGTAGTAAATTAATTTAATTTTTTGAAATTATGAAAAACAGGATACGAATAAGCAGTATTTTAACAGGGCTGTTGATCATAACGGCAGGTGTGCTGCTACTGCTGTTCAACAGCGGCGTATTGGACGTGCAGTATAAGTATATTGTATTCTCGTGGCAATCGTTATTGATAGCTATGGGCTTCATTTTCCTATTTTCGCGTTACAAATGGTTCATGGGCGTACTATTAATGTTGGTAGGTGGATTTTTCCTGCTACGCAAAATGAATATCGAAAGCATGTCTTTTATCACCGACAACCTATGGACGGTGGTATTAATTCTTGTCGGTATTTTCGTACTGGGCAAAGCCATTTGGGGGCCGCGTTATTTCCGGTATCACGCCGAGGCACGCCGCATGCGGTTTCAACAGCAATTCGGCGAGTGTTGCTCTACTTCGTCGTGCGAATCCGGAAAATTTCGTGACCATTCACAACAGCCTTGGGAAAACAGGAGAAGCAATACCGGTTACATTGACCGTAACTACATATTCAGCGGTTCAAAAGAAAAAATTAACACGAAAGATTTCAAAGGGGGCGAAATCAATTGCATATTCGGGGGCATGGAGCTCGACCTGATGGATGCCCAATTGGCCGAGGGGGTAAATACATTGAATGTAAGTACGGTGTTTGGCGGGCTGGTCATCTACGCACCGGCCGAATGGAAAATAGAAATCCATCGGAGTAACGTAATGGGTAATTTTGTGGACAATCGCCCGAAACCTACGTTTGAAGTCGACGACAAGCGTTTGTTGATTATCGAAATATCGTCGGTGCTGGGCGGCGGCGAAATCAAATCACGGTAGCACCAATGAGCATTAATCCCATACTCCGTTCTTACAAAACACAGTTGCTTTACGCCGGTGTATGGATTGTGATATGCATTATTCAAACGACTGTACTGAGTAACACGACTCACTTGTCGACAGGACTTGCTGCAGCCGATTCATTCCTGTTCAACGGACTGCTGGCTTTTCTACTTTTGCCGTTGTGGTTTCCGGTATATCACAACCCGATGCATCACAAGCCCTGGTACTACAATGTGGTACGATACATTGTGCTGGGTGCTGTTTTGTTGACAGTATGGTTAAGCCTTGGTTACTTGTTGATGTACGCTATCGGGTGGGACAATGAAACGTATCTGCTATTCCTCCGCAAATCTATTTGGTGGCGGGCGCTCGAAGGGGTTCTTTTCTATGCAGTGGCTGTGTTGATGTACTATCTCGACATATTTATTGTGCGGTTGAATGAAAAAGTAGAGAACGAAATTCGCCTCACACGGCTAATTAAAGACAGCGAGTTGAATGTGCTGAAGTCACAGATTAATCCACACTTTTTGTTTAACAGCCTCAACTCGGTAAATTCGTTGATTATTGTGAATCCCGCGCAAGCGCAGCAAATGCTGATAGCGTTGTCGGACTACCTGCGTTACATGGTGCTGGCGACTAACCGCGCCACAGCCTGCATACGCGACGAGTTGGAAAATTGTGAGCGTTATTTAGCAATTGAAAAGTTGCGTTTCGGCGAAAAATTGAATTACACCATTTCCGTGCAGCCCGAATGCACGGCGGTGGAGATTCCTTCGATGCTGTTACAACCGTTATTTGAAAATGCGGTGAAACACGGTGTGTACGAAAGCCTGCAAGCCATCAGTATCGAAGTGCAAGTACAGCAAAACGGTGAGCATATAATTATTAAAATTACCAATGATTTTGAGGCCGGGAACAATGTGCCGAAAAAGGGTTCGGGTACCGGTCTGCAGAATATCCGCGAACGGTTGCGGCTGTCGTATGGCGATAAGGCTACGTTCTATGCTAAAGCCGAGGGCGGAAAATTTACAGCTGCAATAGAAATACCGGCTCCCCCTGCCCCCAAAGGGGGAGAAAAGACACTATAAACAACCCAATATAATTGCACATATGGGAGCAACGAACAAAAATAATTCTATGCGCGCCACCACCCCTCCTTTGGGGGCTGGGGGGGCCAATGTACTAATCGTCGATGACGAAGCGCCTGCCCGTGAATTGATAAAACATTACCTGCAATCGTATGCAAACATAACGGTAGTGGGTGAAGCTGATAATGGGTTCGAGGCGATGAAACTCATTAAAGAGCTTCGTCCTCAACTGCTGTTCCTCGATGTGCAGATGCCCAAGCTCACAGGGTTTGAGTTGGTGGAGTTGATGGATACATTGCCTGAAATTATTTTTTCTACTGCCTACGATCAGTATGCTATCCGCGCGTTTGAGCTCAATGCGGTCGACTATTTGTTGAAACCCTATTCGAAGGAGCGCTTTGATGCAGCCGTGCAGAAAGCCATGCAGCGCATCAATGCCGGTGACACAAACGAGCAACATTTGCAGGCGCTCAAGCAAACGGTGGACGGGCAACCTACCGGCGACCTGGCGCGCATTGCGGTAAAAGACCGCCAACAAATTCATGTAATTCCGGTACACGAAATTCTGTTCATTGAAGCCGATGGCGATTATGTGAAACTCATTACGGCCAAAGGCGGATTCCTGAAAGAAAAAACAATGAAATATTTTGAGGCCAACCTGCCACGCGAGCAGTTTGTGCGCATCCATCGCTCCTATATTGTAAACGTGAACGAGGTGGCCAAAATCGAATTGTTCGAGAAAGAAACCTACCGCGTGCACCTCAAAAGCGGCGAGGTGCTCAAGGCCAGCAGCACGGGCTACAAGGCGTTGAAGGAGGCCGTGCGGTTATAAAACGACAAAGCCGTTCAAATGAATTTTTGAACGGCTTTGTTATTTTGCATAAGGAACCTACGCAGTAGGTTGTGCTGTTTCTTCTTCTCCTCCTGTTTTCGATTTTCTGAAATAGCCACCTATTATCAGCAAAAGTACTCCGCCCCAAATAAGTTTTCCTCCGGTTTTGTGCCAAAAAGGAATCGCCGGTGCTTGTTCAGTATCAATTTGATATTCTTCTTTGAGATAAGCCAATTCTTCTTCGTCCAAATCGTACCCTGTATTTCCATCATCGGTAATCAACACATATTCGGTCTCTCCATAATTCCAAAGGGGGACCCAGAATACACCGAATTGATTGAACCCTACACCAAAATTAACGTGTTGCCCATCAATGATTATACTATCGGGGAGTTGGTGTGTTTGACTAAACGTTAGTCCATTGTTGTAAAAAATCGGAATACCTTTTGCCGAAGCGTTGTTTGATATGGACATCAAGCCTGCAACAGCCAGCAGAATACATAAAAATTTTTTCATAAATTATGATTTGGTTGTAAATTTGGTTGCAAAGGTACGCAAATTTTAAAAATGCCTGAAATGTATGTTTTTACAAATTTAATTTAGGTATCTTAAAGCGAATAGTTTTGTTGTGTTCATGGTAATTTGTTTTTAATGGTTATTATAATTGAGTTTAATTATCTCTCACGCATCGCAATTGCATCGTACTATTTTTAGAGCTGGAATTATTGTTTGGGAACACACCATTGTATCTCGAATTCCAACCTTCCTTATATTCCCAACTTCCGTAGTTATAGACTTGATGTAAAGATTCATATATTTCGCCAATTGCTTGCATACTAATACCTGTATCTTTTGCCCAAGAGGAAGCCGACCAATAGTAAAAACTCTTTCTCGTTTCCTCCCTCTTTTTATTATTATCATGAAAGAGTTCGTTATAAGAAGCACCCCACATAGACTGATATTGCTTAAATGAAGATGGATCATCTGATCGCTTATCACAATTCGAACGGCCATTTAAAGATTTATCTAATGTGCAAAAATCATCCGCTGTAGGTACGCGCCATGGTGGAGGGCATAATTGCTCTTCATAGCGTACAACCATACACCAGTTAAAATAATTCTTACTGCAATCGGTACTATATGGAGGCTCCGTACGACTATTATATTTCTTCTTTTTACAATAGGAGGCCGTTACCGGAGCACTCCAAATTTGACTACCGACTTGCCAAGTAGTAGTTGATGCAAAACCCACCTTGCCCAATTTGATAGTCTCTGTGGAGCAGTAAAAAGGAGGATATACCGTAACAGTACAGTTAGTCGTATAACCACCATCTTGTGTCTTTACAATAATAAGGGCTGTGCCGGTTGTTACTCCGGAAACTCTGCCATTAGTATTCACTGTGGCTACAGCAGGGTTACTACTTGTCCATGTTACCTTTTTATTACTGGCATTGGCCGGTATCAAGGTTGGTGTCAGGTAAAGGTCGTCATTACAGCCCAACGTTGCAAAAGTTTTGTCTAATGACACGCCATGTGCGGAAATCGCAATGACCCTTACCGTACAACTTGCCGAATGGTTACCATCATCTGTAGTGGCGGTAATAATAGCTGTGCCCGGTGCTATGCCAGCTACTCTTCCATTGTTATAATAGCTATACACTCTTACCGTTGCGGTATTGCTGCTAGTCCATTTTACGGATTTATTGGTAACATCACTTGGTTGCATAGTTAATGTTAAATCGTTTGTTTTGTCGGTATCTATAACCAATGAAGATGTTGATAGCGCTATACTAGTTGCAGCAACAGGAATTACCGTAATATTGCACGTAGTTGTTTTATTACCGTCGGTGGTAATTACGCTAAGAGTTGCCGTACCGGCAGCTATACCTTTTACTTTACCATCAATGATATCCACTACAGCAGGATTGCTGCTGACTGCATTTACATTTTTGTTGGCCGCATCGGCAGGTTGTACAGTAATATTTAGTTCCAATGTTCGGCCAATACCCAAAGTAGTGGTGGTAGGATTTAAATTTATGCCTGTTACGGGTAATGCGGTAATCAGGTATTTTACTTTAGCTCCTATCGTTTCCCCAGAGATGTTGATAAGAGATTCTACTACA
>JAVBNJ010000054.1:0-18783 GCA_031551625.1 Bacteroidales bacterium | reverse complement strand
CCCCTACACGGGGAGTGATTTATTCATGGATGCTACACATGTATGCCAAAAACGCACAAGCGGAGCGAAGAACTGGGAGGCGTGGATAAAAGATGTACGGGATAGCAAAATTTACCGCATCGCCCAACTTTCTACCGGCCTATGGACAATGGATGATTACTTGAATTATAAGGGTCATTCTGCCGCAGTTGCCACTAGTCTACGATGTGGAGATGCTGATGAAAGCGGAACCGTATATAAACGAAACGGTACAATCACTAGCGCCTCTCTATGTCCTGCCAATTGGCGATTACCAGAACAGAACGAAATTGAACAAATCTTTTCAAATTGGTACCAATATCTAACAAAACAATTCAAATTGACAGGCGAGGAAGAGTGGCTTAGCAATGGTACCTACTGGCAATGTGAAACGGGCTACACATCGTTTATAACTAATGGTTGTGTGGCACAAGGTCAGTATGGAAATTACATAAAAGCTATTCCTATATCCTATCATACAAAAGGATGTGGGTACAATGTTTCGTACATATACAGCGGCTATGTCCGTTGTGTGCGCTAAAATAAAAATGCCTAACACGAATATTTCGGTTAGGCATTTTTGTTTATTCTCAAATAATAGTATTACAACGTTATTCCAATTTTCGGTAACACAAACCGGATAATGTCGTTGCCAAGTGCCATTACCATGATGCCGATGAGTAATATAAAGCCGATCCATTGTGCAATTTCGTACACTTTGTCGCTGGGTTTGCGGCGGGTAACCATTTCGTAGAGTGCAAACACCAGGTGCCCGCCATCAAGGCCGGGAATGGGCAGGATGTTAAGCACGGCCAGCATGATAGACAAGAAAGCCGTCAAACTCCAAAAGCTTTGCCAGTCCCATTGGCCAGGGAAAATATTAGCGATGGTAATAAAACTACCGACTGATTTGTAAGCTTCTGTTTTCGGCGAAAAAATTAGTTTAAGTTGTTTTATATAACTCCTGATGGTATTGGCACACTCCCGTATTCCTGCCGGAAATGCACTGAAAAAGCCATAGTTTTTTTGCGTCATGGTAAAGAACGATGCGAGCTTGTTGTCCGTGTATACATCAATCGTTCCCTTGTCACTGACCGTAACCGGAATAGTGTGTAGTGAGTCGTTGCGTATGATACGGAGCTGTACGGCTTGTCCTTTGTTTTTTGCTAATTCGGTTTGAACATCCCTGAAGAACGATACTTCTACAGAGTCAATGCCGATCACTTTATCGCCTTGCTGTAACCCGGATTTGGCGTTTAACGAAGTCTCAGGTACGGATTGAATAACAAACGGGACGCGCGGCTCAAATAACCGGCTTTCGCCTTTGAGAATTACGGGAAGAAAACGGTCGGTTATCGGCACGGTCAAGGTGTCGTTTTCGCGGATAAGCGTTACGGTTTTTACTTGATTGAAAATAATATCTGGCACTATGTCGCTAAAACTTTCTACCGGCAGTTTGTCGAGATATAAGATTCTATCGCCGTTGCGGAATCCCATTTCCTGTGCCAGCGAATCGCATTGGATACCATAGATTGCATCTTTGTTGGCCAAGTATTTCTCACCCCATGTGAATAACATTCCCCAAAAAATGAAAAATGCAAAAATGACATTGAATACCACGCCTCCTGCAATCACAAATAAACGCTGCCATGCTGGTTTGGTGCGGTATTCCCACGGTTGCGGCGCTTGTTTCATCTGTTCTTTATCCATACTCTCGTCAATCATACCGGCAATTTTGCAATAGCCGCCGAGCGGCAACCAGCCAAGGCCCCATTCGGTTTTATCTTCATGTCCTTGCCACTCGGCAGGTGGTGTACTCGAGAGCCAACTTAGTTGCCACTTTCCGTTGATGCGCTTAGCGCGCAGCAGGGAGAACGACGGGTTGAAGAATAAATAAAATTTATCGATACGTATTTTGAATAAACGTGCGAACAGGAAGTGTCCCATTTCGTGTACAAAAATCAACAGCGAAAGGGCGAATACCAGTTGTACTATTTTAATAAAAACATCCATTTTGACTAATAATTGAGTAATTAAATAACTGAATAATTGATTTGGTTATAATTTAGTTTGTGCCATGCGCCTTGCTTCGGCATCTGTTTCCTGTAAGTCGTGCAGGGAAGGAGAGGCATTGTAATTAATGGCATTCATTGTTTTTTCTACGATATCCGGCAGTTGGTGGAACGAAATGCGGTCTTGCAAAAAGGCATGTACGGCAATTTCGTTCGCGGCATTCAGGACGCAGGGTATATTGCCACCGCGTTTCAGCGCCTCGTAAGCCAAACCCAGGCACGGGAATTTCGCAAAGTCGGGCGCAAGGAATGTAAGCGATGCCAGCTGGGCAAAATCTACACGTTGTGCTGCGAGTGGTAACCGGTTAGGGAAACTTAGACCATATTGTATCGGCAGTTTCATATCGGGCGTGCCAAGTTGCGCTTTCACGGCGCCATCGGCAAACTGCACCATGGAGTGCACGATAGACTGCGGATGTATCAGCACATCTATTTTTTCGGCAGGCAGGCCGAACAGCCAATATGCTTCGATCACCTCCAACCCTTTATTCATCATGCTGGCCGAGTCGATGGTAATTTTAGCGCCCATGTTCCAGCGGGGGTGTTTCAACGCCTCGTGCTTGGTAATGTTGGCCATCTGCTCCGGCGGGGTATGCAGGAATGGGCCTCCCGATGCGGTCAGGTAAATTTTTTCGATTTCGCTATGCTCGCCCACCAGGCACTGGAAAATGGCCGAGTGCTCGGAGTCGACCGGAATAAGCGGAGTCCGGTGCTCCAACGCTGCTTTTATGACCAGTTCACCGGCAGCGACCAGCGTTTCTTTATTGGCCAATGCCAATGGTTTTTTTGCTTGCAAGGCGCATAGCGCCGGTTGCAGTCCTGCAAAACCCAACAAGGCCGATAACACAATGTCCACGGTATCCCATGCAACTACATCGTTCAAAGCCGATGCACCGGCATATACTTTTATCGGATGTGCGGCAAGGGCTGACGCCACCTCTTGATATTTGCTTTCATTTCCAATGACTACGGCGTTTGGTTGAAAAGCAATAGCCTGCTCAATAAGCAAAGCGGCATTGTCGTGTGCTGTCAACACCTCGGCTACAAACAAGTCGGGATGTTGGGCAACTACTTCCAATGCCTGTGTTCCAATGGAACCAGTGGATCCTAATATGGCAACTCTTTTTGTTGTCACAACTTTCTGCGAATATAGATTTTATCTCTTTTGGTAACAGAGGTTAGAAATTAAAAATGAGAATTATGGGCGCTTATCGTAATTTTGATTTCTAATTTCTGCTTTCATAATTAAAATTTTATGTATTTCAATGGGTCAACCGGAGCGCCTTTGTACCACAGCTCAAAGTGCAGGTGGGGCCCGGTTGTCAGCTCGCCCGAGTTGCCAACGATAGCAATGGTTTCGCCGGCCTTTACATGGTCGCCTTGTTTTTTGAGTAACCGCTCGTTGTGTTTATATATTGAGATAAGGTCTCCCGCATGCTGTATTTGCAGTACATAACCAGTTTCAACAGTCCAGGTGGCCATAATCACAGTGCCATCGAGTACCGACATTACCGGGGCGTGTGGTACTGTAACCACATCAATGGCCAGGTGGTTGGTCTTCACATTGAATACATCGGACACTACGCCTTGCACAGGTGGGAAGAAGAATAAATTTTCTATCAACAATTGTGGCATTGTACCTTGACGGGCGCCTGCTGCGGGATTGTAGCGGTCGCGTTCTTCTACTTCTTTACGTAGTAGCGAATCTTCGTGCGAGCGAGCGTGAACTCTTTCAGCAGCAGCAGTTGTGCGGATACTGTCAATGGAAGCATTGTTGAGTGGTAGCGGCTCTTTGCCGGACATCAACAAATTTATATTGTTCAATTGTCTTTCCCATTGTAGCAAGGCTCGCTCAAGCGAGTCGGCACGCAAGGCATTGATCATAATTTTCTCGCGGGTCGTATCATCGGGGTAGCCGGGAATAAATTCCCGCAAACCGGTAAATGCAATGAGTATTGTTACTGTAGCAATAATTATCACAGTAAGCGCTGCCCCCAATACTATAGCTCCTATTCCCGATATACGGAAGTGCCATACTTGTTCAAGGGTGGTGTCGTTGTAGGCTGTAACGCGGTATTTATTTTTTAACCAGCTGTCTTTTTTACCTTCGCCGGGTTCTTTCTCTTTTGCCATGGTTTTAAATACAAAAAAGTATAATTTACAAAGATACTATTTTTTTGCAAAAAAATCAAGGATTTGATTATCGATTTTTTATGCGAGAAAGAGCTAAGTTGTTAATGATAAAACTAAAAGCCCGGTATTTGCCGGACTTGTGTTTTTAATCTGATTTTTTTGTAAACAATACCATTTTTATACCGAGCTTGTTGCCGATATCAATCAAATCTACGACGTGTTGAAGGTCTACGGTTTTGTCGGCTTGCAACGATACCATCAGTTCTTTGCCATTGGAAAGGTTTTGCAGACGGTTGAGCGCGGGCTCTACTTGTATAAAGCTAATTTCCTTATCGTCGATGTAGTAACGGTAGTCCTTGGTTACGGCCAGTTGTACCACTTTCTTCTCGACTACTTTATCGGAATGCTTAGCATTAGGCAGCAGGACTCGAATAGAAGTCGGAATCACGAACGTGGAAATAATCAGGAAGAACAGCAGCAGGAAAAACATGATGTCGTTCAGCGATGCCGTATATACCTCGGCATTTCTTTTACGTGAGCGTTCAATTTTCATTCTACATACGGCTATTGTTGCACGTTCTGTTTATAGTAGCGGATGGCGCGCATCATGTCGTTCACTTCTTTGTCCATGCGCGCCACAACTTTGTCAATCTTCCCGTTGAGCAGGTAATAGCCCGAATAGGCAATAATACCCACGAAAAGCCCGACTCCGGAGCATATCATCTTTTGGTACAATCCGTCGGAAATGGTAGAGATGTCAAGATTATTGGTCATCGAAATGTTGTAAAAAATTTTGATAACACCGAAAATCGTACCGAGGAAACCCAACATGGGCGCTACTGATGCGATAATGCCGAGGTAATTCATTTGACGTTCGAGCGAGGCCACTTGTTGGCGAACTTCTACCTCCATCAATTCTTGAATATTTTCTATATCGTCGTTGATTTCTTTTAGTCCGGTGGCCACTACCTTTGCAGAGGGGTTCACGCTTTGCTCACACGCTTGCAATGCTTTTTGAATGGCGCCTTCCCGTATTAATGCCGAGGTATTGGGAAACCACATCTTATCTTTACGTCCGGCACGGCCAATTGCCATCCAGCGTTCGGCAATGACGTAAATAGCGACAATGGAGAGGATGAAAAGAGGTAGCAAAATCCAACCGCCTTTCATGGCAAGGTGCAGGTAACTTTGTTCTTGAGTTGCTTGTTCTACAACGGCTGCCTGCTGCGAAGCCGCAGCCTGTTGTAGAACAACGAATAAATTAGTTATAGCCATACACATTTGAAAAAATCGTTATTACAGGCCCAGTTCTTTCTTACCTTGGTTAAAACGGATGTCGCGCGGAATACCGGCGTTGTTCACTTTATCCAAATCGGCCTGTAAGGCGGGTTTGATTACCGAATTTTCGTTCAGGTATTTTTGAGCGAATTCATAGTCGCCTTCGCCTTCCACACGTAAAATCAAGGCAGCCCATTGTTCCAGCGCTGCTTTGGCTTTCGGCATGTCGATTACATATTTGCCTTCGGCATTTTTGGTAAATGCACCGTTGGCTTCAAAGAAATTATAGCACATCATGTTGGCTTTGCCGTGTGCCGAAGCGGCACCAAAGCGTACAGAGCGTAGCGTGCCGATGATAAATGTAGTGTAGGCATCTTCGACCGTGATGCCGGTAATTTCGCCGCGTTCCACTAATTTTTGTACCATAAACAGACCGAGGATATCGGCCTTAGCCTCTTCCCAACCGGAGTATTGCTCTTTTAGTGCCTGACGTATATTGCCTTTACCGTTTATCGTGTTTTTGATACCCAAGCCGTGAGCCACTTCGTGGAAAGTAACATTCGAGAAAAAGGCTTCGAATTTTATATTTTTCAACTGGGCCGAATCTACCATTAAATTTGCAATGGGATACATGATTTTGTCGAACTTGGCTTTCATGGCATTCTTCAATTGTAAGCGGCGGGCGCCTTTGGCAAGGTGTACGCGTTCGTCGTTCGGCAAATTGATAGCAATAGTTTTGCTGCCCGAATTGCAATCACCCGCATAGTATATTACGTCGTATACATTAAGGTCGGAATCAGTACCGGGCACTTCTTGCTTGAATTTCGGGTCGCAAGGCAATTCGGCTTGTAGCGCAGGAAGCATTTTGGTAAATTTGGCAAGGTCGTCGCTCCATTTTTTATCTTTTACCAACACAAAGGCTTCGTAAGCGGCTTTGTAGCCAAAGAGGCGGTCTTCATAGTTTTCGATAGGGCCTACCACAAAGTCAAGCACACTCGATTTCATATCCATCCAAGCCATGTCGCTGGCCAGGTAGTCGTCGGTTTCGAATGCTTTGATGCGTTCCGTCAAATATTTTTTCAAGCCTGCATCTTCTGCCAATGCTTGTGCTTGCTTCATCAAGTCGATAACTTTCGAAAGTTTCTCTTTATAAAAATCTTTATACCATACCACTTCCAATTGGCCATTGGCATTACGTTTCAAAATAGTATAGAGGTTGGTTTTATTAGGGTCTTTCAGTGCATCAAACTCTTCTTTGGTCATATCTGCCGGATAAAATTGTGCGCCGAGCGGTTTCTCGCCATAGCCGGCTATAAAGGGTTTCATGTTGTCGAGGCGGTCCCACGGGCCATAATTAATCATAGCAAATTCTTTGGCTGCGGCATCGGCAATGGTGTCGAGTGTGCTCCTGTCGCCAAAGGCTTGCAGCCAAAATAATTCGTCCATAATTTGAGCCGCATCAATAAAAATGCCGACCATCTGGCGTTCGTTGCTTGTTAAATGCGAAAGGTCGCTGGTCAACGTAACAGGCGCAAATTCGGCTACTTTTTGTTCCATGGCAGTGGGTTCTTGAGTTGTTTTGGAGTTTTTGCAACCAGCCAGGCATACAGCCGCGAGCAAAACGGTAGATAATACTATCTTTTTCATTTGGGTTATTAATTGTTATTTACACAAAGGTACAATTTTTCGTTTAATTACCATCAGCTTTCAAATACATACCTTTTGAATAGCTTGAATTATGGCCTGTTCTGTTTTTTCAAAAACCTCCGGAAAAGGCCTGTCGTTTACCGGGAAAGGATCGTGAATAATAAGTTCTATTTTAGTTCCAATACCTAAGGGGAAAGAGCCCCATTTGGTCATTTTCCACGAGTTGTTTATGGTAACAGGAACCATGTAGGCCGACGGTGCGTATTTGCAGAGGACTTTCAATCCGCTTTCGGCAAACGGCCGTGGCTTGCCTGTTTTACTTCTTGTCCCTTCGGGAAATATGACAGTAGACCGTTTGGTTGCCTCTACGTATTGCGCCATTTCTTTTATGGCAGCTAACGATTGCTTCGGGTCTTTCCGGTTGATGAGCACCGAGCCTCCGTGATTCAAATTGTACGAAATGCTGGGGATGCCTTTCCCCAGTTCTATCTTGCTGATAAATTTTGGATGTGCTTTCCGCATAAACCAACCAATAGCTATAATATCGAATAGGCTTTGATGATTGGCCGGAATAATTAAAGGCACGCCTGCCGGCAGTTTATCCAGGTTTTTGATTTTATATGTTGTGCCTAAAATGTATGTGTTGGCTACTAAAAAGAAATACAATGCATCGACACTTTTTTTGTGGGCCTTGTAACCAAGCAGGTTGAAGCATATCCACTGAATGGGATGGAAAATGGCCAACGCGCTACCGAACAACAAGTAGTAAATAACGGAAAGGGAATATGCTACGAGTTTTTGCATTTCGTGTTGATTCAGAATTTGGCTCCGGATGTTGCTTTTAGATATTCGTCCTCCAACTTGACTATCACTTCTTTTACACTGCTAATTTTGTTGGCCAGATAGGCGTTTGCTCCGGCAAACGCATAGCCCTTGTCCATGTTTCCTTTAGCCGCACTGTAAAGCGCAAGGGTAATACAGTAAGGGCTTTTGGTGTAGTCGCATGTTTTAATACAGCGAACCGGACAGCTTTTAGGTTGTTGCTCGCCTTTGTTGACACTGCGGATAAACGGGCCGTCGAAAACACGTCCTGGCATCCCTACCGGGCTTTGTATGATCAGGGTGTCTTTTTGAGACGAATCAATATATACTTGTTTGAAGGCGGCGGATGCATCGCATTCGTAAGTAGGCACAAATATACTTCCCATTTGCACACCTGCAGCGCCCAACTCCATGAAGTGGGCAATGTCTGCACCGGTAGAAATACCACCTGCAGCAATTACAGGGATTTTTTTCTCATGGCTGTATTGGTTAGCAATAGCCACTACTTGTGGTACCAACTGTTCGAGCGAATAATCTTCGTTGTCGATTTGTTCTGTTTTGAATCCTAAATGCCCGCCCGCTTTCGGGCCTTCTACCACAATGGCATCGGGCAGGTAGTTGTAGTTGACTTGCCATTTTTCGCAGATAATTTTCGCCGCGCGGGCCGACGAAACAATCGGCACCAACATTGTTTCGCTCTCCGGTGTAAGATACGACGGCAAATCTATTGGCAGGCCGGCGCCCGAAAAAATAATATCCGCTTTTTCGGCAATAGCCGTGCGAACCATATCCGAAAAGTTCGACAGTGCCACCATTATGTTTACACCGATTACACCGTTTGTCTTTTCGCGTGCTTTGCGCAATTCTTCTTTAAGCCCCCATATACAATCTTCGAGATAATTACCCGAGTGTTGCTTGTATAACAAGCCCACACCGGCGCAAGATATAACACCGCCGCCGCCTTCATTGGCCACTGCCGAAGCCAGCCCCGAAAGCGAAATACCCACACCCATGCCGCCTTGGATAATCGGTAGCCGGATTTCTTTATTTCCTATGAAAAATGATTTTAGCATTGTCAAAAAATTGTTGCGACATGGTGCTGCCCCGTCGCAACTGATTAATACTAACAAAAAAGTTAATTTAAAAAAGACTCTAATGTTTAAACTATAAAGGTACGAAAATTAATTTTAAAGGCTAAAAATTTGATTTTGTTTATACAATGGTGTTTTTGTATTTTTGCAGAAAAATAGAGGAGGAATGCTAAACCGGAATAAAAAGAAACGTAGTTTATGAGAAAATCCATACTTTTATTTTTGTTTTTCGTTCTGGTAGCAACACTTTCTTATTCTCAGAATGCTTGTAATTTATATACCGAAGCCAATTTCTGTTTTGGTAAAATGATTGCAAACGCGGGTGAGCACTCATTTGCCCCGGTAGCCTTAGGGTTTGAAGTTAAAGTTGGCAAGCAAACCAAAGGTGAAAATCCATGGGAATCGTTTCATAAAAATCCAAGGTATGGTTTGGGTTTTCGTTATCTTTCTTTTGACAGTGACGTGCTAAACTCAAAGTATGCGTTGTTTGGGTTTATAGACGCTTCTTTTTTTGAGTACAAATCATTTTCGGTTAATTACCAAGTGAATGCAGGGTTTAGCTACTATACAAATCCATACGATCCTGTAACAAATCCGGATAATATATGGATAGGGTCTAATTTTAATTTTTATGTTGGGTTGAATATTGGAATTAACTATCAATTGAATCCACATCTACTATTAGTTAGTGTTACCGGATTTTCTCACTCGTCAAATGCCACGTTGAAACAACCTAATTTAGGGGTAAATATGGTTACGCAATCCGTGGGTGTACGATATTTTCTGAATCCTCCCGAATATGCGGAAAAATCGTTACAATTTCCATTAGAACCTATTGAAAATAAGAATACTATGATAGCCACATTTGCTCCTGCTGTCAAAGAGTCGAAACGCGATGGAGCCTATTATTTTGCTTCTACATTGGGATTGGCTTATGAAAGGCGTTTTCATCATTTTATGACGTATGGTTTGGGATTTGATCTGTGCTATAATCCTTCCATAATGAGTTTGCAATCAGAAGGCCATGAAATAACTCAAGCAGATTGTTTTACTCCGGCAGCAAAAGCTTCTTTTGAGGTAATTTATGGACGCATGTCTTTGTACGCTGCATTTGCCGTTTATCTTTACCGTGCCTTCGATTTTTACGAACCCTTTTACGAACGGGCAGGTATAAAATATTATTTGGATAAATCTCAACGCCATTTTGTAGGCGTTTTTGTCAAAGCCCATTCCGGAAATGTCGACTACATGGAGTGGACTTACGGATTTAGAATAGTTGAATTTTAGGAAAACCTGACTGGCATTATCGTAGCAGCCACTACAGTACTTTTCGCTACAATAATTAGCTGTAACAAAAAACGCGGATTTGTTGTCCGCGTTTTTCAACAATAAAAACCAAACTTAACTCTAACAGGGTTCCAAACCCTGTTAGAATTTTCTGCTACATTCTGTTTTCGATATGCCATACAAAAGCGTTGAGCCCTTGCTGTTCGGCCTGTTCATTAATGTGACGGAGCGACTCAAGGAGCGGGTCTACCATATGATCGTCCACGATAGTAAGTATCGACCCGTTTTTCGAAGGCCATGCATGTGTGCCGTAATGCGGTTCGCCGGCAGCGCCGCCACGGCCTTGCGTTTCTTCCCAGCGGGTAAATCCGCGGATGTTTAACTTATCTAACAGATGCTCGAGCGGTTGCGTGAGCGATTGTCCATATACTATAAATACTGCTTTCATTTCATTAAGGTTTCAAGGGTGAAAAGGGACAAGGTGAAAGGGCAAAATCATTGTACCATTTTACCCTGTCTCTTTTCACCGGAATTTATACTTCTACTGTATTTGCTTTTCGTTCTTTCTTCTCGCCTCCTGCATTGAATGCCGAATATACGGCAGGAATTACCAACAGGGTGAGGATGGTCGAGAAGGTCAATCCGCCTACTACGGCAACGCCCATGGGCTGCCAGATTTCAGAGCCTTCGCCTGTGCCCACTGCCAACGGAATCATACCGAGAATGGTGGTCAGCGTAGTCATCAACACCGGGCGCAAACGCGATTTACCGGCAGTGATTACCGCTTCGTTCAACGGCATGCCACGTTCGCGTTGCAAGTTGGTAAAGTCGACAATCACAATACCGTTTTTCACCACAATACCTACCAACATAATACCGCCAATGAGGGCAATCATACCCAACGGAATGCCCGTAAGCCACAAGGCGAGGAATACACCGGTAAACGCAAACGGCACTGCCAGCATAATGATGAACGGCATTTTGAACGATTCGAACTGTGTGGCCATCACAATGTACACTAGGATAATGATGAGTACCAACAGAGTCAGCAAGTCCCGGAACGACTCCTGCTGGTCTTCGACCGAGCCGGACATAACCACTTCGACACCGGCGGGTAGTTGTAATTTGTCGATTTCTTTCTGCGTAGCCGCCGCTACATCGCCCAGTGCGGCGCCCGACAGGGCTGCCGACACGGTTACCACACGCTGGCGGTCTTCGCGTTCAATCTTCGGCGGCGTAAAGCGTTCTACCACATTTGCCACTTCGCTCAGGCGGATGGCGCGTCCCTGGTTGTTGTACAGTACAATGTTCTGAATGTTTTCGGTAGACTCGCGGAACGATTCGTCGTAGCGTACCACAATGTCATACTCTTCTCCGTTTTCGCGGTATTTAGAAGCCGTCAATCCATTGATGCGGTTACGCACGTAGGTAGCAGCTACCGCGGTGTTGATGCCGAACTTCGCCAGTTTTTCGCGATCGAATTCTACCTGGAGCTCTACTTTCATTTCTTCGCGGCTAACGCTTACATCGCGTGCTCCTTTGACAGTACGCATGCGGTCGGCCAGCTGGTTGGCAATAGCCGTGGTTTGATCGAAATTGTACCCGAATACTTTTACGTCGACAGTACTACCTCCCATCATGCCGCCGCCCTGGTTGCCACCCGGCGATACTTTGTATTTTACCACTTCGGGAAATTTCGCAATTTCCTGGCGCATCACTTCGCCTATTTCCTCCATGCCGCGCAGGTGGTTGGCTTTACGGTATTCCCAATCTTTCAGTACCACCATGTAAGAGATCGCATTCATCCCCGAGTTCCCGAACAGGGCGGAAAAACCGGCTTCGTCGTCGGCTCCCGAACTTACCGAAATAGTGTTGACTTCGGGGCATTTTTCCAAAATTGCTTTTTCTATCTGGTGGGCAATCGTAGATGTTTGTTCCAGGTTGGCGCTCACCGGAAGTTCTACCGTAGCGCTCACCTGTCCGTTATCCGACTGCGAGAATAGCTCGGTAGGCACTTGCGTTACTAAAAATATACTCGACAAGAAAATAACAAAGGCTATTACAATGGTAATCGTTCGGTGGTGCACTGTCCAGTAAAGCAGGCGGGCATAGGCGCCGTCCAACCAATCTAAAAATTTATCGATAGGTTTGAACAGGACGCCCATTCCTTTGTAAGTATGCGTCGCCTTGAAGCGGAGCATTTTGGCCGTCAACATCGGCGTAAGCGTAATAGCGGCAATGGTTGACACCACAATTACAATAGACACAATCCAGCCCAATTGTTTGAACATGATACCGGCAATACCACCTGTCATAGTCAGCGGCAGGAACACGGCCACTACAGTCAGCGTAGTAGCCAGTACGGCCAGCCACACTTCGTTCGTTCCGTAGATAGCCGCATCTTTCGGACGGGCGCCGCGCTCCAGGTGCTTCACAATGTTCTCGAGCACCACAATCGCATCGTCTACCACCATCCCGATGGCTATGGAAAGCGAGCTCAACGAAATAATGTTGATGGTGCCACCGGTAAACATCAGATAAATAAACCCGGCAATCAACGACACGGGAATAGTCAATGCAATGATGATTGTAGCACGCCAGCGGCCAAGGAAGAACAGCACCACCAGCACCACAAATATGAAAGCATACATTACCGTTTCGCTCAAGCTATTGATACTATTCGTAATGTTGGTCGATGTGTCGAACAGGATACCCACATGTACATCGGGAGGAAGCGCTTTAATCAACTCCGGTAATTTTTCCTGCACTGCTTTGGCAATAGCTACTGAGTTGGCGCCCGACTGTTTCTGTATAATAATTCTTACGCCCCGTTCGCCATTGATGGTTTCTTCGACCGTCATGGTTTTGATAGTGTCTTTTACTACGGCAATATCCGAAATTTTGATTTCCTTACCGCCATAGTTCGCCACAACAATGTCTTTAATCTCGGAACTTTCCATGAACTCCGCTTCAATACGTAACGCCATACGCTCCGTACCAATGTCCATAGCACCTGCCGGAATATTGTTGTTTTCCTGTGCAATAATTTGGCCGATTTGTTCAACTGTCAGGTTGTACGCCTCAATCTTCTGCGGATTTACATTTACCTGCACTTCGCGTTTCGGCGCCCCGCTGATACTCACTGCGCCCACTCCGCTGATACGGTTGAGCGGGTTGGCAATTTTTTCGTCCAGCAATTTGTACAAACCATTGTAGCTCTCGTTGGCCGTAGCATACATGTACAGGATGGGCATCATGCTGGTGCTGAATTTGATGATCATCGGCTTATCCACCTCGTCGGGCAATAGCGATTCTACGCGCCCCAACACGTCGCGCACATCGTTCGACGCTTCGTCGAGGTTGGTTCCCCACTCAAATTCGAGTGTTATTATCGACATGTTGTCTTGCGAGCGCGACGTAATTTTCTTTAGATCCGATACGGTGTTCAGGTTATCTTCCAATACCCGCGATATGTTCTGTTCAATATCAGCCGCACTTGCACCGCCATAGGTGGTCAATACGCTTAAATAAGGAACCTCCATTTCCGGATACAAGTCGATCGACAGGCGGCTCAGCGAAAACAAGCCTAATATGATGGCGCCGGCAAAAATCAGTATTGTTGATACCGGCTTCCGGACAGCTGTTTCGTATATTTTCATAATTTCTTAATTCTTCAGATTAACTAACTGTTTAGTTCGATTATTACTCCACTACTGCTACCGTCATTCCATCTACCAAGCGGCTCATACCGGCTGTTACTACTTTTTCGCCGTCCACAATCCCCGAGAGCAGTTCGTAGTTATCTGCCATGCGTTGGCCCAGTTCCACTTTTTTATAGGTTACGGTATTGTCGCTGTTCAGAACAAATATATAGCGATCGTTTGTTCCCGGTTGCTTGATAATAGCCTTGTCGGGCACTACCACACGGTTGGCTGTGCCAAAGTTGAACAGCACGCGGGCAAACATACCCGGGCGAATTTCCATCTTCGCATTGTCGGCCACAATCTCTGTAATAAATGTATGTGTCACGGGGTCGATAGTCGGGTATACCAAGTTCACGCGGCCTGTGAAAGCTTGGTCGCCATAGCTATCCAATGTAATAGTAGCAGACATTTTAGGTTTCACTTCCGTGAAATACATTTCCTGTACATTGATTAAAATTTTGGCCGGATTCAACTGTTGCACTTGCAAGATGGGCTGTCCGCCGCTCATATCGCCATTGTCGAAATTACGTTGCGTAATCACACCCGAAATCGGCGATTTCAGGTACGTGTTTTGTTCCAGGTTTTGGAGCGATTCAGTAGCCACATCCAATTGCGTTTTCAATTGGTCAAGCTGTTGTTGCGAAGCGCCACCGCTTGCATACAAGGCTTGTACACGGCTATAGTCAGTCTTCAAGTTTTCCAATTGTAGCTTTGCTTGCAGATAATTAGCTTCTTCCATTTTTACCAGCAATTGGCCGGCTTTTACAGGATTGCCCACTTCTACATAAATTTTTTCGATACGCATACCGGCCAGCATAGTCGAAATCATATTTTTCGAATACGGACTGATAGTTGCCGTATATTCCTGCTTCTGCTCTACAACTTGTTTGTGTACCGTTTCAACCTTTACTTCCGGCACCGTTACTTCCGATTCTGCTTCGACAGCCTTTCCTCCTTTACAACCGGCCAATACGACCAATGCTGCAACGGGTAACATCCATAATTTTTTCATATATCTTAATTTTTATTGTTTGCAATTATTATTTTCCTATGATTTGTTCGTAGTCTGCTTTAGCCGACAAGTAGTCTGCAATAGACTGGCTGTATGACAAGCGCGCTTGCATCAACGCCAGCACGGCGCCTTGCAGCTCGAGCACGGTACCTGCACCTGTTTCGTAGCGTTTTTGCGTAATAGCACGTCCTTTTTCGGCCAGCTCTACCCCTTTTTTATTAGAGTTTACCTGCTCAATTGCTTTTTGCATATTGTTAAGCTGTGCCACGGCCTGTGTTTCGAGCCCGCTGGCTGCATAGCCGCGTTGCAACGACAATTGTTTGGCAGCAATGTTTGCCTGTTTCACTTTTGTGGTGTTCGACAAGCCATTAAATATCGGCACGTTCAACTGTAAGCCCAAAATCAAGCCATTGGTATACCAGTCGTCGCGCGCTTCAGTCTCGAATGGAATGCCGCCAATATTCATCGTTATTGCATTGGTTCCCATGCCCGTATAGCCAAACTGTCCAAAGCCAGCAAGTGTTGGCATCATCTGCGTTTTGATCAATTGCTTTTGCTTGTCCAGCATTTTCAATTGCAAATCTATTTGTGCCAAAGTCGAGTTGTTGTCAAGGTTGATTTTATCGTCCAACAAGGTCAGGCTTCCCTCAAAATCTTTCAACGAACCCTCTATTGCCACCGGTTGTTGTGAATTAACACCCAACAGCACTTTCAAGTACAGGATAGCTTGATCGGTGCCGTTTTTCGCTTGTACCAACTGCGGGTACACATTGTGTGCCTGCACTTCGGCCGAAATCATATCGTACTCGGCCACCATACCTACCTCGTAGCGCTGCTTGGCCAACTGGTAGTTTTCTTCGGCAATTTTTACCGCTTCTTCCAACGTTTTCACGCCGTCCTGCGCCAACAAAATATTATAGTAAGCTTTCTTCACTTCGTTGCGCAAATCAATTTTCGAGCCGCGCGATTTTTCTACGGCCAATTGCATATCAATGTCCGACAATTGTATCGACTTCCACAAACCGGGTGCTATCAATGGCAGCGCGAGGTTCAAACTTGCCGTTACATTATAGTCGGTGGGCGAATCCATCAAGCTACCGAACATCGCCATTTTTGCTGGCACCACATATTTTGCTGCTTGGGCAGTACCGTTCAGCGTAGGCAGCATACCATACCATGCACCTTTTTTCGAATAATCGACCCGCTGAATTTCCTGTTCGGCAATCAGAATAGTCGGGTTATCGCTCAACGCAATAGAAAGCGCGTCCTCTAAACTGATTCGCAATGTGTCGGTGCTTTGCGCCACGCCAATCAACGGGAACAACACGGCCACTGCACCTATTACCAATTTTCTCATCGTTTTCATTATACCTTGTTATTAATTTTATACTTTTCTACATATTCGTCAATAATCTTCAACCCCTTGTCGGCTGCTATGCCGCGCGTCAGGAAATACATTACCGACAATAAATCCTGTTTCGGAACATCGTACTCATCAAACACATCGCTCGTCAAAATCATATTTGTTATCTCGTGCATTAAAATCGCCGCTACAAGCACATTCACATTTTCACTGATGATTCCTTCCTTCTGCCCTTTTTGCAATACTTCCAGCGTATTCTGAAAAATTTGCTCCTTATGTACTTTAATCGTATTGTTATACACTTCCGGATAATATTTCCGTATCTCGTTAAAAAAATCAAACTTTATCTGCCCCATCATTTTCGAACTGTTCTGCACTTGCTTGTACATCGCCTCTATTATATTGTCCGAACTCTTCAATACCTGCTTGATATTTATATCCTGATGATCAAAAAAATGATTCAGGCAAGCCTCTATCAATTCGTTTTTATTACTGAAATTCTCATAAATTGTCCGCTTCGACATGCCTAACGAAGTGGCAATATCATCCATGGTTAATGTTTTGCAGCCCTTCTTCGCAAACAGTTCCGCTGCATGTTCCACAATCCGCTCTTTTGTTGTTTCCATAAATTACTTTTGCAAAAATTGGCTGCAAAGGTACAATAGAAAACTGAGAAAACAAAAAAAGTTTTCAAAATAGCCCGATTTTTTCGCCCATTCTGGAATTTCGCTGCAAAAGTAGGCCCTGCAAGTCTTTTCGGCAATAAAAAAACGGTCATGCCGCCCCTTTTACCGATAAACGGGAGAAAACCGGCGACGAAAATAGCCCCCGGAAAACCATTTGTTGGAAATAAAACGAAAAATAACCCCGATCAGCAATAAACTAAGTTTTTAGTGAGACAACAACAAAGTTGTTCAAAAAATCGTTTAACCGATAAGAGCGCTAAATAGATTTGACAAATTTTAAAAATTTGTCAAATCTAAATTATTACTTACAGTACAATCAACGCACACAACGTGCATAACCAGAATAAGCAAGCCCCGTTGGTGTGCTGAAGCAACCCTTATTTTGATACGACACAGGATTAATTCCGCCTATCCTTTGACCATAGGCCCCAGTTCCAAAACATCCATTGATAATGAATGCTGTATAGCCATACTGACAAGTATAACTTTCCCCATTATGAACTGTTTCGCCCGTATTTTTATAAGCTTTAGATAAATATTGAGCCCAACCGCTAACAGTAAGTTCAAATTCCGTCTGTGTGGGTAATCTCCAACCTGAAGGACAAAGCGTAGAATAAGTTGTGCTTAGCGTAGTTCGCCAATACTCTTGCCCCGCAGGGTCGGAATAACTGCCACAAAGCATATTGACACTTGCAGGATGCTCCTTGTAATTCAGGTAATCATCCATTGTCCACAGGCCGGTGGAAAGTTGGGCGATGCGGTAAATTTTGCTATCGCGGCTATCCTTAATCCACGCCTCCCAGTTTTTCGCTCCGCTGGCCCGCTGTTGGCAGACATGTGTAGCGTCCATGAGTAAATCACTTCCTGTGTAGGGACAGGTTACTTTCAACACCCAGCTACCGGCAGAAGCAGTAAGCGTGGTGTTACACGTATTATCTTTTGCACGCCGGGTATACGTGTAAGCACCCAGCGCAGCAGTCATGCTGGCCGGAGGCGTATAGTTAGCAGCCGTAGCCCCGCTGATGGCTACGCCATCTTTATACCACTGGTAACTGATGGTTCCGCCGCCACCGCTGGCTGCCACAGTACTTCCGATAGCGCCGGGTGTTCCTCCTCCCACCACCGTCTGGCCGGTGCTGGCAATGGTTCCGGTGGTAAAGTTGGCACGTACTGTCACCAGTGCTGCCGTGCTTGTTGCCGAATTACCGCACGAAGTAACGACCCGCCGGTAATACATGTTACTTGTTAATGCGGGTGTGGTATACGCTGCATTAGTACTTGTTCCGGTAGCCGTGCTCCATGTAGAATTATTTGTCGATTGTTGCCATTGGTAGGTATACGCATTATTGCCACCGGTGGCGGCAGCTAAACTAAATACATTCGTTGTATTGTAACATATTGTAGCAGCTACAGGGTTCCCTTGTGTAACGGAAGGATATAGCACAACCGTTTGCACGGTACTTGTTGCAGCACAGGCCGTGTAATAGTTATTTTTACCAACTACTTTATAACTTCCCGCTCCCACCGGCGTAAAACTAATGGCGCCACCGGTACCGTCTTTACTTTCGCCGGCTGTGGTTCCATTATATAATTGGTAACTCACACCTACCTGGCTATTGGTGACACTGAGCGTAGCTGTGGCACAAACGCTGCCGCCACCGGTTAATGCA
>JAVBNJ010000165.1:0-3632 GCA_031551625.1 Bacteroidales bacterium | reverse complement strand
CGTAGTATTCATATTGATTTTTACAATTGCCTTATTCGCATTCTTCATGTCTGTCAAGGCTTGTGAAGGAATAGTTATAAGCGTATCGAGTTGATAGACATCAGTCGCCTCTTCATTGATTACTGTTGGTGATTTTATTTGTACAGGGTTAGTAAAAAGATTACTAAGCGGATTTCCGGTATTTTTGTCTAACAGTGTTATCTGCAAACCGAGTTCGGCAGGCATGGCATTTTTGAACACCGTACGTAGTCCCATGTCATAAAGCGTTACAGACGATAGATCCATATCTATTGTATCCGTCATGTTCAATCCTTTGGAAGCTATGCGTAGCGGGATTATTACGCCTGTGCCTTCAGAAGCTACTTGTATTTGGGCGGTACTTGTAAGCGTATTTACAACCGGTAAATTGTCTGGATTAGATTCTATTTTGAAACCGAATACCACTTTGGTAGTTTTAAGGTTAATACATTTTGCTAATGACGTATTTTTCAAAGTATCCCTGTTTACCACAGTAATGTAAGGATCATTCGCAGGCGGATATTTGATATCCACGGATTCATTTAGCGGTACGTATGTAGATGCTCCGTCGTTGTAGTATACCATTGCATTGCTCATTGTCAGCCGGAGCGGAATGCCTATTGCATTTTGGATATTCATTGTTAATCCCAAGCTGGTAAACGCAATATCGCCGGAGATGTTGAAATCGTCGAAAAAATCGAAGGTTACCGAATCCTTGATAGTCTCGGTCATTTGTCCGAAATAGCCGGATAGGATAGTATATTTGTAATCCTGAATTTTAATACTTGCCGCTAAATTAGGTGGTGTTGTACTTCCTTTAATAGTGTGGAGTTGAAGATTAATTGTCAACGTGTCGCCATTAATAGGCTCCATAATGCAGTTGGTCAGTGTGAACGTGTGGGACGGGTCGGTGATAGGTAATACCACCGGTTGGTTGGTCGTTGCATCAAGCACTTCGGGCAATCTCAACTTTAAGGAAGCTGTTGATGCGCTGCCGAACAACCGCGATAGATCGGGGACAGAAACCTGAAATGTAACACTCTTTCCGTTCCCTACGAACTGAGCCTGGGTCAGCCGCTGGCCTTTGTCTACCAATCCGAGCGAAAATTTCAGCAGTACATCTACATCCATCGGGTCGCCGTTGTTTAGCGGCGGTAGAGATTGGTTTATTGTATATGTTTGAGCCGGTATAGTAAACCAATCCGCTGCGTTCGGGAATTTGATATCTTGAATGTTATAGAAAAACGCCGCTTGGTCATCTATGTATGTAATATATTCATTGTCGGCCAAGGTCAATGTATCTTGTACAAGTGGAAGCAAATAGGTTGGATTCAAGTCTTTCATCGAGATAGAGCCGGTGTCAAAATCACCCTGCTCCACACAAGCGCTGAAACTCATTGCCAGTAAGGCCAATCCTGCTGCTATAATGTAAAGTCTTTTCATAAAGTCATGAATTGTAACTTACAAAAGTACAAAATAAATTTTAAATTACTAATTTTGCAATGTTAAAAACATTAAAAGTATGAAAAAAATTTTTTTGATAGTCGAACGGGAATTTATGACACGGGTGAAGAAGCGCTCATTTATTCTTACTACCGTGCTTGTGCCGCTGTTGTTAGGCTTGCTGGTTGTGGTGCCATTCCTTATCCAATCGTTGAAAGACGATGAGAAGAAAACAGTAGTAGTAGTAGACCAATCGGGCTTGGCTGCACAGGCGTTGGAAAATTCCGCCGATTTGACGTTCGACTTTCGTTCCGGTGCATCGCTTGATTCGCTGAAGCAACATTTCCAAGACGAACATTTGTATGCTATTCTATCTATAGGTACATTCGACGAGCAAAAGAACCTGCCGATTGAGTTGTATTCTTACAAGCAGACAAACATGGATGTGCAGAGCTATATTAAAGGGCGCATGAATAAAGCTGTAGAGCAGTATAAACTGGACTCGTACCATATCGAAGGCCTTGATGCGATTATGGCTGCCGTGAAGACGAATTTGAGCGTGAAAACATTTACATGGGACGAAAAAGGAAACGAAAAAGCCAGTTCCACATGGCTTTACATGGGGATTTCGTATGTGTTCAGTTTTCTGATTTATATGTTTATAGCCATGTTTGCCAGCATGGTGATGCGCGGGGTGATTGAAGAAAAATCGAACCGGATTGTGGAAGTATTGGTTTAGTCGGTCAAACCGTTCCAGCTAATGATGGGGAAAATTGTAGGTGTGGCATCGGTAGGGCTGGTGCAATTCCTTATTTGGATTGTGTTAACGCTCGTTGTTTCTATAGTGGCGCAGGGCTTCCTAGGTACCGGTGATATTTCTCAAACAATGCCTATGGGTGCTATGGCAGGCGGCGAAGCCATACAGCAAATAGCCGACCCGTCGATGGCTTCGGAAATTTTCGGTATGCTGGCATCCGTAAACTTTCCGGCAATTATATTGACCTTCCTGTTTTATTTCCTGTTCGGTTATTTGCTCTATGCCTCGATGTATGCCGCCATTGGTTCGGCTGTGGAGAACGAAGCCGATACGCAACAACTGATATTGCCCGTTACCATTCCGCTCATCATAGGCCTGTTCCTAATGATGCACACATTCCAATATCCCGACAGTTCGCTTTCGTTCTGGGCATCGATGATTCCGTTTACCTCGCCCATGGTAATGATGGCGCGGGTTCCATTTGGTGTTCCGTTCTGGCAGATTGCATTATCGCTGACAATTCTGTTCGCTACATTTGTGGGTGTTGCCTGGTTTGCCGCTAAAATTTACCGCACCGGTATTCTTATGTACGGCAAGAAGCCCAGCCTCAAAGAAATGTGGAAATGGATGAAATATAAAAATTAACTTTGCTATTTGGTAAGTAAAAATATTATACTACTTTTGCAACTAACTACTCGGGTTAAAGATTTAATAATTTAAAAATTTAAGGGTAGAAGCAAAACTTACGAACGTTCTTTTGGATTTGGTAAAAAGCCTTAATAGGCTTGGTCTGTAGTTTGAAATCTCGAAAATTTCATTTGTTATGCAGGAGTACACACCGTGATTAACGTGGGTGTTGATTTATTTGCATAACAGGTATTCGAGAACCTCAAACTACAATAAATTACTTCCACGTTTTGTTTTGCTTTATATGTGAAGCGAATTTGAAACGAGAAAGGCCACGAAAATAAAATCGTAGCAAGGGGTTGTTGTGTTTGTTTGTTGATAGAACGCGGATGACGCCGATTAGACGGATTCACGCGGATTGTAAAACAACCCCAATGCTACGTAAATAAAACTAAAAAATTAGTTAACTAACTATACCGTTAATGAATGAGTACGTTCCGCAGGAGATGTTTCCACTTCGTGTTTGGCACAAATTCCGCCAAACCCTCCGGTCGACATGACGGTTGACTTGATGGAAAGAAGAGATCCGTCATGTCGACCGGAACGAGCGGCAGCAAGTGAAGTGGAGACATCTCGCCCCCTAAGTTATAAAATAAAACAACAACTAAAAAATTAATTGATATGCAAAAAATCTACTGTTTATTATTCGCCGTACTGTTCGCGCAGGCAAGCTATGCTGCTTCGTGCGTATCGGTGAAACAAGTTAGCGCCAACTACAACACCAAAC
>JAVBNJ010000004.1:0-10607 GCA_031551625.1 Bacteroidales bacterium | reverse complement strand
TAAGAAAACAAAGGTACAATTTTTATTTCAATGCGTAACTGCAAACTTTTTTCTATCTTTGTACCTTCATTAGTATGAGCTATTATCTTTATGGATGTATCACTATTGAAAGGTATTTTGGCAGGCTTGGGGGCTTCTATCCCGCTTGGCCCGGTCGGGATATTGGTGGTACAGCGGACTATCAGCAAAGGCCATAAATCAGGTTTTATGTCGGGTATGGGCGCTGCAGTGGCCGACACTATCTATGCGGCATTGGCTGTATTGAGCCTGGCTTTTGTGCAACGTATTATCGGTGCTAATGAAAACTGGTTTTTCATTGTTGGCGGGTTAGGTATTGCGGGATTGGGTTTGAAAATTTTCCTGACCAATCCCATCAAGCAATTGCGCCAGAAGAAGCAGACTAGTCGCCTGTTCGAAGATTTTATCTCGGTATTCTTACTAACCATTGCCAACCCTGGCGCGCCGTTTCTTATGTTAGGTGTATTCGCTTCATTGGGCTTGGATATCGACCGGCAATCGGGTATTCCCAATATTACAATTGTGCTGGGAGGCGTTATCCTGGGCGCTTCGGCGTGGTGGTTCTTTTTGAGTTGGCTTATCAGCCGCTTCCGCCAACGCTTCCGCATCAAACAACTATGGTATATTAACCGCATTGCAGGGTTAGTAATTATGGTGCTGGGTGGAGTCGTAGCTATCAAAGGACTGTTTGATTTGCTATTGCCGTTGTTCAAGCACATTCGTTAAAAAATTTCCGGAACAACATTTCATACATTCTGCTTTTTTCGTATATTTGTAAGTTAAACATATACGAAACCGACAATCAGACGCCTGCGTAAAATAATAATAACTACGCTTATAGTGTTGTTGTCGCTGCCGGTTGTACTCTATTTTGCAATAGAATTACCGGTAGTGCAGACCTTTATTGTACACGAAGTAACGGGCATTCTGTCCGAAAAACTGCATCCGGCCAAGGTTTCTATCGGGTCGGTACACTACAAGTTCTTCCGCCGGTTGGCTGTCGACGAGATAATGGTGCACGATGTGAAAGGCGACACGTTGTTATACGTAAAAGAATTGTCAGTGTCTCTTACCTCATTCAACATATCGCGCAAACGGCTTTCGGTGCGGGACATCCGGTTGTCTGGCGGAGAGTTCCATTTGTATACCTACCGTGTGTCGGACGGCGAGAATTCTACAAATATCAAAGATGTGCTGGCCAACCTGCAAAGCAATGCACCTCCCGACACAACTGTTAAAACGCCATCGGAGCCATGGCAGATAAAGTTACATAATATCGAACTGTCGGACTTCCGCTTTACTTTTCAGAACAAGGCTAATCCAATGGAAAATCAGCGGCCCGATGTGGTTAACTTCAAAGACCTTGATTTAAGCCGGATTCATATTGATATGCGTGACCTGCGCTTTGCGGGTGATACACTGTTTTTCGAAATAAAAGATATCCGGTTCAAGGAAAAAAGTGGCTGGCAGTTGCAACGGCTGACAGCGCAAAGCGCCTATTTATGCGGTACACAAATCATGCTTCGCGATGCAGAAGTGATTGATAATTATTCCAACCTGCCGATGCGCCATTATTCGATGAGCTACGATTCGTTCCGCGATTTCAACAACTACGAGGACAAGGTGCGTATGGAGGCCGATTTTGATAATGCCTATTTCTCGTTCCGCACAGTGGGTTATATGGCCAAGGGGTTCCGTGTTACATCTGCTTTCCGCCTCAATGGTTTAGCAGGTGGAACAGTGAGCAACCTGCGTAGCGATTTTTTGCAAATTGATTCGGAGTCAGGACGTACAAAATTGATTACAAAATTCCGTATGAAAGGTCTGCCGGAGATTAACGAAACAATGATTTATGTTAATGTTATCCGCCTGACATCACAGGTCGACGAGCTGACGGATTTAATCCAATCTTTTGTGCCCGATACGTTGCCGATAAAAAAACTGTTGCATCCGTTGGATGATGTTCATTTCACGGGGAGTTTTACGGGTTTTTACAATAATTTTGTAACTAAAGGAGCTATGCGTACTAGCTTGGGCGGCGCGCGTTTCGACTTGTCGTTTGATTTGGATAATGAACCGGCGGGCGTAAGGATGAAAGGTGATGCACAAGCCTATAAATTGCACTTGGGTAAACTCATGGGGGCTTCACCTACACTGGGTGAAATATCAGGTGCGGTGAAAGCCGATGCATATATACGGCCAGAGCGGCATGGTGGTATACTGCTTGATGCTACAGGAAAATTATCGGAATTCGAATTTTTGGGTTACCGCTACCAGAATATAAGCCTCACAGGAGCCATGGAGGGCGATGATTTCGACGGGGCTGTGAGCATCAACGACCCGAACTTGAAAATGTTTTTTGACGGAAAGATTGTAGAAGCAGCCAAGACCGACACCGCTTTCCGCCGGTTGTTAAAGTTTGATGCAGGTATTGAGTATGCTGATTTAGTGGCATTACACCTGAACAAGCGCGATTCGGCATCGACCTTGCGGGCGGATGTGAAAGCTGACTATACGATGACTAATACGCTTGATGGGATTGGGAATATTAAAATTTCGGGAATAGAGTATACCGGACGGGGTGGGTTGCAGAATATCGGTGATATTGTTATACAATCGAAATACGAATCGGCGGCCTACAAAACCACTTTGCGGTCTTCGTTCCTTGATGCCGACTACTCGGGGCCTAAGCAAATACAAGGATTTGTCGACCGTGTAGTGGACCTGATGGTGAAACGCCCGTTGCCTGCGCTGAATGCCGGCGGCCATGAATTGAAAAAAGAATTACCTGTGTCGAACTATACGTTCAAAGCGGTGTTCAAGACAGCCGGAAAAGTGACCGATGCCATTCTTCCGGGCTTGTACGTGGCGCCGGGAACTGAAGTAACCGCCAAGCTTACCACGCAGGACTCGTTGAATCTGCTGTTGAAATCAAAAGAACTGACATTGAACGAATATCAATTGAAAAAAGTAACACTGCTGGCCAACAACAGCCCGCTTCGTAGCTACGCCATGTTGGTATCGGGCGAAACATCGCTGGGCGGTTTTGCTCTGCGCAATGTGTCGACAGTGTTGTTGGCGGACGACAATAAAGTGAATGCCCGTATCACCTACGACAACCAAACAACCCCGCTCAACTACGGAAACCTGTTGGCTTCTGTCGATTTTTCGCAGGAGGAAATAACGAAGAATTTAGTTACGGATTTGCATATCCTTCCGTCTAAACTGGTAATTAACGATACATTGTGGAATATCGGATCGTCCAATATCGTATTCGATGATAAGATTACGATTAAAAATTTTGATGTGTATAATAAACAACAAAGTCTCAATTTGCAGGGGGCGCTCTCTAAAACAATAGCTGATACGCTGACGTTGAATTTACGAAATTTTAACATTGCAAACGTGAATTATTTGACCGAGAAAGAAGGCTTTCATTTCAATGGAATCATGTCGGGGAAGGCACGGGTGGTTGATTTGTATAATTCGCCGCGTTTCTTTGCCGATATTTCTGCAAAGCAGGTACTCATCAATGAGCGTCCGCTGGGAGACCTTGTTATCCGCAGTTTGTGGGATAACGAAGAAAAATTATTCCGCCTTAAAACGTATGCTGAATGGGATTCGTTACGTACATTGGATATTATAGGAACTTATGCGCCCGGTAATAAGTATCTCGACATGACAACCACTTTCAATGCTTTTCAACTTTCACATATCGAGCCACTGCTGAAGGGAATATTGAGTGAAGTGGAAGGAACCGTGTCGGGCAAAGCGCGCGTTCATGGCCCCCTGAAAGATTTGAAAACAGAAGGCGAGAGCTTGTATGCCAATCGTGTGGCGGCTACAGTCGATTACTTGCAAACACACTATTCGTTCAGTACTCCTGTTATACTTACACCGACATCGTTTGGGTTCCGGAATGCGAATGTGAGCGATGGCGTGGGAGGTAAGGCTACTCTTTCGGTATTGGTACACCACGATCATTTTAAGGATATGCAATTCGATGTGGCAGCCTATCCGCGCAACTTGTGTGTGATGAATACTAGCGAGCGCGACAACGAATTATTCTATGGACAGGCATTTGCTTCGGGAGCTGCACTTATCAAGGGAAAACCGGGTTCTATCCATTTTGATATTAATGTGAAAACAGAACGGCATACGGTGTTGCATATCCCGGCAGCGTCGTCGGCCCAGTCTGCCAATATGAATTTATTGACATTTATACAACCGCATAAAGACACGATAGCCGAAGATGCCGATCGTGTAGTGGTTCCGTTAAAAGAAACACGTACCCCTGTCGATATGGATCTTACGCTGAATGTAAACGTAGGGCCTGAAACAGAAGTGCAGATAGAACTGGATAAAAAAGCGGGCGAAATAATCCGCAGCCGGGGTACGGGTGATATTAAAATTGACGTGAATCCTGCATCGGGCAAGTTCCTGCTGTTTGGCGACTATAGTGTGAGTGAAGGGGACTACCTGTTCACCATTCAGAATTTCAATATCATTAGTAAAAAATTTATGATTAGCAATGGCGGACGTATTAGTTTTAATGGTGATTTGCGAAAAACGTACCTCGACCTGTCGGCGGTATACCGCACGCAAGCTACGCTTAATACACTTATTTCCGATACCTCGTCGGTGGCTATGCGCCGCCCGATTGATTGCACCATTGGTATATCCGGCAACATGTTTAGCCCGTCATTAAAATTTCATATTGATGTGAAAAACCTTGATGCCGAAACACAGGCACGGGTACAGAGCGCATTGAATACCGAAGAGAAAGTAACCCGCCAGTTCTTGTCTCTGCTGGCATTCGGGCAGTTTATGCCCGACCAGGATGCAAACATCAGTAGTGGATTGATTTTTACGGCAGGTACTGAAATGCTTTCGAACCAGTTGAATCAGATGTTGACTCATTTGAACGTGCCTTTCTACGTGGGATTCAACTATGTGCCCGGGACGCAAGGGCGAACGGATAGCTATGTGGGTAGTTTCGGAGCACAGGTGTGGGACAATCGCGTGACGATAAATGGTAATGTAGGCGGCGGTGCCACACAAAATATCTCAAACGACTTTGATGTGGAACTGAAGTTAGATGACAAAGGTCAATTGAATTTCAAAGTCTTTACGCATTCAGTCGATAAATATAACGACAATATTGACAACAGCCAGCGCTATGGCGTGGGGATTGTGTACAAAGAAGAATTTGACACGTTTCCCGAATTGTTCCACCGGTTGTTCGGCAAGAAAAAGAAACAAGAACCTCTTCCCGAGAAAGAGCCTGCCGCAAAACCCGAAGAAGAACAAGAAACGTCTGGGAATTAGGAATGGTGGAAAACGAGCGAATATTAGAACATCCGAAAATGGGTACCGTGCATTTCCGCAAAGTACCGCGTTCGCGTTCCATTAAAATATTAGTGCGCCCTGAAAAAGGAGTACTGGTAACGCTTCCGTTGTACGAAAATTTTACAACAGCCGAGCTGTTCCTCTACGAAAAATCGGCATGGGTATTGGAAAATCTGCAACGCCTGAAAGAGAAACGCCAAGAAAAACAAACTGTGTTTACGCCGGAAACAACGTTCGGAACCTTCTCGCGCAAGCTGCAACTGGTGCCCGAAATGCGTATGAACGTACGTGTAAGCATTACGCCGGATATCGTACATATTTACTATCCGCAGCACCGCAATGTGGAAGACAAGGTAGTGCAAGGGGTTATCCGTAAGGCTTTGGAACATGCGTGGAAAGTGGAAGCTCATGAAGTGTTGCCACCGCGCATGGCCGGACTGGCAGCGCAAAGCGGCTTGCGCTACAAAGCATTATTGATTAAAAATACGAAAACGTATTGGGGACTGTGCGCGCCGGACAATACCATTACATTGAATGTACATTTGATGCACCTTCCGCAGCATTTGATCGATTTTATTATCCTGCACGAGTTGTGCCACACGGTACACAAAAACCACGGCGAATATTTTTGGGCGCTGCTCGACCGTTTATGCCATGGTCACGCACGCCAGTATTCGCGTGAGATGCGGAAATATAGTACGCGGGTCTATTAACTTTACCTGTTATTCATTGGCCATTCCCATAGGCATTTCGTCGGGCAGCACCAGGTTTGTTTTGTAAAAAGTGGGGCCATTGTATGCCGAATCGGCTGCCGGTGCAACGGTTTCAATGTGCAGCCTTTCGGCGGGTACTTGCAGGCTGCCGAGATAGTCGCGCACCAGCTGGTTGCGTTTGCCTGCAAGCGTAGCAATCTGTGTAGCTATTTGTGCTTTGTAAAGTAGCGAGGCTTTGGTATACACATCGGCTGTATTGGTGGTGTCGGCTATACGTAAATTAGCATAGACCAGTAGCGCTTCATCGTTGTCTTCAATAGCAGCTATTGTTTCCTCGTCTTTGCGGTCAAGCGATTCGGCTTTTTCGCCGGGGCGCAGCGACAGGTAATAATCGCGCTTCAGGTTAAGCATCGACAAATCTTTACTTGCCTGCCCGTAGTTGATATATTGCTCGAAACTCAACATCAGGTCTGGTTTTGAAAGGATAATGCCCGACAGTTTACTCAACTTGTCGTATTGCACCTGTGTAAGCTCGCTTTGCGTATTGGTCAGCATAATTTCGTTGAGCTTGTCGGCATCACTGCCAAAGGCGCCCGATACAAAGTCGAACGGCGACATGGCTACTTTAACTAATAGATTAGTTAAAGTATTAAGTATAATTTTTTTGTACGAAAAACCGGGCGATTTGATATCGCCTTCAATCGGCAGCTCAATTTTAATCTCGTCGTTGCGGTCTTTCAGAATGTATAATCCCAAGCGCAACGGAACTTTCATCATTGGTTTGATGTCTTTGCGCGCCTTGTCAACCGTGCATTTCGAAATGTTGAGATCGTTGGCGCCTTTCAGCATATTGTTTTTTACTACATTGTGGCTTGTAAAGTGCAGGAACCCGTGCGAAACAGGGTAGGCTGTGTATTCTAATGAATAGGGCGTAAAATCTTTCAACGCCACATTGCGCAAATCCACTTTCAATTTGAGGTTCGATAGATTGTTGAAATTACCATCCCACAGGATGGCTGTTTTACCGGTAGCGCCTAACCGTGCATGGATATCCACCTTGTTGTGATTGTTGGGGTCAAAGTTGTGCGACGTCAATGAAAGGTCTTTCAACTCGTAGTGGAACGGCACTTGCAGCGTGTGGTCGGTGTAGCTGATGTGTGTTTCTTTCAACGCCAGTTGGGTAATCAAAAGTTGCATGGGTTTCGGTACAGCTGTGTCGGTCTTAGCAGTGGTGTCTTTTGCCGCATTTTTAGAGGGTGCCTTACTTGGTTTTATCAACCTTGTGAAATTGCTTGAACTGTCTTTATTCATTACATAGCGCGTAGCAAGTCCTTCTGTACTAAATTCGTTTATTTCAAATTTATTTTCGGCAAGGCTTATTGACGCTACATCTACAAAAATGTTATTGGCCGCCAATACCAGGCCTTTCTGTTCGTCGAGCATATTCAATCCGGTAAGTGCTACCGTACCTTTCACCACCGAATTCATGATATGATTCAGGTCGCCATCAACATCAAGATGCGTGTCGAGTATCCCTGAAAACTCACCCAACCGCAACGACTGCTGCAGATAGGGCAGGAGTCCTGCCAATGTAAATTTTTCCAAATCGAGATGTAAATTGAAAATGGATTTTTCGATGTCGTACTTTAAATTAGCCGCCAATTTACCGCCATCGCGGAACAGCAAGTCGAATCCGATATCGGTAGAAGCGCCCGAGAAATAAACGCCGGGAATAGCAAGGCTCAGATCTTCGATGTTCCACTGTCCGCCAATGGCCAAATCGCTGAAATGTACGTTGCCGCGCCGCAATTGAATATCGTAAATGCCGATAGCCCACGGGGTAGCTGTGGTGTCTTCGGCAACAGGAGCTGCTTTCAAGCTATCGGGCGTACTGAATTTCCGGATAATATCGTCAAAACTAAAAACTTCGTTATTCTGCCAGGCGCTCACATGCAAATCGGTCAGGTGGATTTTCTGCACCGTTACTTTGTGCCGCAGGAAATCGAGTAATTTTACTTTTACGGCCAAGGTGTCGAATGTTACGAAGCTATTATGCTCATCGGGTTCTTTCAAATCAAAGCCGACAATGCGTAGCGAGCCCGAAAAAATATTGATACGTAATTTTTCCATTGTTACCACGCGCCCTACCAGTTCCTTGCTGTGTTTCTGCACATACCATTTGGCCACCGGAGCTATTAGTAATGAAATAAGAATAACCAGGAATGCTAACGATCCCAACACAATAAGAGGTATCTTAACCGATTTTTTCATTGCCAAAATAAATTAATAACGGTGGCAAAGATACGTATTTTTTTGATTCTCTGCGCCATTTCACACATGCGTCAGAGTTGGTAAATACATTATTTAAGAAAATAACGCTTAAAAAAGTTAGTAGCTGCAAAGCGACGAAAAAATAGGAAATACAAATGAAACGATACAGTCAATTTTTTTTTACTATATTTGTAGTTGATAAGTTGACAAAATGAATGTATGGCAAAAGTATTGGTAACAGGAAGCAAAGGGCAGTTAGGACGCGAAATACAACAGGCAGCAGCGGACTTCCCGCAATTGTCGTTTTTATACGCAGATATCGATGAACTGGATATTACGAAAGGCGACGATGTGCGCGAGTACATGGAGTTGCACCAACCGAAATTTATAATCAACACGGCAGCCTATACGGCGGTAGACAAAGCCGAAGACGAACGCGACGCCGCTTCGCTGATAAATGCAGTTGCTGTTGGAAACCTTGTGAAAGCGGCGTTTGCCGTGAATGCTTACCTGTTGCACATCTCTACAGATTATGTGTTCGACGGAAAAAAGACTACACCATACGTGGAAACCGATACGGTGAATCCGCTTTCGGTATATGGGCAAACGAAACTCGAAGGCGAACAGGCAGTGGCTTCCTACAACAAAGGAATGACGGTGCGCACAGCGTGGTTGTATTCCGCCGCTGGAAATAATTTTGTAAACACCATGCTGCGTTTAGGCGCCGAACGTAGTGAATTGCGAGTGGTCAACGATCAGTTCGGGTCGCCTACTTACGCAGCCGATTTGGCGTTGGCATTATTGCAAATAGTAGCTAAGCTTGTTGCGCAACCTAAAACATTTGTGCCGGGCGTTTATCACTACACCAATGAAGGCGTGTGTACATGGTGCGATTTTGCAAAACGCATTATGAAGTTAGGGCACCGTTCCTGCACGGTGATTCCTTGTACTACCGCCGAATACCCGACCAAAGCACACCGTCCGCAATACAGCGTGCTGAGCAAAGATAAAATCAAACAAACCTACGGCATCGACATTCCCGCTTGGGAAGACGGCTTGGAACGCTGCTTTGAAAGATTGAAATCTTAAATCTTGAATTTTAAATCTATTATAACATGGATGCAACCGTTTTACAAAGAGCCCAATCATGGCTCACCGGAAGTTACGACGAAGAAACAAAAGCGAAGGTTAAAGAATTGATGGATACTAACCCTGCCGAACTGAACGAAAGTTTTTATAAAAATTTGGAGTTCGGAACAGGTGGCCTGCGCGGCATTATGGGTGTGGGTACCAACCGCATGAATAAATACACAGTGGGCATGGCGACACAAGGCTTGACCAATTACCTCAAGCAAAACTTTGCCAATCTGCCCGAAATTAAAGTAGCTATTGCCTACGACTGCCGCAACAACAGCCAATATTTTGCGCAAATTACAGCGCATGTATTTGCGGCCAACGGTATCAAGGCATATATCTTTGAATCGCTGCGCCCCACGCCGGAGTTGAGTTTTGCGGTTCGCCACCTCGGTTGCCAAAGCGGCGTGGTTATTACCGCATCGCACAATCCTAAGGAATACAACGGTTACAAGGCCTACTGGGACGACGGTGCGCAGGTAACATCGCCGCACGATACCAATATAATCAACGAGGTATTGAAAATTACCGATCCTTCGCAAGTGAAGTTCGAAGGCGCCGAAGAAAATATTCACCGCATCGGCAAGGAAATTGACGAGGCATATCTGGCAAAAGTACTGTCGCTGACTCTGTCGCCCGAAGCGATTAAGGTGCATAACCAACTGCGTATTGTATATACGCCGCTGCACGGAACAGGAGTGGTGCTGGTGCCCGAAGCGTTGAAACGAAAAGGGTTTACCAATATCATACACGTCCCCGAGCAGGATGTGAATGATGGTAATTTCCCAACGGTGCATTCACCCAATCCTGAAGAGCCTACTGCGTTGAAAATGGCGCTGGACAAGGCCGTAGCTACAGGCGCCGACATGGTGCTGGCTACCGACCCCGATGCCGATCGTGTGGCATTAGCCGTGCGTAATCATAAAGGCGAATTTGTGTTGCTCAACGGGAACCAAACAGGTTCGCTGTTGACCTACTATTTACTGCGCCGCTGGAAGGAACTGGGCAAGCTTACGGGCAAAGAATATATTGTGAAAACAATTGTGACCACTGACCTGATGAAACGCATTGCCGATGCATATCATGTAGAAAGCTATAATGTATACACGGGTTTCAAATACA
>JAVBNJ010000060.1:0-5607 GCA_031551625.1 Bacteroidales bacterium | reverse complement strand
TTTGCTAATTGAACTTATCACATCGTGAATAACACTAACTTTATCACCATGGTAATAACATACAAAAAATTAATTTTTTTTCGTATATTTGCATCCTTAAAATTTGTAGATCCGTAAATTTATAAATCTGTAAATATAATTTCTATGACACAAATCAAACGCGTGTATTTCTTCGGTAACAAAACCGCCGAAGGAAACGGAAAAATGAAAGACCTGTTGGGTGGCAAAGGAGCTAACCTGGCCGACATGAACCTGATTGGCATTCCGGTGCCTCCGGGCTTTACCATTACCACCGAAGTATGTAACGAATATTTCCGCGATGGCCGCAACGAAACCGATATCATGGGCAAAATAAAACCCGAAGTGGAAACAGCCATGAAGAAAGTGGAAGATGCCGTGGAAGGCCCCAAATTTGGTGACAATAAAAACCCGCTGCTCGTATCGGTACGCTCGGGCGCCCGAGCTTCGATGCCCGGTATGATGGATACCATCCTCAATCTTGGCTTGAACGACGAAGCAGTGGAAACCATTGCCGCTAAAACCAACAACCCGCGTTTTGCTTGGGACAGCTATCGTCGCTTCGTACAAATGTACGGCGATGTGGGACTCGGAATGAAACCCGAAAAGACAGAAGATGAAGACCCGTTCGAGGAAATCATCGACCACATGAAGAAAGCGAAGGGTGTAGAGCTTGATACGCAACTGACGGCCGACGATTTGAAAGAATTGGTAAAATTGTTTAAAGCCGCCGTGAAGAAAAGCACCGGCCACGATTTCCCGACCAATCCGTGGGATCAGCTGCAAGGCGCTATCATGGCCGTGTTCAACAGCTGGATGAACGAACGCGCTATTCTCTACCGTAAGATTAACAACATTCCCGCCGAATGGGGAACGGCAGTAAACGTGCAAGCCATGGTGTTCGGTAACATGGGCGACAACTCGGCTACCGGCGTTGCTTTCACGCGCGATGCTGCTACGGGCGAAAATATGTTTATCGGCGAATATCTTATCAACGCACAAGGCGAAGACGTGGTGGCCGGTATCCGCACCCCGCAACAAATAACCATCGAAGGTTCGAAACGCTGGGCTGCCTTGGCCGGCGTGAGTGAAGCCGACCGTGCTAAAAATTATCCGTCGTTGGAAGAAACGATGCCGAAAGTATACAAAGAATTGTTCGACATTCAACGCCACCTTGAGCAACACTACACCGACATGCAGGACATTGAATTTACGATTCAAGACGGCAAGTTGTGGATGTTGCAAACCCGCAATGGTAAACGTACCGCCGCTGCCATGGTAAAAATTGCCATGGATATGCTGGCCGAAAAGCTGATTGACGAAAAAACAGCCGTATTACGTTGCGAGCCCAACAAACTCGACGAACTGTTGCACCCCGTGTTCCAAAAAGAAGCACAAGCCAAAGCCAAACAAATAGCAAAGGGCTTGCCCGCCTCACCGGGCGCGGCAACCGGCCAAATCGTATTCTTTGCCGAAGATGCCGAAGCATGGAAGGAAAAAGATGCTAACGCTAAAGTTATTCTCGTACGCCAGGAAACATCGCCCGAAGACTTGAAGGGTATGATGATTGCACAAGGCATTCTTACCGCTCGTGGCGGTATGACTTCGCATGCAGCTGTGGTGGCGCGCGGCGAAGGTAAATGCTGCGTATCGGGTGCAGGCTCGGTAATTATTGACGGTAAAAACCGCACGATGACCGTAGAAGGAAAAGTATACAAAGAAGGCGACTGGATTTCGCTCGACGGCTCGTTGGGCACCGTATACGAAGGAAAAATCGAAACAATTCTTCCGGAACTCAGCGGCGATTTTGGCAAGGTAATGCAACTGGCTAACAAGTATGCCCGCTTGCAAGTACGTACCAACGCCGACACACCGAAAGATTCGCAAGTAGCACGCGATTTTGGCGCTGTAGGTATTGGCCTCTGCCGTACAGAACACATGTTCTTCGAAGGCACTAAAATCCTTGCCATGCGCGAAATGATTTTGGCAAAAGACGAAGCCGGACGCCGCAAAGCGCTCGAAAAACTGTTGCCGCTGCAACGCGAAGACTTCGAAGGAATCTTTACGGCTATGCAAGACCTGCCGGTAACCGTACGCCTGCTCGATCCGCCTTTGCACGAATTTGTGCCGCACGACGAGAAAGGCCAACAGGAAATGTCGAAAGTAATGGGCGTTCCGTTCGAAGAAATTCACCAACGTGTGGAAAGCTTAGTGGAACAAAACCCGATGCTCGGTTTGCGCGGCTGCCGCCTGGGTAACCTCTACCCCGAAATTACCGAAATGCAAACACGCGCCATCATTGAGGCTGCGTTGAACCTGAAGAAAAAAGGTATCAAAGCTATTCCCGAAATCATGGTGCCGCTGACCGGTATTCTGTACGAGTTCCTCGCACAACGCAAGATTATTGACGAAACCGCGCAAAAAGTATTTGCCGAACGCAACGACCGTATCGACTACAAAGTAGGTACGATGATCGAAATCCCCCGCGCTGCTTTGACCGCTCACCGCATTGCCGAAGCTGCCGAATTCTTCTCGTTTGGAACAAACGATTTGACGCAAATGACTTTCGGTTACTCGCGTGACGACGTGGCCAAATTCCTCCCGATGTACATCGATAAAGGCATCTTGAAAAACGACCCGTTTGCTGTACTCGACCAGAAAGGCGTTGGCCAGTTGGTAAGCATGGCCGCCGTAAACGGCCGTTCAGTACGTCCCGACTTGAAACTCGGTATCTGTGGCGAACATGGTGGCGAACCTTCGTCGGTAGAATTCTGCCACAATATCGGTTTGACCTACGTGAGCTGCTCGCCGTTCCGCGTGCCTATTGCCCGCCTGGCTGCTGCCCAAGCTGCGATTAAAGAACAAATGTAATTCGAATGTGCTAATTCGCAAATGTGATAATAAAGCGCCCACTCACTTTTTAGAGAGTGGGCGCTTTTAGATTTACTACCAACTGCTTTTGCATCGTAACCTTTTTACCCCATATGGTAATGTTCCGGATCACGGAATCCGGCAATGAATGCGGCGGCCGTCATAGCTTGTTTACCTGCCGGCTGTAATTGCAGAATGCGGATGAATCCATTGCGGCAGGCTACCTTTAGCATGTCTTTTCCTTCGATAATAATACTACCTGCCGGCAACAAGTGAATGGATTGCTCGGGGCGTGTTTCCAAAATTTTAAGTGGAGTGACTAACGAGTTAGTTGTATTATGCAATTCGGCCGTGGCAGCAGGGTAGGGGCTTAGACCGCGCACCTGGTTATGGATAACGGCAGGTGCTTGTAGCCAGTCAATGCGGCGCGTTTCTTTCGTGATTTTGGGTGCATCGTGCAGTTGCGCTTTCGGTATGGCCAGCTGTGGTGTGGCTTGTGCCGTGCCGTCGGCAATAGCATCAATGGTTTGCACGACTAATGCCGAACCTACTTTCATCAGGCGTTCGTAGAGGCTGCCTACATTTTCGTTTACACCAATGGTTGTGTTTTTTTGAAAAATAATATTCCCCGTGTCCATTTGCTTGTCGAGAAAGAACGTGGTAACACCCGTTTCGGTTTCACCGTTCATAATAGCGCGGTTGATAGGCGCCGCCCCTCGGTATTGGGGCAACAATGAAGCGTGCAGGTTGAATGTGCCGAAGCGCGGCAGCGTAAACACTTCTTCGGGCAACATGCGGAATGCTACAACTACACACACGTCGGCATTCCATTCGCACAGTTGAGCAAGGAATGCTTCGTCGCGCAGGCGCTCGGGTTGTGTCAGTGGCAGGCGTTGTTGCACTGCATATTCTTTCACAGCCGATTGTTGCAAGTGTTGGCCACGGCCCGCGGGTTTGTCGGGCACGGTAACTACACCTACTATGTTGTAGCCACCGTCCACCAAGGCTTTCAGCGGTGCTACGGCAAACTCGGGCGTGCCCATATATACGATGCGAAGAGACGATTTATCCATAATTTACAGATTTCTTTTAGCCACGAATTGCACTAATTGAGATGCACATTGAGACACTAAATAGAAATTACACGAATGATAATAAACTGTGTGTTGTATAAATTATTCGTGTAATTTTGTACTAAGCCTTTATTGTTTTAATTTTCGTATTCATTCGTGTAATTCGTGGCTAAATTTTATTAGTCGACTTGTTTCTTTTTGCGCTTGAAAAGAGATTTCAGTACCGTCAAATATTTATCCGTGTTAAACAGCGACGAATCGGTAGTGGCTTTGTACGTAAGGAAAATGCCGATGGGCAACAGCACCAATGTCGAAAGCAGTGTGCCGAATGCAGGGTCCCATGCACCGTCGCGTGCCAGCTTTTTACCACTGATATCAACTACCCAATAAATCAAAAAGAAGAAGACGGACACCACTGTGGGCATGCCCAACCCGCCTTTGCGGATAATGGCTCCCAGCGGTGCTCCGATAAAGAAGAATATCAGGCAGGCAAACGACAGGGTGAATTTACGGAACCATTCTATTTCCATTTTTCGTCGCGGCCCATCGTCGCGTTCAAATTCGCCCTGATAGGCAATGATTTGTACAATGCTTTGGTCAACGCTGCTGTGCGCCTGGTTGGCTAGGGTCAGTTGTTTTTCGAGCGGCAATGCACTGTAGAGCGAATCAACCGATGCGGCATAGATGTGTTGCAAGCGCTGTGCCGAGTCGGTTTCGCTGTAACGCGGAAGGTAACCGCCATGCCCGAAGAAGCGTTGTATAAATTGACCTTGCGACGATTTTACTACCGTGCGTAACGAGTCTTCCATGTATGACAGGGTGCCGATGCTTTGCACTTGCGCCTCGTTTTTGAAACGTTCTCCGTCCGTTCGCTGGAATTCGTAACCTTCAAGCGGTATTAATACTTCCTGGTCGGTGAAGTGGCGGCGTTGGAATGGTATGGTTGTATCCAGTGTCGACTTGCGCTCGCCTTCTTCGTAGGTGTACCCATCGTAGAACGAAAATACGATATGTTGTTTATTTTCCGTAAGGCGTATGTAGCCACTCTTAGCAACAGTTACCGACGTATTGCCTTTTTTTGCACGGTGGTCGTAGAGCATCAAGTCGTGCATCAGGCCTGTTTTCTCGTCTTGTTTGCTTACATATAGGCTGATGTCTTCGATACCATCGTAGAACACACCTGCCGGTACTTTGATTTCGTCGCGTTTTTGGCGGATATCATACAACAGTGTGCTGATGCGGAGATTGGCGTAGGGGATGAAATTGTTGGCAATGAAAAACGCCCCGATGCATACGAAAAGTATCAATATCATCAGTGGGCGTATAATACGTTGCAGCGGGATTCCCGCGGCTTTCATGGCCAGCAGTTCATTGTTCTCGCCAAGGTTGCCCATCGTCATGATGGAGGCCAGCATGGTAGACAACGGCAATGCCAAAGGCACAAACTGTGAAGTGCCCCAGAACATAAACTCGCATATCACGCCGAATGAAAGCCCTTTACCTATCAGCTCGTCGATGTATAGCCACATGAATTGCAGCAATAGCACAAACAGCACGATGAGGAACGTCATCAGCATAGGGCCGAGGTAGGACTTGAGTGTGAATTGGTCGAGTTTTCGCATGTTCAGTTGGCAGTTGACAGTTG
>JAVBNJ010000061.1:0-8889 GCA_031551625.1 Bacteroidales bacterium | reverse complement strand
GGTATTTTTCAAAGATTTTCAGAATCGCACCAAAGTCGCAGATATCTGCCTTTTCGAAATGGTAGTTCGGCTTTTTTTCTACGTCTTTCAAATTTGCTAAGTTGCCTGCATACGTCAACGCATCGAGGTTGACAATTGTGTAGTTCGGGTACTTGTTAGCGAACAAACGCACCACGTGCGAACCAATGAATCCGGCACCGCCGGTAATGAGAATATTTTTCATTCTTTATAGTTTAATTGAGAATTGAAAATGGAGAATGGAGAATTCTTTTTTGTTCTCCTCAATCTCCATTCTCAATTCTCCATTTTCAATTCTTTAAATAACGGCGCTGCTTTATCTTTCTCCGACAGCAGCACTTTATCTGCCGGGAGTTGCCAGTCAATGCCCACACTATCGTAGCGAATAGACCGCTCGGCTTGCGGGGCATAGGCATTATCCACTTTGTAGGAAAACACAGCCGTTTCGCTCAATACCGCAAAGCCGTGCGCCATGCCTCGCGGCACAAAGAGCTGGCGTTTATTGTCGGCACTCAATTCTATAGCGACATGCTTACCGAATGTGGGTGAACCGTGGCGAATATCAACGACCACGTCTAACACATGGCCATGAATGGCACGCACCAACTTGGCTTGTTCGAACGGCGGCAACTGATAATGCAGGCCGCGCAACACGCCGTACGACGATTTAGACTCGTTGTCCTGCATAAAATTCACTTTGCCGATATGTTGCTCAAAAAGGTCCTGCCGGAACGATTCCATAAAATACCCGCGGGCATCGGTGTGTACCTTCGGGTCTATAATCCATACGCCTTTAATGGCTGTTTCGGTAAACGTCATGCTCAATTATTTCGCTAAATCCAACAAATATTTTCCGTATTCGGTTTTGTCCATCGTGGCGCCGATTTTTTGCAACTGCTGTTTATCAATCCAGCCGTTACGCCATGCAATTTCTTCGATGCAGGCGATATAAAAACCTTGCCTGTTCTGAATTGTTGCTACGTAGTTCGATGCATCAAGCATATTGTCGGCGCTGCCGGTGTCGAGCCATGCAAAGCCGCGTCCGAATAACTCTACCGTTAGCGTACCTTCCTGCAAATAGACTTTGTTCAAATCGGTAATTTCCAATTCGCCACGCGCCGAAGGCTTGAGGTTACGCGCTTTTTCGCACACCGTTTTATCATAGAAGTACAAGCCGGGCACGGCGTAATTCGATTTCGGGTTAGCCGGTTTTTCTTCGAGCGACACCACTTTGTTGTTTGCATCGAACTCTGCCACACCATACGCACGCGGATCTTTCACGTAGTAGCCGAAGATACAGGCGCCTTTACCCATAGCTATTTCGTCGGCACGCTTGAGCATGGCCGAGAAGCCTTGCCCATAGAAAATATTATCGCCCAATACTAATGCTCCGCCTTCGCCATTCAGGAATTTCTCGCCCAGAATGAACGCTTCGGCCAGTCCGTTCGGTTTTTCCTGCACAATGTATTCGAACTTCATACCTAAATTTTCACCGGTTCCCAGCAGTTCGCGGAACATCGGCAAATCGCGCGGAGTCGAAATAATAAGCACTTCACGAATACCGGCCAGCATCAATGTCGACAGCGGATAGTAAATCATCGGCTTGTCGTACACCGGCATAATTTGCTTGGAAATGGCTTTCGACGAGGGGAAGAGGCGGGTTGCCGTACCTCCGGCCAGAATAATTCCTTTCATACGTGAGAAATTTTTAGTAGTTAAATCCTTAGTTAATCTTACAAAGTTACAAAAAAATCTGCTATAAAAAAAATAGCTACCTTTGCACCGGCGATAGCAATCATATATGCAATTATTTTATCTCTTAGGATTATACCTCTATGCACTGGTTGTGCGTATTGTAGTGCCATTCAATACCAAAGCACGTTTGTTCCGCGACGGCCGCCGCCAATTATTCGATCGCTTACGTGCTGCTGTTCCCAAAGGATCTCCGGTGGTATGGTTCCATTGCGCCTCGCTCGGGGAGTTCGAACAGGGGCGACCGCTGATAGAGGCTTACCGCTCCCAACACCCGGACGATAAAATTCTGCTAACTTTTTTCTCTCCCTCGGGCTACGAGATACGCAAGAATTATACGGGCGCCGATTGGGTGTTTTACCTGCCGATTGATACGCCGCGGAACGCCCGCCGCTTTGTGCAACTGGTACAGCCTAAAATGGCCGTGTTCGTAAAATACGATTTCTGGTACTATCTGTTGAAAAATTTAAAGAAACAGCAAGTGCCTACGTATGTGATTTCTGCAATTTTTCGCCCACAGCAAGCATTTTTTAAGTGGTACGGCAGTTTCTTCCGTACAATGTTGCGGGCATATACTTATTTGTTTGTACAGAACAACGAATCGGTAGAATTACTGGAAACCATTGGCATTACTAATGTGGTAGTGGCCGGCGACACACGCTTCGACCGCGTATGGGAGTTGGCGCAAAGCCCGAAAGAGTTGCCCGCCTTACAACAATTCTGCAACACGCAACCCACTATTGTAGCAGGCAGCACATGGCCTGCCGATGAAGAAAAGTTGGTAGTTGCATTGGCCAACCTGCCCACTACAAAATTAATTATCGCTCCACACGAAGTGCACGAGGAACACATTGCAGCTATTGTGAAATTGTTCGAAAAGTTTGGTGTAGTGCGGTATTCGGAGATTCAGGTATCAAGTATCAAAATTCAAGATTCCGAATCCATTCTCCATTCGGCACGTGTACTAATCATTGACACCATCGGTATTCTTTCGTCGGCCTACCGGTATGGCACAGTAGCCTACATTGGCGGCGGCTTTGGCGCAGGTATACACAATACATTGGAGGCTGCGGTGTATGGCATTCCTGTCGTATTCGGACCCAATTACCAACGGTTTCGCGAAGCGTGCGAACTAATTGAAACAGGCGGTGCGGCCACCTATGCTACCGAACAGGAATTAACCGGCATCTTAACTAACTGGTTAGTTGATACAACTCTTTGCCACACGCTTGGTAACAGCAACAAGCGTTATGTGGAAAGCCACCGTGGAGCGACACAAACAATACTGGAGTTGTTTTTCTAAGCCTCGTACGCCTTAACTTGGCTTCATAAAAATAAAGTCTTTAAAAAGATACTAAATTTTATAACTACAACCTCAATTCTTTTTTGTATCTTCGCATTCTCAATTTAAAAACGATAAAGTAAATGAAAACATTGGTATTTTTGCAAGAAGCAGCGCCTGCTGCACAAGGTGCTGGCGGGTTTGGTAACATGAGTTTTCTTCTCATGATGCTGCTGGTATTTGTGGTGATGTACTTTTTTATGATCCGTCCGCAACAAAAGAAACAAAAAGAAATGCGTAAGTTCCGCGAAAGCCTGCAAAAAGGCGATAAAGTCGTTACTGCCGGCGGTATCTACGGCACCATCGTAGAGTTGAAAGACTACTATGCATTAATTGAAGTAGATAACAATGTGAAATTGCGTGTAGACAAAAGCACGATCTTGAAAGATATTTCGGACGCTCCGCAAGCCAAATAATTGACGCCTTTGGGTAGCCATGAAAACAAATACATTTACAAAATGGGTTTCTCTGCTTTTCAGTAGGCGGATGTTAATGTTTTTGTTTTTCCTGCTGATAGCTTCGGTGGCCTGGTTTATCAACCGTTTATCGAACGATTATCACACACAGCTTTATTTAAATGTGTGTATATACAATAGTCAGAACGAAAAAACACCACGTCTTTGCTCTACCGAACCGGTAGCGGTCATGGCGCGCACCAAAGGATTCAATATCCTGAGCCAGCGCATCTCGAAACCGCCAATGGTATATGTTGATATTAAAGGACTGAAAGTATCGAAGGCGGATTCACGTTTCTATATGCTGGCGTCAACGTTACGCAATAACATAGACCAGTTGTTGAGCGACGAAATGAAAATAGAATCGTATGTGAAAGATACGATATTCTTCCAACGCATGAAGGAAAGTGAGATACCCGCCGAAGGGGTGGTATATGGGACCGGTGATTTTATGCAGGCACAAGGCAACGAAAATAAATGATATGAAGTTGGTGGGCCTTACGGGTGGAATTGGTAGCGGAAAAACGCTGGTAGCACAGCTGTTCGAAACATTCGGAATACCGGTGTTCTATGCCGACGAAGAAGCGAAAAAGCTATATGATGCCAACGATCGCCTTCGCACGCAACTGATGGCACTACTTGGTAGTGATATCTATGAAGGCGGGCAATTGCAACGAAAGGTGATGGCTGTCCGTATTTTTTCGGACGTTTCGTTGCTCGAAAAAGTAAACCACCTTGTACATCCTTTGTTGGACGAGTGTTTCAAGGCATATTCAGCCCGGCAACATGCACCCTATGTGATGATGGAAGCGGCTATACTATTTGAAAGCGGCTTGAATAAACGAATGCAGCACTGCATTACGGTGAGCGCTTCTGAAAATTTGCGTATACAACGTGTGATGCAACGCGACGGAGTATCCGAAGAAACCATACGCCAACGCATCCAATACCAATGGACGGACAAGCAACGTATAGCGCTATCCGGCTTTGTAATTGTAAATGACGGGGAGCAGGCATTGCTCCCGCAAGTAGTTGCCATACACGAAAAACTAATGGCTACTACCTAATAATATCTGTATTTTTATCTAAAATCTAACATCTAACATCTGTATTTTATCTAATACCTGTATTTGAAAATGAAAACCGATTTACGAAAAATTATGTCTATTGCCGGCTATCCGGGGCTGTTCCTTTATCTTTCGCAAAACAAGCAGGGCGTTATTGTTGAATCGTTGCTCGACCGGAAACGCATGTGTGCCGGCGCTTCGATGCGCATTACCTCGCTGTCCGATGTGGCTATCTACACCGATACCGAAGAACTCCCGTTGCGCGAAGTATTCGAAAAAATAAAAGCAAAACAAAACGGTGCACCAGCTATCGACCCGAAGTCCGATGCCAATACACTGAAGGCCTACTTCGAAGAAGTGGTGCCGCAATACGACCATGAGCGTTTCTATACCTCGCACATGAAAAAAGTGTTGGAGTGGTACAACATGTTGCAGACAAACGATATGCTCGACTTTGAGAACGAAGAAGAGCCGGAAGTTGAACAGGAAAAAGAATAACCAAGCCAAGCACGTCATTCCGGGCGATAGCGAAGCAATCCTAAAAAAATAATAAAATGAAACGCATAACTTTTGTTACACTATTCCTACTGTTGTGTACACTTAGTGCGCAAGGCGGAATATTCGGCGATCGCCTTTTTTATGGCGGTAACTTCGGCCTCACGTTTTCGGGAAGCGGAAGCGGGAACAACTATACCCAAATACAAGTGGCGCCACTCGTAGGTTTTCGCGCTACCAGCTTTTTAGATGTGGGTGTGCAGGTAGCCTACGAATACTATTCGAACTCCTATACCAGCGCCAATGGTTGGGGCGGAGGTTTGTTTGCGCGCTACATTGCACCTATTCCTTTCCTGCAACGTATCAACAGCGGTATCTTTGCACATGCCGAATACGACTACATGCACTACAACATCAAGTATAAAGACTCGGGGATTGCCGACACCACCGCCGACCGCAGCGAATTGCCGCTGGGCGTGGGCATCTACATTCCCATGGGAGGACGCGCCCGCATGTCGGTTGCTGCCCTGTGGGACGTGATTCACCTTGACGAGTACCGCTCGGCAGTGCCCTCTGTGCGAATTGGAATAGAATTTTAACTTAACTTATAACTAAATTTTACTTTATGACCGAAAAATTACACACCCTGCGCGATTCGGCAACAGCCCGTTGGACGGCGCTGCTTCTATTGTCATTCGCCATGTTCTGCTCGTATATCTTCATGGATATACTTTCTCCGATCAAGGATTTAATGCAATCTACCCGCGGTTGGGATTCTACTGCTTTCGGAACCATGCAAGGTTCGGAAACATTTTTGAATGTATTTATATTCTTCCTGATTTTTGCAGGTCTCATTCTCGATAAGATGGGCGTGCGCTTCACAGCTGTGCTGTCGGGCGCCGTAATGCTTGTCGGTGCCTCAATAAACTGGTATGCCGTAACGGAAGGGTTTGCCGGAACAGGCTTGGAAGCGTGGTTCAACAACCACTTGAACTACATTCCGGGTTTTGACGAATTGGGTATTTCGCCATTCTACGAGGGAATGCCTGCCTCTGCAAAATTTGCCTCCGTGGGCTTTATGATTTTTGGTTGCGGGGTCGAAATGGCCGGGATTACCGTTTCGCGTGGTATTGTAAAATGGTTTAAAGGCAGGGAAGTGGCCATGGCCATGGGTTCCGAAATGGCATTGGCGCGTTTGGGCGTAGCTCCCTGTATGATTTTTTCGCCCGTTTTTGCAAAATTCGGCGGACATATTGATGTGTCGCGCTCGGTGGCATTCGGATTAATTTTGCTGATGATTGCGCTGATCATGTTCATCGTTTATTTCTTTATGGATAAAAAACTGGATGCGCAAACCGGCGAGGCCGAAGCAAAAGACGATCCGTTCCAAATACGCGATCTTGGAAAGATTCTTTCGAGCAGCGGTTTTTGGCTGGTGGCTTTGCTTTGCGTGTTGTACTACTCGGCTATTTTCCCTTTCCAAAAATATGCGGTAAACATGCTGCAATGTAACCTTACATTTATTGCCCCGACGGAAGGTTCATTCTGGGCATCGACAACTGTTACCATTGTGCAATATATAATAATGCTGGTGGTGGCCATTGCCGCTTTTGCCAGCAATTTCAGCAAAGGAACTAAAAAAATAGTTTTACTGGTTGTTGCCATCGCGTCTTTAATTACTTTCTGCTACATGGGCTACATGCGCCAGTCGGCCGAAACAATTTTTGCCGTGTTCCCCTTGTTGGCAGTGGGCATTACGCCGATTCTCGGTAAATATGTGGACACCAAAGGTAAGGCGGCATCCATGTTGATGATTGGCTCTATTTTATTAATTGCCTGCCACCTGACGTTTGCATTTGTATTGCCCATGTTTAAAGGAAGCGCTGTCGGCGGCGTGATAGTTGCCTATGTAACCATTCTGGTGCTTGGTTCCTCGTTCTCGTTAGTGCCTGCCTCGTTGTGGCCTTCGGTTCCGAAACTGGTTGACAGCAAAGTTATCGGCTCGGCATACGCATTGATTTTCTGGATTCAGAACATCGGTTTGTGGCTGTTCCCGCTGCTGATCGGTAAAATCCTGGATGCCTCGAATCCCGCAGTTGTACAAGCGTTGAAAGACGGTACCATGACACCCGAAGTGGCCGCTACATCGTATAGCTACACCAACCCGCTCATAATGCTTGCCTGTTTGGGAATAGCGGCTCTTATCCTTGGCTTTGTATTGAAAATAGTAGACAGGAAAAAAGGTCTTGGCCTCGAATTGCCTAACATTAAACCGACAGCCGAAGTCCTCGAAGCCGAAGCGGAAGCAAGATAATAGTTCCGGCTTGTCCCTTAAAAAAATCGCCATGCACAAAATGCATGGCGATTTTTCAACTATCTTTGTATCTAAAGGGTGGGACGCTCTCCAGCAAGAGAGTTGCCGCAAGGCGGGGCAGAGGCACACTGTATTCCGCCGGAAAGTAGAAGCTCGACCTATAAACAACAACCTATAGTGGCTGTTCACTTACCGTGAGGGACGTATTATAAGCACCTCTGCCTGCTCCTGCCTGACCTACCGTGCATGCACAAAAATTTGTATTTTCAAAAATAACCTGTTATATTTGTAACTTGAATAAACGTTCTTTGATTACCTGATTTACGGCCGGTTTTGAAAACGGCTGTAAATGGCTTTTGTTCGCGAAGAGAAATCAGCAAAATTTCTAAAATCATTAAATGTGAAGGAAAGTAAAGGTTTTAACACGTAATCAACGTGGGCTTTTACTTATTACATTTAAGGGTTTTGCTGAACCTCTCTTCACGGTAAGTTGGGTCCGCGTTTTTTTGTTCACAGATTGATTCACAGATTTCACAGATGTGAGAACAGATTACACAGATTAAAAACACCGGAGAAGGCGGGGGGATGAGCTTGAAACCCTTATAAAATCACGAACAACAGATGAAAAAGACAATGGTTGCAGCAATGCAGCAGGAGATTGTAGTAATTAAGAATTAGGAATTAGGAATGACGAATTAAGAATTAGGGATTGTAGCCCGTAGGGCTTTGATAACAATAGAACGATGAATGAAATAGAAAACAAATTGCCCGTAGGGCATTGACAGAGCAATAGTAGCAGCGGGAACCGGTAGATGTTTGTGTTTGTTGTACACATATTTCGCAGATTAAAAAACATATTTCACAGATGAGGATGCGGAAAATGTGGATAAAGGAACCGGTTCCCAAAGCTACAACAATAACAACTAAAAACTTAGTTAAAAGAATATACAGTTAATGAATGAATATGTTAATCAGGAGATGTCTCCACTTCGTGTTTGGCACAAATTCCGCCAAACCCTCCGGTCGACATGACGGTTGACTGGAGGGAAAGGAGAGAGAACCGTCCTGTCGACCGGAGCACCCGACGACAGGAGGGTGCGCAGTGGAGACATCCCGCCCCTAACGCAGGTACTTGAATAGAACAACAACTAAAAACTTAATTGATATGAACAAACTCTACTTTTTTATTTTCCTGTTTCCCCTTTTTGGGGTAGGGGGGCTGCAAGCCCAAACCAACATCCGCTACACAAGCGGCAGCTACAGCAGCAGCCCTCGCGTAAGCTTCGAGGTGTGGTGGAATGCTACTCCCACGCGCGACGTAACCGACGGCAACGGCAAACGCTACCACACCAAAGTGTGGGTGCTGGTGGACTACAAAGACAGTAACGGCGAGTGGAAGCGCGCCACCATTACCGGTACCCCCACGGCCACCACCGGCAGTGTATC
>JAVBNJ010000075.1:0-10351 GCA_031551625.1 Bacteroidales bacterium | reverse complement strand
GTGTGATTATTCCAGTAACCAATGCCCGATCGGTATTCGGAAAACCTAACCAGAATTTTTATCTGGAAATAACACCGCTGTTTCCCGAGCAAACAGAGTTGGCTATATCCGAAGCAGAAGGATTGTTTCGTATCATCCGCCGCCTTTCGGCAAACGACGAAACGGATTTCAACGTGGAACGCAGTGATGCCATGGTAGAAATGATGATGGGATTTATGGGCAATGCCACACTGGTGGCTATCGTAATAGGCATGATTACCCTGCTGGGTGCGGCTGTCGGGCTGATGAACATCATGCTCGTATCGGTCAACGAGCGTACCCGCGAAATAGGTACCCGCAAAGCTATTGGTGCGCGTTCGTCTACAATCAAACAGCAATTTCTGTTCGAATCTATTGTTATCGGCCAAATGGGCGGTTTGCTGGGCATCATACTGGGCATTATTATCGGCAACCTGGTGGCCATGCTTACCGGTGCGCCATTTATTATTCCATGGTTATGGATGCTGGTATCCGTTACTGTGTGTTTCATGGTAAGCATTGCTTCGGGCTACATTCCGGCAGTACGTGCATCGCGCCTTGATCCGATAGAGGCACTTCGGTACGAGTAAGTATTATTCTCCATCACCGTTTGTTTTAATGTTTCAAGTTCTAAATTTATTCTTATCTTTGTTAAAATCTAGAATCTTTAAATTATTAAATCATTAAACAAAAAAATTATGGAAAAATTGTACACAGCAAAAGCTACTTCGGTAGGTGGACGCAATGGCCACGTAGCATCGGACGACAAAATTATTGACCTTGATTTGCGCTCGCCGGGCAGCCCCGATAAAGGCAATTTCAGCAATCCCGAACAATTGTTCGCCGCAGGCTATGCCGCTTGCTTTGACGGTGCGCTGAACTTTCTGGCCCGTTTGGATCATGCGAAGATAGGGCAAACCGAAACCACTGCATTGGTGTCGCTGAATAAAGACGGCGAAGGATTCGCTATTTCGGTAGAGTTGCAGGTGAAAGTGCCGGGTGTAGATAAAGCTACTGCCGAAGCATTGGTAGCCAAAGCGCACCAGTTCTGCCCGTACTCGAAAGCTACGCGCAACAACGTGGAAGTGAAATTGACAGTACTTTAAACGGGCGTAGGGGAACAATGGTACAAGGGTGAAAGGGACTAGCGTCATTTTACCCTTGTACCTTTTTACCTTTTCAACCCATGATTACTGCGGCATTAGCTGGCGTGCTGTCCGGCTCTGCTATCCTTATCGGGGTGCTGCTGGGTTTTCTATTGGCGTTCCTATTGAGCAAATTATTTTAGCAATAATACTAATTAATTAGTTAAAAAAAACCTTCAAGGATTTCATATCCTTGAAAGGGGTTTGATTTATATGCATTATTTTTGTATTTTTGTTTTCGAAATTAACTTAATTGAACCATGAAAAAAATCCTTTTATTTTCCTTGATAATTGCTATTTTAGCAGCTTGTGCCGAAAAACAACCGCCGCATGCGCGTTATGATATTATCCCGCTACCGGCCAATCTGGTGGAAAAAGAGGGCGATTTTACGTTGAAAAAATCAACCACTATTTATATTCCCGAAGGTAATGAAGCAGCTTTGCAAATAGCGGAATATTTTGCATTGCAGGTGAAAGCGGCTACCGGAATGCAGCTCTCCCTGGCCCCTCAAAGGGGGGAGCCGAAAGGTAACCACATCTCTTTTGAATTGGTACAAATGCCGGAGTTGGGGTCAGATGGATATAAATTAAATGTTGAAACAAATAATATCACAGTACAGGCCAATGAGCCGAACGGTTGGTTTTATGCCGTGCAAACCATGTACCAGTTACTGCCACCGGCTATATACAGTAAAGAGCGGGTACGGAATGTGAATTGGACAATGGCCTGTACCGAAATTGTAGACTATCCGCGTTTCCGCCACCGTGGAATGCACCTTGATGTGTGCCGCCATTTCTTTCCGGTCGATTTTGTAAAAAAATACATTGACTTGCTGGCGATGCAAAAGATGAACCGCTTCCATTGGCACCTAACCGATGATCAGGGCTGGCGCATCGAAAGTAAGAAATATCCGAAGTTAAACGAAGTGGGTTCGTGGCGCAGCGGCACAATGGCGGGGCACTACACCGAGCATAGATTCGACACGATTCGTTATGGCGGTTATTTTACGCAGGACGAGATTAAAGAAGTGGTGGCTTATGCCGCATCACGCTACATTGAGGTAATTCCCGAAATAGAAATGCCGGGGCATGCACAAGCTGCAGTGGCTTCGTATCCGTGGCTTTGCTGCCGTCGCGATACGACGTATGAAGTGTGGCAGGAGTGGGGCGTGTCGCCGGTGGTATTCTGTACCACCGACAGTGTGTTCACATTTTTAGAAGATGTGATTGCCGAAATTATTCCGCTGTTCCCGAGCGAATATATCCACATTGGTGGCGACGAGTGTCCGAAAGATCACTGGAAAAAATGTGCGCACTGCCAAGCTATGATCAAACAGCACAAATTGAAAGATGAGCATGGGCTACAAAGTTATTTTATACAGCGTATCGAAAAGTTTGTGAACGCCAAAGGCAAGAAAATTATCGGGTGGGACGAAATCCTCGAGGGTGGTTTGGCGCCTAACGCCACGGTGATGTCGTGGCGCGGCGAGAAAGGCGGTATTGAGGCGGCCATGCAAGGGCACGATGTCATTATGACACCTACAAAGTATTGTTACCTCGACTACTACCAGGCAAAGGATAAGGCCTCGGAACCGTTGTCAATAGGCGGCTACGTGCCGCTCGGCAAAGTGTATTCGTTCAACCCTGTTCCTGATTCATTGCCCGTTGACAAGCGTCCACATATCCTCGGCATGCAGGGAAATATCTGGACGGAATACATTAAAACGCCCGAACATTTGGAATACATGGTATTCCCCCGTTCGGCGGCGATTGCCGAAATTGATTGGACGCCGGGCGAAAAGCGCGATTTTGAAAATTTCAAGCAACGCCTGCAAAGCCAGTTCCTGCGCTACGGATATATGGGTGTGAATGCTTCGCGACACATGGAAGAGAATAATGTTGAAACTAAAAAATAAGTTATGCGGTTGAAATTATTTTTACTCGTTCTTTTTGCAGGTGCCTGGTTGGCGCTACCGGCGCAGTTTGTACACGGCACGTCGGACGAATATGTGTGGCCGGACGATACGCTGGTGCTCCGGAAGCTCGATAAATGGCAAGACCAGAAATTCGGAATGATTATCCATTGGGGGCTTTACTCCGTGCCGGGTATTGTGGAGTCGTGGTCTATCTGTTCCGAAGACGAGGAGTGGATTCCGCGCGACAGCACCATGGATTATAATGTCTACAAGGAATGGTACTGGGGATTGTCGAAAGTATTCAATCCGGTCAGCTTTAATCCTGAACAGTGGGCGCGTGCCGGCAAAGCCGCCGGTATGAATTATCTGGTGTTCACCACCAAGCACCACGACGGCTTCTGTATGTTCGATTCTAAGGAAACCGATTTTACCATTGCCAAAGGGCCTTTTGCGCAACACCCGAAAGCCGATGTGGCAAAACATGTGTTTGAAGCCTTCCGCCAGCAAGGCTACATGATTGGTGCTTATTTCTCAAAACCCGACTGGCACTCGGAGCATTACTGGTGGCCGCGCTATGCCACTGCTACGCGCCGCAATAACTACGATGTGCGCAAGCATCCGTGGAAATGGGAGTTGTTCAAGCAATATACCTTTAATCAGTTGTCGGAGCTGATGCACCATTACGGAAATATTGATATTCTTTGGCTTGATGGTGGTTGGGTGGCGCCGGTGCCCGAAGAGAAACAGACAAAGCAACGCTGGTCGGCCGACATTGATATGCCCCGCAGTGCCGCTATGGCGCGCGAAGCACAGCCCGGCCTGCTAATGGTTGACCGTATGATACACGGCCCTTACGAGAATTACCAGACACCTGAGCAGGCTATTCCGCCTACTCAGTTGCCTTACCCATGGGAAACCTGTATGACGCTGGGTACCGACTGGGGCTACGTGCCGAACCAATCGTTTAAGACGTCTGCCAAGGTGGTGCATTCGCTTATTGAAATCGTAGCCAAAGGCGGAAGCCTGTTGCTTGGCGTGGGGCCAACGCCCGAAGGGTTGTTGCCCGGCGAAGTGGTAACCCGCCTGGCCGAAATCGGCAAATGGACGGCCAGGAATGGCGAAGCGATATACAGTACTCGTATTGCAAAACATTACAACGATGGAAGCACCTGGTTTACCCAAAGCAAAGACGGGCAAAACGTGTATGCAATGGTGTGCCTGCCCGAAGGTAGCGACATTCCTGCGAAAGTGGAATGGGAGGGAAACGAACCGGACAAAGGAGCGAAAATGGTATTGCTGCATACCGGAAAGACGGTAAAATGGAAAAAAGAAGGAGCCAAAACCGTTGTTACCTTGCCGAAAGGCTTGCCGGTAGGACTTCCGGCATTGGCATTCAGCTACGCGGTAAAAACGAACTAATTTAAGTAATGTTTCAACCGGCTTTCGTAAATTTCTTTTGAAATCAAGCGATAATGTGGCTGGTAGCGCTGGTTGTAGGCTTCGCTGTGGTGGACGGCATAGTTGCCGGATTGTATGAGTTCTCGCAATGTCTTCTTATCGGCCTCGTAGCCGGGCAGGTTTAATTGCATTCCGTCGATAATCTGTACAATCTTCTGCCACTCTTCGAGCCATTCGCCGGTCGAGGGCATGCATACCTGTTGCGCGCTTTCGATAAAAGCTTCGAAGAAAACAGAATAGGGGATTTTTTGCTCTTTCAATACCGAAAGGTTGATGCGGTAGAAGTTTCCTTGCCATCCGGTTGGTTCGGCTACAAGCCCTGAAATTGAAGTATAAGAGTCTAACTCGCGGTGCAAGTAATTCCCGGCAGCGGCTGTGTCCGGTATCAAATGACCGGGGCCGAAATAATCCTGGAAAAAGTTTTTGTAAATATCTTGCAGGCAGCTTTCGGGATAGGTTTCTAATTGTTCGCGTACAGCCTGTTGTACACCTTTCTTTAGTTCGTTTTTGGAAGCACAGGAAACAAACGTACCAATTATCAATATTATTAGGATAAACTTTTTCATTGCAACCGGTTTTAAAAGTTCTGCAAAAATACGTATTTTTGTAAAATATTATCAAATAGAATAGTTTATGGAACAGGAAAAGGAATTGACAGTAGGTACACAAGTGGAACACGAGCGTTATGGTAGTGGCTTTGTATTCCGCACTTCGTTGACGGGTTACGAGATTATTTTTGAGCGGGGCGGAAAAATGAGTTTTCCTAAGACTACTGCCATGAACGAGATGACCGTGGTGGAAGCAGCGCCCGAATTGGCCGAAAGCGAAAAGCAACTCACGCTACGCGAGGTGGAGCAAGCGTTAACTTATGTTTTGGACAAGTATAACGGCATTGAATACGATGTAGAGTTGGGCGAGCGTTGGAATGGCGGTACGCTAATATTGAAGCCCGATAACGATACCCAGCCGAAGGAAATTCCGCTCGAAACATTTTTCCATAAGATTGTGATGGTGCGCGACCGCTTGCGGGTGCTCGAGCAAAACATCAATAGCCACAAGAAGTTAAGCGACGAAGATAAAGTAGAGCTTCAACAATATGTGTCGCGCATTTACGGCAGTTTAACCACTTTCAACGTACTGTTCAAAGATAAGAACGATTACTTTGTGGGGACTGGTGGGAAGGAATAATTTTTGACGTAAAAACGACGATTATTTGACGTTCGCTTGACACTCAGGCGAACGTCGTTTTATTTAGGGAAGCCGTTGATGGTTTTTCGTATCTCTACTAACCGTTGCAATAATCCTTCCAATAAGTCTAATTTAAGCATATTAGCCCCGTCGGAGAGGGCTTGGGCAGGGGAGGGGTGCGTTTCGATAAACAGCCCATCGACACCCACGGCCACGCCTGCACGGGCAATGGTTTCAATCATATCGGGGCGGCCACCGGTTACGCCGGCCGTTTGGTTGGGTTGCTGTAACGAGTGGGTTACGTCGAGTACCACCGGCACGTTAAACTTTTGCATTTCGGGAATGCCGCGGAAATCGACAATCAAATCGGTATATCCGAATTGCGTACCGCGATCGGTGAGCATTACGGTGTCTTTGCGGCCGGCGGCTTCCTGCACTTTACCGGCGGCAAAGCGCATGGCATCGGGCGCTACGAATTGCCCCTTTTTGATATTCACCACTTTACCGGTGCGGGCTGCGGCTACCAGCAAGTCGGTTTGGCGGCAAAGGAATGCGGGTATTTGCAGGATATCTACATCGTAGCCAGCAGCTAATCCGGCTTCATCGGGATTATGAATATCGGTAACAACCGGAACTTTATATGTTTCACGTACTTTTTGCAAAATTTTCAGCCCTGCTTCGTCGCCAATGCCGGTAAATGAATCGAGCCGCGAACGGTTGGCTTTACGGTACGATGCTTTGAAAACATAGGGAATTTGCAGCCGTTCGGTGATTCGTATCACTTTTTCGGCAATATCCATGCATAATTTTTCGCTTTCGACCACGCAGGGGCCAGCTAGTAAAAAAAAGTTACTAGTATTTAAGTGTTTTATATTTTTCAAATCAGGATGCATGATTAAATTAGTTGTTTAAATTATTTTATCTACCGTTATGATTCTAAACGTACTCGAATTTATAGTTATTCTAATGTTTTTTTCACAGTTTGTAACATATATATTTTTGCCCTTCTTTTGAAAGAATGAATCTGGCGTTTCTTTTAAAACAGTAAGTAGTGTTTCTTCAATAGCAGATTTTGGAAGATTGGTATTCAGTTTTTTATTAATTCTGCCATAAACCAGTTCGGTGTAACAAATTTTAGGTAGGATTTCTAGTTTTTTAATAGCCATATTTCCCCCATAGTTTTCGTAACATTTCCCTTAACCCGCTCTCTTTAGCATTATTACCCGGTTCAAATAAACGGGTACCTGAGATTTTTTCGGGTAAATATTCGCTATCTACAAAATTGTTCTCGTAGTCGTGTGCATATTGGTAGCCTTTGTGGTAGCCCAGTTCTTTCATCAGTTTGGTAGGGGCGTTGCGCAGGTGCAGGGGTACCGGAAGGTCGCCGGTTTCGGCCACCAGTGCGGCTGCCCGCTCAATGGCCATGTAGGTGCTGTTGCTTTTGGGCGATGTGGCCAGGTAAACTGCTGTTTGCGAAAGGATAATACGAGCCTCGGGCATACCTATTTTGTCGCATGCCTCGAAACAAGTGTTGGCCATGAGCAGCGCATTGGGGTTGGCAATACCGATATCTTCCGAGGCCAGGATAACCATGCGCCGCGCAATAAACAGCGGGTCTTCGCCGCCTGCCAGCATCCGTGCGAGCCAGTAGACGGCTGCGTTGGGGTCGCTGCCCCGCATGCTCTTGATAAACGCCGAAATAATATCGTAGTGCTGCTCGCCGTTTTTATCGTACAGTGCAATATTCTCCTGTAGCCGTTGTGCCACAATGGCGTTGTCAATCACAATCGTGGCATCGTCGGCATAGGAGCCCACAATGATATCAATAATATTCAGCAGTTTCCGTGCATCGCCACCCGAAAAGCGGAACAGCGCTTCGGTTTCTTGGATGTCGAAATTGCGTGTTTTCAGGTACGTGTCTTTCGTGGTAGCGTTGCGCAACAATTCGTCCAAGTCCTCGCGGTCAAGCGATTTAAGCACAAACACTTGTGAGCGCGACAGCAGCGGCGAAATTACTTCAAAAGAAGGGTTCTCAGTGGTGGCACCAATGAGTACCACTGTGCCGTTCTCCACAGCGCCCAACAGCGAATCCTGCTGCGCCTTGCTGAACCGGTGGATTTCATCGATAAACAGGATAGGTGCGAGACTGTTGAAAAAACGTTGATTCTTAGCCTTTTCAATCACTTCGCGCACATCTTTCACCCCTGAATTAATGGCCGAGAGGTTGAAAAACTGCCGGTTGAGCGTGTTCGAAATAATCCGCGCCAGTGTGGTCTTTCCCACGCCCGGCGGGCCCCACAGGATGAACGAAGCGATGTTGCCGGAATCAATCATGTTGCGCAGTACCGACCCCGGTGCCACCAAATGCTTTTGTCCCACATAGCCGTCCAGCGTCTGCGGGCGCATCCGTTCGGGAAGAGGGGTATTTGGCTTTGCGTTCAACGAGTTTCAGGTTTAATGTTTAAAGTTTCAGGTTCAAAGCACGTCATTGCGAGGTACGAAACAATCTGAAATTTATCATTGCAAAGATACAAAAAAACACACGGAAAACAAGAGAACAGTTATCCACGAATTACACGAATTCCACGAATTTTCTTGAGAGAACTTATTGTCGATAGTCTATTTCACGAATTATTTTTGTTTGCTTTGCAAACATGATAATTAGTGGAATCCCTATTTAGTGTCTTAATTGTGTATCTCAATTCGTGGAATTCGTGTAATTCGTGGACAAAAAGAATTTTCGTATATTTGTGCCGTTTTTGCAACCTGCTTTATGTTTAAGTATGTTGGTATTTAACAAGTTTTGCGATGTATAAGTTTTTTCGCCCGCTTATTTTCAAGTTCTCGCCCGAAACGTGTCATCACGCGGTGGTGTCGATGTTGCGCATTGTGCGCTATGTTCCGTTTGCTAAATGGATGATTCGAAAAATGTACGACTACAATGCCCCGTCGTTAGGCCGGGAGGTATTCGGCCTGCATTTCCGCAACCCTATTGGCTTTGCCGCGGGCTTCGACAAGAATGCCGAGGTGTATAACGAGCTGGGCTGCTTCGGTTTCGGTTTTGTAGAAGTGGGGTCTATTACGCCGCAGCCGCAGCCGGGAAACCCAAAGCCGCGTGTATTTCGTTTGCCGGCCGATAAGGCATTGATTAACCGCATGGGCATCAATAATGTGGGCGCTAAAAAGGCGACGGTGAATTTAAAAGGCCGTCGTAGCAAAAATAGTATTGTGGGCGGCAACATCAGCAAAAACTCGACCACAAGCAACGCCAATGCGGCTGCCGATATCGAGCGTGTGTTTGTGAAACTCTACGAACAAGTCGATTATTTTGCCATCAATGTAAGTTGCCCCAATGTGAAGGATTTGACGGCGCTGCAGCAGACCGATTCGCTACGCGCCATCGTAGAAGCCGTTACCGAGCAGCGCAAATACCACGACGAATACCGCCCCATTCTGCTTAAACTCTCGCCCGACCTCTCGGCATCAATGATTGAAGATACGTTGGGTATTGTGTTCGAATATGGCCTCGACGGGCTGATTGTGGCTAATACCACCACTTCGCGCGAGGGGCTGCAAACACCGGCTGCCGAAATCGAAGCCATTGGCAACGGCGGGCTGAGCGGCGCTCCATTATTGGAGAACACCGTGAACATGGTGCATTATATCAGCACGTTAACTAAGAAACAATTACCCATTATCGCCAGCGGTGGTGTAATGACCGAAGCCGACGCCCTCCGCCTGCTTGATGCCGGTGCCTCGCTGGTGCAGGTTTATACAGGGTTTATCTATAACGGGCCGGGATTCATTAAGAAAATTTTACGGAAATTAGTGGAAAAGCAAGATAAAATTAGGAATTAGGAATTCGAATTTAGGAATTTTATTCATGACCGCAGAAATTATCACCATTGGCGACGAAATCCTTATCGGGCAGATAGTCGACACTAACTCCGCTTATATCTCGCAGCAATTAAATGCAATAGGAGTGCAGGTTGAACAAATGCTTTCGATCAGCGACACCAAACAGACTATTGTCGACACGCTGGCGCAAGCCACGCAGCGGGCCGATGTGGTAGTCATTACCGGCGGCCTGGGGCCTACGAACGATGATATTACAAAGTACACGCTGGCCGAGTTTACCGGCGCCAAATCGTGGGTGCAGCACCAGCCCACGCTGGAGCAAATTACCGCTATGCTGCAACGCCGCGGCATGCCCATGAATGAGCAAAACCGCAGCCAGTCAATGGTTCCCGATACGTGCGAGGTACTTTTCAACCGCCTGGGCACGGCGCCCGGCATGTGGTTCGAGTACCGCGGAAAAATCATTGTTTCGTTGCCCGGTGTGCCTTTCGAGATGGTAGGGTTGATGACCGAAGTGGTGGCCCGCCTGCAAACGCGCTTTGCGCTGCCGCCGATATATCACCAAACCATTGCCACGTACGGCATAGGCGAAGCGGTGCTGGCCGAAAAAATTGCCCCGTGGGAAAATGCCCTGCCGCCGCATATCCGTTTAGCTTACTTGCCAAATCCGTTGACAGGTGTGCGTTTGCGACTTTCTGTGTACCAACCAAACGGAACCACCGAAGCGGAAATAGAAAAAGTAGTAGCCGAACTGCGTGCGCTGTTAGG
>JAVBNJ010000112.1:0-12854 GCA_031551625.1 Bacteroidales bacterium | reverse complement strand
GGGCTGGAGCAAAGAACCTATTGCCCCAGGTGCAAAAGGCTTCGTACAAGCTACGTATGCACCCTCGGCTCCGGTATCTTTCGACAAAAGCCTGACGGTTATATCAAGCAACAACAAACCGGTAACACTACACATCCGTGGGAAAGTAGTGGCCAAAGTAGCTACTACCGAAGAGTACTATCCGGTAGCCCTTGGATCCCTCCGCTTGCGTGCTAACCAATTACCATTGGCCCGCATTCTGCAAGGAGGTTCTAAAAAAGATTCGCTGGAAATTATCAATATTGGCAGCAGCAACCTGACATTGTCATTTACCGGGATGCCTGCCCAATTGACGATCGAATCAGTTCCTGCAACCCTCAAGGCCGGCGAAAAAGGCTACATCCGCTGCTCTTACAATACGGCTGTTTCAAAAAAACAGGAATGGGGCAATGTGAAATATCCGGTATCTATTAAAGCCGCAGGTAAAGATCTCGGTAAGTTTACAGTAAATGCCACCGTTGTACAGGATTTTTCGAAACTTACATCGGCCGATTACGAAAAAGCGCCTATTGCGTCGGTACCTAATTCCACTATAGGTTTTGGCGAATTAAAGAATAATGCCAGCTATACCGCCGAATACGAAATCGGAAACACTGGCAAAAGCGACCTGGTTATTTACAAAGCCGATACGGATAACGATGCACTGAAAGTAACGGTAGCTCCCACTACCATCAAGCCGGGCGCCAAGGCAAAAGTAAAGATTGTATTTAACCCGAAGAAAGAAACGGCCGGTGATAAATTATACTCGGTAACGTTGATTACCAATGCTCCCAACCAAAGCACGATGTCTTTGATGGTAACCGGAAAAATTAACTAACTTTGCACCGTTGATTCACGATATGATTTAAATAATCTCTATGAACGATAGTGCGCTAATTGTAAACGACGGCGTGGAACAACCTCCAATGGTGAATCCCAACGCCGTCGCTCTTTTAAAGAAACGCCAGCGGCCACAACCGACGACGGATGAATATGTGAAAGGTATTCTTGCGGGCGATGTGGTTATGTTAAGCCGTGCGATAACCCTTATCGAGAGCCGCCGCTACGACCACCAGGAACTGGCACAACAAGTATTGAATGCCTGCCGCCCACATTCAGGAAACTCTATTCGCATTGGCATTACTGGTGTTCCGGGTGCCGGAAAAAGTACGTTTATCGAATCGTTCGGCGGAATGATTACATCGCGTAACCATAAACTGGCGGTGCTGGCCATTGACCCGGGCAGCGAGCGCAGCAAAGGCAGCATACTTGGCGATAAGACCCGCATGGAAACATTGAGCAGCGATCCGCGCGCATTCATTCGCCCGACGCCGGGAACCGGCTCGCTGGGCGGTGTAGCACGTCATACTTGCGATACCATCGTGCTGTGTGAAGCGGCAGGGTTCGATTATATTTTTGTGGAAACTGTTGGCGTAGGTCAATCCGAGATAACCGCTCATTCGATGACCGACTTCTTCCTGCTGCTCATGATTTCGGGTGCAGGCGATGAATTGCAAGGTATCAAGCGCGGTATTATGGAAATGTCGGACTTATTAGTCATCAACAAAGCCGACGGTACCAATATTGAGAAAGCACAGCAGGCGCAAGCGCAATACCAGGGTGCGCTGCACCTCTTCCCCGCTCCGCCATCGGGTTGGGAACCGCGCGCACTCACGTGCTCGGCAATGGAGAAAACAGGGCTCAATGAGATCTTGCAACAAATAGAAAATTATGTAGCGCTGACCAAAGGTAACGGCTATTTCGAGCAACGCCGCCGCGAGCAAGCGCGTTTCCGGATGTACGAAACAATTAACGAAACATTGCAGAATAAATTCTACGGCAACGAAGCTATTGCTGCACAATTAGAAAAACTGGAAGAACGCGTAACAGCGGGAGCACTTGACCCGTTTATTGCGGCAGAGCAACTGCTAAATAATTATTTTAAAAAATAAAGTTCCGGAACCTCTGTGAGCGTCCTGTGTCCTTCCGTGTAATAAAATATCACAGAGAAACACGGAGTAGTCACAGAGAAACACAGAGAGAATGCTATGGAAGAGATATTGGAAATCATAAAAAATACTTTTCTCATTACCGGCTTGGTAATGGTGATGATGTTATTTATCGAATACATCAACGTACGTTCGAAAGGACATTCGCTTGAACGTTTGCAACGCTCGCCATTCGGGCAAATTGTGTTGGCAGCACTGCTGGGATTGGTACCCGGTTGCATCGGCGGATTTGCTGCAGTGTCGTTGTTTACCCATGGCATTGTCAATTTCGGCGCGCTGGTAGCCATGACTATTGCCACCACCGGCGACGAGTCGTTTGTATTACTGGCCATGTCGCCCGCCACTGCGTTGTTGATTAACGGAATTCTATTTGCAATTGCAATTATAGCAGGGTGGCTAATAAACCGTTGTGTGAAGCGATTTCCAACGCCTTTCTCCGTACAACATTTTCAAGTACACGAACATGAGCATTTGGAATCGAAAGGCAAATTTTGGCCAAATATTATAACTAATTTCCGGCACCTATCGTTTCAGCGCGCCTTGCTACTGGCGGGTTTGCTGGTGTTTATCGTAGCCATGCTGTCGGGCTTGCTGGAACACAGCCACGGAGTCGAAGGCCATGTGCACACTGCCGAATGCGGCCATGCACATGGACACGTGCATGCCCACGCTGAACCGGCCAGCATCCTGTTCAGCGAACGCTGGTTGAACATTTTGTTCGGCTGCATCAGCATTGTTACGTTTTTTCTTATCGCTTCCGTTGACGATCATTTCCTCGAAGAACACTTGTGGGGACATGTGATCAAAAAACACTTTTTCAAAATTTTCCTGTGGACACTGGGTGCGTTGGCAGTCGTGCATTTGCTGCTGATGCGGGTTGATTTTCAAGACTGGATTACGAACAACATGCTGCTCGTCATGCTCCTTGCCATTCTCATAGGACTGATACCCGAATCGGGACCACACATGATTTTTATTTCGCTATTTGCTGCAGGCAACATACCGTTCAGCATACTGCTCACAAGTTGTTTGGTGCAGGATGGGCATACGGCATTGCCGTTACTCGCCGAGAGCCCGCGTGCATTCTTTACCGTAAAAGGAATAAAAGTAGTGCTTGGTTTAGCCGTCGGATTGAGCGGCTATTTTATAGGTTTCTAAGCCCCATAATCCGCTCCCACCACCACTTTGATACTGCGTGGCAGCAACTCAAACGTGAAAGGAGAATAGCCCATTGCTTCGCCGTCAATTTCAATCGGGCTTTCGGGCTGTGTTTCGATGGTAATTTGCTTACCTTGCGTAGCAAGGACTTTCGCAATTTTATATATTTTCCCGTTATACAATTTATGAAAGTGATAAATTACTTTCAGCGGGTTCATTCGTTTCACTACCGTAATATCAAAGAGACCATCGTCCACCACCGCATTAGGCATCTGGTTCATACCGCCGCCGTTGAATTTGCCGATACCGACAGCAGCTGTGAATACGGCTCCATCATATAACAACACATCGTCTATTTTCACTGTAAAACGCTTTGCACGATAGGAAAATAATGTACGCAACGTTCCCCATAAATACAGGTTTTTATTGTAGCGACCTTCGTCTTTCATCCGATTGAAAAGGCGGTTGACCATGGCATCGAAACCCATGCCGGCCACATTGGCCATGTAGCGCTGATGCTTGATGCGTGTTTCGTAGAATGTAATCAACCCCACGTCTTGCAAAATAGTACGGTGCTCTACGATAGACTGCACCGCTTTCGAATAGGTATTGGGGATGCCGAACATGCGCAACCAGTCGTTGCCTGTTCCCGCAGGAATTACCGCCAGCGATACCTCGGCAGGCGTCACTTGTTGCTGAATAAACAGGCCGTTCACAATTTCGTTGATGGTACCGTCGCCGCCAATGGCTACAATCTTTCGATAGCCATCGTTAATCGCTTTCACGGTCAATTCTACGGCATGATATTTATGTTCGGTAAATACACAAGTGAAGTCAATACCGCTTTTATTCATCTGGTTGGAGATAATCGGCCAATCGGTAAGCCCCCGGCCGCTTCCGGCCTTGGGGTTTACCACCACCATCCATGCGTCTTTGATTTTAGTACCTGTTCCGCAGCCCATTATTTTACACTTAATAATTCGTCTGTTGAGTCAACATGTATTTGCTCCAGCATATCCGACGCTTCGTCCAATACCTTGTCGTCTTCCGAAATCAGCAGCAACTTGTCACCTTCCTTCAATTCGGTCTGCCCTTTAGGAATAAAATAATTATCGTCGCGCTTGGCCATTACCGCCAATGCTTTGTCGTGCAAAGGCAAATCCATCAACCGGGAACCCTTTCGCAACATAGGTTCGGTAAGTGTTACCTGCATCATCGACGATTTAATATCTTCGGCAAATTCCACATCAAAATCTTCCAACTTGCGTGCCGCCATGTTGGGTTTGGCCAGTCCCAGTATCCTTGCAAACGAAGGTACTGTAGTTCCCTGCACCAACAGCGAAAGAATAGTAATAAAGAAAACAATGTTGAACATAATACGTGCATGCGGCACATCGGCAATCATCGGATAGGTGGCAAAGATGATAGGAACTGCGCCACGCAAGCCAATCCACGATACGTACAACTGGTCTTTGAACGGCATTTTACGGAATGGAGCCAAGCTAATGAACACCGCCAATGGGCGCGAAAAAATAATCATAAATACTCCTACCGATATTCCAACACCTGCAATAGGCAACAACTCCGAAGGGTTTACAAGTAACCCCAATGCCAGGAACATTACAATTTGGAAGAGCCATGCCAACCCGTCGAAAAATTTCCGTGTGGTACGTTTGTGCACAAACTTGCTATTACCAATCACCAGCCCGCCGATATACACAGCCAAGAAGCCGTTACCTTTGGCAAAATAGGTTGCTGCAAAAATAAACAGCATGCAGGCAATCAGTAAAATCGGGTACAATGCATCATTATCAATATTGATTTTATTGATCACCCGTACGGCTAATTTTCCTAATATAAAACCACCCAGTGCACCAATAATCAATTGTACAAAAAACAACAAGGTAACCATCCCCCATGAGACTCCCGTATTATCGGCCATTACCAACGGGATAAGCGTAATGGTAAGCATGTAAGCCATCGGGTCGTTGCTACCGCTCTCGAGTTCCAATAAAGGGCGTAAGCGATGGCGCAACGAAAGGCCGCGTGAGCGCAGGATAGCAAATACCGATGCAGAGTCGGTCGATGACATAACAGACGCTAACAACAACGATTCCAGGAAAGTCAACGTAAAATCGGGAAAAAATGTTTGGGAAAGATAGTATATAAACACGCCCGTAAGCAATGCCGTGAGCAGTACACCTAACGTTGCAAGGATAATACCTTTCCATGCTACCGGTTGTATTTCGTCGTACTTGGTATCCATCCCGCCGGAGAAAAGGATACATGCCAACGCCACCACACCAATGTTTTGAGCAATATGAAAATTTTGAAAATTAATAATGTGCAAGCCATCGTTGCCCGCCACCATACCAATCAGCAAGAAAAGCAACAAAACCGGCACACCGAATCTGTAACCCGTTTTCCCGGCAATCACGCTGACAAAAAGTAATAAGGAGGCTATAAGGAGGGCTTGTTCTATAATCATAGGCATTGGTTTTGTTTCGGTAAATTTAATTATTTTTTTTGAGGAAGGCAAAAAAAATTGCACCTTTGCAATGAAAATGTACAAGTATGCAACAGCCCCCCTACCTCAAAAAAAACGATTACATTAGCATTGTATCGCCTGCCGGAAAAATTGATGCCGCACTACTGATCAATGCCGTAAAACATTTGGAACGCTGGGGACTGCGCGTAAAAATGGGCGCCCATGCCACTGCACAGTACATGGGTTTTGCAGGTACCGACGAAGAGCGCCGCACCGATCTGCAAGCCGCCATCAACGATCCGGAAATAAAAGCCATTTTGTGTGCACGTGGTGGTTACGGCTGCGGACGAATTATTGACGACATTGATTTTTCGCCGCTCGTGCAATCGCCTAAATGGTTAGTTGGATTCAGCGACGTTACTCTTATCCATGCACGTCTGCAACGCTTGGGGTTGCAAAGCATCCACGGGGCCATGCCGAAAACATTCCCCACAGACAGCAACGAGAGCGAAAGCACACACACACTACGCCAAGCACTGTTCGGCGAATTGACCGAATATACGATTGCCGCACACCCGCTCAACAAATATGGCAAAGTGCGAGGGAGACTGACAGGCGGCAATTTATCTATGTTACTCAACATCGCCGCTACTCCCGACGATTGCTGGTCTGATAATTCTATTCTATTCATCGAAGATGTGAGCGAATTCCATTACCACCTCGACCGGATGCTGAACAACCTGCAACGCAGCGGTAAACTGCAACGCTTAGCCGGATTGATCGTTGGACACTTCACTACTATGAAAGCCGACGAAATTATCGTAGGGAAAACTGCCGGCGAAATTATCGACGGCTACGCCGCACCACTTGGAATCCCCGTTTGCTACGGCTTTCCGGCAGGGCATGAAGAACCAAACTACGCCATGTATTTTGGCAGACAAGTACAGTTAGAACTAACTAATACGTACACAAAACTAATCTTTTAGTTTATGACTTCTGAACAAGCATTAGCCCGATTGCAACACCTGTGTAGTCGCAGCGAGAAATGCATAGCTGATGTGCAGAAAAAACTGCACAAATGGGAAGTTCCGGAAAAAGAGGCGAAGGCAATAGTTGTAAAATTACTAGCCGATAAATTTATTGACGAAACACGCTACGCCCATGCCTTTGTGCGCGACAAATACCGCTTGTCTCATTGGGGCATCTTGAAAATACGGCAAGCGCTGCAAGCAAAAAAAATCAGCACCCCAATTATTGCCGAGGCACTGAAAGAAATAGATGCCAACGATTACAAAAAAGAATTGCTGGCCTTGCTGAAACGAAAAAATGCTACACTCAAAACCACCACCTCATCCGAAGAACTTAAAGTAAAATTATTGCGGTTTGCGGTAAGCAAGGGATATGAATACAATGTAGTGTATGACTTACTAACGAATTTTTCAAAATAAAAAACGCACCAACTTTGTTGATGCGCTCTCTAAAATATTTTTCAAGAATTAGAATTGGTAGCCAACGCCTATTTGGATAACACGATTGGTCATTCCACCTACACCATCGATATCAAGTGTAGGAGTAAACCCAATATTGTAACGGGCGCTAATCAAGAAATGATCCAGTACAGCATACTGCACACCCACCACAGCGGCAAAATCAATGGTATTTACTTTTGCAATCATCTCTTCAAACTGAGATCCTGAAATAGTAACACCTCCTGCCGAAGCTGATTTATATAAGTTAAATCCTATTTGAGGCCCGACAAAAATACTGAAATTTGCAATAGGTTTTACCTCGAATAATACAGGTATATTAATATAATTCAAGTGCATAGACATATCCTCCTCCTTTCCGCCTTGCATTGAGAACATCAACTCGGGCTGTACTCCAAAGAATTGGCCCAACCCAAAATTAGCATGACCACTCACAAAGAAACCAGGCAGCATACTAGTAGCTTCCGCTCCGTCTTGATCACTTGCACTAATCTGCGACAAGTTCAAACCGGCTTTTGCACCGAATTTAATTTGTGCATTAGCACCTACACTCACAGCCAGGGCTGCAATAACAATCAAAAGTTTTTTCATAAATTTTTGTTTTTTAATTAATAAATAGTTTAAAATTATAATTCAGGCAGTTCTTAACAAATATCGTGCCATTTTTTCGAGCTACTCAATTACCTTATATAATTGTTTCGCTTCGTCGAGTGAACAGGAGTTGAAATGCCACCATTCGCTTTTAATAGTTCGAAAACCGGCATCGGTCATCACTTTTCGGAGCAGCAAGCGGTTTTCCAGTTCGCGCGGAGTAATACGTCCTGTTTTTACCAACTCGTCTTCCTTGTCGGTATTTGCTTCATAACCGAAGTAATCATAAGGCGTGCCCATGTCAAGGGGCTTGCCGGTACAGTCGATCAATGTCAAATCGACCGCAGCACCAAAGTTATGCATGCCTCCGCCTTTATTGGGATTGGCCACATAGTAATCCCATTCGGTACCTTTCACCATATCCCACATTTCACGTTGGATAGCAATCGGCCGCGCAGCATCATACACTACTAATGTTAAATCGGGGCGCATTTTTTTCACTGCCTTGTAAGCCTTCAATAATTTTTGCGCTACGTCGGGTTGCAGGTAAGCGCGGCTGATGTCACTGTATAATACTTTACCCATAAAATTGTAGGGCGTGCAATACACCATTTGCACAATAATACCCGGATCAAGCGAAGCCACATCCGTTAAACCGAGTTGTTCTAATTCAGTATCTTTTGCCAGCGGTTCGTGCTCATGCAGGCAACAGGCATTGAAATGCGGATCGGCGGGTATTATTTGCGGAGTATTTTGCTTGCATGCAAACAATGCAACAGCAACAATAGAAAGTAGAAATAAGTTTTTCATCTAATTATTTTAACTCTCACAAAGACACGAAGAGCACAAAGTTTACAAGGTTCATCATTGCGCGGTACGAAGCAATCTTCGCGCTCTTTGTTCCTTTGTGGGAAAATTATTTAAAATTGATACCCTACGCCGATTTGCCACACGCGGTTACCGCCACCGGTAATTTCCATATCGTCAGTTTCAGGGCGGATAACAGGATTCAAGCTTAACGTGTAGCGGGCACTAACCAGGAAACTGCTTTCAAATGCATACTGCAAACCAATGGTAGCTGCAATATCAAATACATTAAATTTCAATCCTACCGATTCCAATGCGGCATCGTAATCTTTTCCCTCGAACTCTACGCCGTTGAGCGCTCCCCGCCGGTATACATTAAAGCCAAATTGCGGACCGACAAAAATACTGAAATCGTCAAACTTCACATCAAGCAGTACGGGAACAGTAAGGTAATTATAGCGCGTACTCATGGTTGAAACCCAATCGTCGCTTTGTCCGCCAAGCATCGTAAACATCAGCTCGGGTTGCAACCCAATGTGTTCCGTAAAATTAAAATTTACATGCCCGCCAATAAAAAATCCAGCCAACACTTTGCTACCATCAATGTAGTGATCGCTTACATTACTGGTAGAAATTATTTTCAGGTTAGCATCTGTGATTGTCGACAGGTTAAGGCCTGCTTTTATACCAAACACGATACGGTTATCGTCGTCGTCCTGTGCATAACCACCTATCGTAAGCAAGGTAGCAACAGCTAACAAAATATATTTTTTCATAGGTTTTAAATTATTTACAAATATACTAAAATCAAACAATACATAATTTTTTCAACGCCTCCACATATTCGCGGGTATTGTAAAGCGGCGGCACTTTATTTTGTCCACCGAGTTTTCCACGGCTACGCATCCATTCATAAAAGGTACCTTTCGGAACAACTGTCAATACAAGCTTGTTAAGTGTAGTGTTATTGGATCGCTTGGCTTCGTAGTCGGAGTTAACATTGCATAATTCCTTATCCAGCACCGTGGCAAAGGCATCAATATCGGCAGGTGGCGTTTCAAATTCCATCACCCATTCATGCGCCCCTTTTGCCGAAGCATCCATAAAAATAGGCGCTACGGTATAGTTACTTACTTGCGCTCCGGTAGCGTGGCAAGTCGCTTTGAGTGCAGCAATAACATTATCAACAATCAGTTCTTCACCGAATACATTGATGAAATGGCGCGTGCGTCCGGTTATTTTTATCTTATGCGGATAGAGCGATTTGAACATTACCGTATCGCCGATCAGGTAACGCCAAAGACCGCCATTGGTAGTAATAACCATGGCATAGTTCACGCCTGCTTTTACTGTTTCTACCGTATCGAATGCCGTAAATGTGCCGGCTTGCGCTTCGGCCAGTTTATTCATCGGGATGAATTCGTAGAAAATACCGGCATCGACCAACAAAAACATGGAGGCATCTTTCGGGTCGTCCTGTATGGCAAAGAATCCTTCGGAAGCATTGTATGTTTCCATGTAATGCATATCGTCCGACGGAATAAGTTGGCGGTACTGTTCGCGATAGGGCACAAAGCTGATGCCGCCGTGCATGAACAGTTCCAGGTTGGGCCACACCTCCAGCAGATTTTTCTTGCCCGACACTTCGAGAATCCGCTTCATCAGTACCAGGTTCCACGAAGGCACACCGGAAAAATTCGTTACATTTTGTTTGGTAACAATTTCGGCAATGCGTTGTACTTTGGTTTCAAAATCAGCAATAAGCGACACCTCGCGCGGTGGTGTACGCACAATCTCGGCATACCATGGCGAATTTTGGATCAGCAATGCCGACAAGTCGCCGCTACGGATATTTCCATCAACTTCCGGTCTATGGCTCCCACCAAGCGTGAGAGCACGCCCATTAAACAATCTGGATTTCGGATAATTGTTAATGTAAAACATCAACACATCTTTCGTACTTTGGTAGTGGCAGCGTTGCAGCGACTCGTTGCTTACGGGAATGAATTTGCTTTTATCGGCTGTTGTTCCGCTCGATTTGGCAAACCAATGCACCGGCGTGTTCCACAACACATGTTGTTCGCCGCTTCGCATACGGTCAATATATGGTTTCAACGCATCGTATTCATGCAACGACACCCGTTGCTGAAACTGCTCAAGCGTCGAAATATCCTTAAAAACATATTGCGCTCCGAATTGTGTTTCTCGTCCGGCTACAATCAGTGAATTAAAAATCGACTGTTGAAAAGCCTGCGGCGCACGACGGCTCTCGTCTAATTTTCGTAGACGAGATGCGGTCAGCGAACGTACTATGGTGGTTAATATATTCATTTTATTATCTCCCATATTCCTATTTTACGACCATTTCTTACCAGTCTTCCTTTTGCTTTCAGACCTTTAATATGTCGTTTTATAGCATTTACACTCACATTAAGTTCATCAGCCATTTCTTCGCGAGTAATTCTAGCGTTTTGGCTAATTATCCCTAATACTCTTTCTTCGCCCGGCGTAATATCGCCAGTTATCACCGGATCAAGGTGTTCATTTTTTTTAGGGGTACCTTTAGGGGTACCTTTAGGGGTACCTTTAGGGGTACCTTTAGGGGTACCTTTAGGGGTGGTCGTTCCGGTTTTTCTTTCGGTATATCTTAACGTCGCCAAAAATCCATTAGCTATTTCTTGACATTCCAATTTCATCGTAGGGTAAGCCTCCAATTCTCCACGGATACGCTGGAATCCGCTACCGTATTTCTCAATATCGCCGGTCAGGTAAAATGCTTCGGCAAGTAATTTATTTCTGGCATAGGCTTGATAGGCATTCGTCTTCAAGTCTTCTACCGTAAGGTTTCCATAGAGTTGACCCGGATTGAAAAATGTAATATAATTGTCAAATATTTTTATTTGCACATCCACCGGACTCAGGTAATCGCGATGTATCAATGCATTTAATACCAACTCCCGCAAGGCCGGCAACGGATATTCGAATATTTCCGTCCGTTGCGTAGTCTTTCCGGTGATCTCAAACGCCACCTGAATATGCGAAATCAAATACTTCATCGTTTCTTCTACCGCTTCGAACAATGGCAGGCGGAGCATTTTGTCGTCCACAATCAACGAAGGTGTTTTGAAACGGCCCAAATGCACATTGTACAGTATATCGTTCTTTGCAAATAACAATAGCGCCGCATTCGTTACTTTGCCATTCGCAATCAAACGTAATTTCTCTAAACATTCCTTCCATGTACCTTTTAGTTCAAAGCGTTTTGTGGCATTCACTTTTTGAATAAACTGTTTTACTTTCAACAAATCAACATCCTTCAACGTAGCTCCTGTTGCAGCATACGAGTCCCATGATACTTGCAACGACCCCATGCTCATATCCGAAATTTCGACAGGTGATAGCTGATGATTTGCATTTTTTACCCGCCGGAAATAGCGCCCCCTGCAAGCTACCGGTTTGACCGGAAATTCCTGTACCGAAAATTCAACTATTTCGTGCCCCTTGTATGCTATAACCTCTGCATTGGGAATAACAGCCGGTTGCGTTTTTGTTTTTATTTCGTTCAACCATTTCTGGATACTTTCTTTGCCAATCGTAAAGCCTTTTACAGGCGCACCATTGTCGGCCACTCCCACCAACACTTTTCCGCCATTCGTATTGGCAAATGCCGTCAGCGTTTCAATTACTTCGTCGTTGAAGCCCGATTTAAATTCGATATGTTGGTTTTCTTTTTTCACACTAGCTAAATAGCTTCTTCATTATGCTTCAGATCTGACAAATTTTTAGAATTTGTTAAATCTATTACAGCCCCGAAATTTTCTTTATCTCCCGTAGTTTATCAAACGCATCAAGCGGCGACATGCTGTTAATGTCGATATGTTTTAATTCATCACGGATTTGTGTGAGCACCGGGTCGTCGAGCTGGAAAAACGAAAGTTGCATGTTCTCGTTTTTCACGACGCCCTTTACAGTAGGTTGTGAAGGCGACTGGCGTTGTGCTTCCAGTTTTTTCAGCATTTCGTTGGCACGGGCTACCACTTGCTGCGGCATACCCGCCATCTTGGCCACGTGAATACCGAAACTATGTTCTACGCCGCCGCGTTGCAGCTTGCGCAGGAATATTACTTTGTTGTTGCTTTCTTTGACCGACACGTTGTAATTTTTCACACGCGGAAACACTTCTTCCATTTCGTTCAGCTCGTGGTAGTGTGTCGCAAAAAGCGTTTTGGCGCGGGCGGCCGGGTGTTCGTGGATATATTCCACCATAGCCCAGGCTATCGAAATACCGTCGTAGGT